>JALYYI010000012.1 GCA_030946705.1 Actinomycetota bacterium | reverse complement strand
AGGAAATGGGGCCCGGCGCTGGGCTGGGTATTGCAGCTGGTGCTGATCGCCACCGGGTTCCTGGAACCGATGATGTTCGTGATCGGGGTGCTGTTTGCCCTGGCGTGGTGGTACGCGCTGCGAGTGGGCTGGCGGCTCGACCGAGAAAACGCGAAGCGCGACAGGGAACAGGAGGCGTTTGATGCGCAGCCCGGGGATGCTCCGGCGGCCGGGGACGGTCCAACGTCCGGCGCGGAGGCGCAGGAAGAATAGCCCCGTCCCCCAGCCCGTAGACTGACTAAGGAATCCCTCCCAATCAAAGATTATGGAGCAACTGTGAGCACTGAGCGCACTCTTGTACTGATTAAGCCGGACGGCGTGAGCCGCAATCTGACCGGCGCCATTCTTGCCCGCATCGAGGCCAAAGGTTACACGCTGGTCGAGCTGAAGAAGACCGATGCCACCCGCGGCCAGCTGGAGCAGCACTACGAGGAGCACGCCGGCAAGCCGTTCTACGAGCCGCTGGTGGAATTCATGCTCAGCGGCCCTGTGGTCGCGGCGATTTTCGAGGGGGAGCGCGTCATTGAAGGCTTCCGGTCGATGGCCGGCACTACGGATCCGACGACGGCGGCCCCGGGTACCGTCCGCGGCGACTTTGGCCGCGACTGGGGCCTGAAAGTCCAGCAGAACCTGGTCCACGGCTCCGACTCGGCCGAGTCCGCCGACCGGGAGATCGCCATCTGGTTCAGCTGACCGTCCGTTTTCACAGCGCGACTTTCACAGGGCAACTTTCACAGGGCAACAGATGGCGTCACTCAGGCTGGTCAAGTGCTGCACACCTGTCCCATGAGCAGCAGCGGCACCAGCATCCGTTGTGGAATGTAAATCGCCTTTTCGTGCTCTAAGGGTCAGCCGGCCCCGCCGATGAACAGGTTGATGAAGCGGAAGAAGATGCTGGCAATCACGGCCAGATACAGCAATCCGACAATGGTCCAGGCCCAGTCGGCCAGGAATTTGGTGAGGGCCGGCGGAGCCGGGATAACCCCGTGTTGCAGGTTGCGGACCGTGGTCCAGATGAACAGCGGGATCATCATCGCCCAAACGACCATGCAGTAGGGGCAGAGGATCCCGATCACGTACAACGCCTGGAACCAGAGCCAGCAGATCATCGCCATGCCCAGCGTGACGCCGGTCTGCAGGCCCACCCAGTAGGAACGCCCGAACCGCGCCCCGGCCAGCATCGCCATGCCAGTGGTGATGACGACGGCGAAGGCAAAAACGCCGATCAGCGGATTCGGGAATCCGAAGATTTCCGCCTGGTGGGTCTTCATGACCGAGCCGCAGGACACCCAGACATTCAGGTCGCAGCTGGTGACCGCGTTGGGGTTCTTGTACAGTTCCAGCCGGTCCAGCACCAGCGCGCCCGATGCGAGCCAGGCAACGAAGCCCGTAGCGACAAGGAGCCAGGCGTAAGGCTTCTGCCGGGTCATGGCGTGCAGGCGTGACTCGTCCCGGATCCCTATCGGGCGGTTGCCCGTGTGGCCCGATTCCATCCCCGGCACGGAGTTTCCCGCGGGCACCTGGTTCCCCGCGTGCACCTGTGCCTGCTGGGCGTCGCGGTTGTCCTCAAACGTGCCGCCTGAAGAGATTTTGGGCCGTACCATTTTCACCTTATTTTCCATCGAGTGCGGATCTGACCCGATTCTAGCCCGGGAAGCTCGGCGCGGGCCGGAAGGGGCAGTAGCACCGATCGGTCAGCCGCGAACGTAGCGGCGCGGGACAAATGGTTAATACGGGCACCGAAGGGTGCCGTGTGAGACAATGAGTCTGGCTGGAAAATGATCCACATGCGTTTTCCGGTCCAGTGGCAAGCGTTCAAGCTCGCCGGTGACGCATCGGAAGCGTACGGGATGAAGATGCCCGGCGTCGATCCGATATCCACCGAGCGGCCCCTGCTGGGATAGACCCACAGCGGGAGAGAAAAGGCGCCACTGGCTTTCGAGTGATGCCGCACCCCATGGTTGGTGCGACCTTGAAGGTATTCAAATGACTTCTGTCAACGCCCGCGGGTTTTGACAATTTCGCCCCTTGGGCGCCGGATGTGGCGGCGCTGCGGGGGCTGGAATGACGCCACAGATGGATAATGATCAGCTTTTCCCGGCAACATCCGCAACCAAAAGCGACGCCCAGGCAGCCGGTACAACTGCTGCCGTGGCTGGCGCATCAACCGGCCAACCTGGCACCGATGCGTCGGTGCCTGCAGCCGAGCCGGCCGCCAAGAAGGTAGCGCGCCCCCGCCGCAAGGCGACCAAGCCCGCCGGAGAGCCCGCTCAGACGGATCAGGGCGCACCCATTGAAACCGCAACTGAGGAGGCTGTCGCACCGGCCCAGCCGGTGACGGCTGACGGCGCCCCGGCCGCCAAAGCACCCGCGCGGCGGACCCGCGCCCGGAAGGCGGCTGCGACCGGCTCCAATGCCGCCGGCGGGGCGCCGGAGGACTCGGCCTCCGTTGTCGAGGTGCCCGCAGCACCCCTTGACGAGGCGCCGCCCAAGCGGGCTCCCCGCCGCCGGGCTTCCGCGAAGGCTTCCTCCCCGGCCGCGACCGGGCCGGTATCCCCGACGGGCACCCCTTCCGCGGACAGCTCCGCAACCGCAGATACATCCAGCGCCGATCGTCGCTCCACGGCTGGCTCCACTGCCGCCGGGGCCAGCGGATCCGCGACAGCTGCCCCCGTCGAAGCAGGGCCCACCGAGCCCGCACCCATCGAAGCCGCGGCCCCGATTCGCAAGAAGCGCCAGAGCCGTTCGGCGGCGGCCGCATCCGCAGCCGCCGATTCGGGCGCCGCCGCGGCTGCAGAGCAAGCGGCTCCCGAGCAGATCGCCGCACCGGCAGCGACATCCAAAGCGCCCGGCGAGGACGCTGCTGGCGCGAACGCCGCACCAACGGCCCAGACTGGCAAGGCACCGACCGGCGCGGACGCGGGCGATGTGGACGCCGACCGGCGCCCGGCACTGTTCGTCCAGCCCGCAGCCCCCGTCTCCGTGCTGTTCCAGGCACCGGACCTGACCACCGCCATTGCCCCGGCACCGACGAAGGCACGGGAAGAGGAGGACGAGGAAGCGGAAGCCGGTGAGGGTGGCCGCCGTCGTCGACGCAGCCGCAACCGCCGCGGACGGAACTCCGGTGGAGAGACCGCCGCGGGCGGCGAGGGCACCGACGAGGACACCGACGCCGACACCGGGGAAGCCGGCGACGGCACCGAGGCCGACGGCGTGACTTCCAGACGCCGTCGCCGCCGCCGCCGCGGCGACCAGGATCTGGAACTGAGCGGCGGCAATGACGATGACCCGCCCAACACCGTTACCCGGGTGCGCGCGCCGCGCCAGCACACCGAGGCTCCGGCCTCCAACAAGGTGACCAGCCTGCGCGGCTCCACCCGGCTGGAAGCGAAGAAGCAGCGCCGCCGCGAATCGCGGGACACCGGACGTCGCCGCACCGTGATCACCGAGGCGGAGTTCCTGGCCCGCCGCGAATCCGTGGACCGCACCATGGTGGTCCGCCAGGCCGATGACAGGATCCAGATCGGCGTGCTGGAGGACGGCATCCTGGCCGAGCACTTCGTCTCCAAGACCCAGCAGGATTCGCTGATCGGCAACGTCTACCTGGGTAAGGTCCAGAACGTGCTGCCCAGCATGGAAGCCGCCTTCGTGGACATCGGCCGCGGCCGCAACGCCGTGCTGTACGCCGGTGAGGTCAACTGGGACGCGGCGCACCTTGACGGCCAGCCGCGCCGGATCGAAAACGCGCTCAAGTCCGGGGACGCCGTGCTGGTCCAGGTCACCAAGGACCCGGTGGGGCACAAGGGCGCCCGGCTCACCAGCCAGGTTTCGCTGCCGGGCCGCTACCTGGTCTACGTGCCGGGTGGCTCCATGACCGGAATCTCGCGCAAACTTCCCGATGTTGAGCGCAACCGCCTGAAGCGGATCCTGAAGGACCACCTGCCGGAAAGCGCCGGCGTCATCGTCCGCACCGCGGCGGAGGGTGCCAGCGAGGAAGAGCTCACGCATGACATCAACCGGCTGCGGGCGCAGTGGGAGGGCATCGAATCGCGTGCCACCTCCACCAAGACCCTGGCTCCGGAGATGCTCTACGGCGAACCGGACCTGACCATCAAGGTCGTCCGCGACGTCTTCAACGAGGACTTCACCAGGCTGATCGTCTCCGGCGACGACGCCTGGGACACCATCGAGGCCTACGTCACCTATGTGGCGCCTGATCTCGTGGACCGGCTGGAGAAGTGGACCCGGGACGAGGACATTTTCGCCGCGCACCGCATCGATGAGCAGATTTCCAAGGCCCTGGAACGCAAGGTCTTCCTGCCCTCCGGCGGCTCGCTGGTGATCGACCGCACCGAGGCGATGACCGTCGTCGACGTCAATACCGGAAAGTTCACCGGCTCCGGCGGCAACCTGGAAGAAACCGTCACCAAGAACAACCTGGAAGCGGCGGAGGAAGTCGTCCGCCAGCTGCGGCTGCGGGACATCGGCGGCATCATTGTCATCGACTTCATCGATATGGTTCTTGAATCGAACCGCGATCTGGTGCTCCGCCGGCTGGTGGAATGTCTGGGACGCGACAGGACCAAGCACCAGGTGGCCGAGGTCACCTCGCTGGGGCTGATCCAGATGACCCGCAAGCGCATGGGCACCGGTCTGCTGGAAGTCTTCGGCGAGCAGTGCGAGCATTGCGCCGGCCGCGGCGTCGTCACGCACGACGTTCCGGTTGAGCACCGCCGAGCGCACACTATTGCCGCCGAGCAGCACCACCCGCAACCGCGCAGCGAGTCTGCCCGGCCGGAGCAGCCGCGGTCGGCGCGCAACGAGAAGAAGCGCAGCCGGAGCCGTCAGCAGCAGAGCACCGATCATGAACTGGTGGAAAACCACGGACATGAGGAGCTGAGCGAGGCCGAGCGGCACGCGAAGGCTGAGGCTGCCCGGGCCGCGCTGGCCTCGATTGCCGCGGCCACTCACGCTTCCCATCACGACGACGGCCACGGCGCTGGTGCGCACAACGGCAACGGGCAGGCTGCGGCCGGCGCCGCGAACATTGGCGCCGGGAACACGGGGTCCGAGGACGCCGGCTCACTGAACGCAGGGTCCGTGAACGCAGGGTCCGTGAACGCAGGGACCGGCAGCGCAGGGACCGGCAGCGCGGGGACCGGCGGCGCAGGGACACGCAC
>JALYYI010000249.1 GCA_030946705.1 Actinomycetota bacterium | reverse complement strand
GACTCATGCACTGCCTCTGGGAAATCATTGACAATTCGGTGGACGAGGCACTGGCGGGATTCGGCCAAAGCATCAAGGTCATCCTGCACCCGGACAATTCCGTGGAAATCCACGACGACGGACGCGGCATCCCGGTGGACGCGGAACCCAAGACCGGCCTGAGCGGCGTCGAGGTGGTGCTGACCAAGCTGCACGCCGGCGGTAAGTTCGGCGGCGGTTCCTACACCGCCTCCGGTGGTCTGCACGGCGTCGGGGCCAGCGTGGTCAACGCCCTCTCCGCCCGCCTCGACGTCCAGGTGGACCGGGGCGGGAAGACCTACCAGATGTGTTTCCGTCGGGGCGAGCCGGGGCACTTCATCGACACCGGCAAGACCCTGAGCCCGACGGCGTCCTTCGAGCCCTTCATCGAAAAATCCAGCCTCGATGTGATCGGCTCCACCAAGCGCGGGGTGACCGGCACCCGGATCCGGTATTGGGCGGATCGGCAGATCTTCACCCCGGACGCCAAGTTTTCCTACGACGAACTGACCTCTCGCGCACGCCAGACGTCCTTTCTGGTCCCCGGCCTGCGCATCGCGATCCGGGACGAGCGCCGGCTGCCCGGTACCCCCGGTGAATTCGAGGTGCACGAAGAGATCTTCCACCACGACGGCGGCATCTCGGAGTTCGTCGACTTTCTGGCCGCGGACGCCCCGGTCACGGACATCTGGCGGCTGCACGGAACCAGCACCTTCAAGGAAACGGTGCCGGTCCTGGATGACAAGGGCCACCTCAAGAGCACCGAGGTGGAGCGCGACTGCGAGGTGGACATCGCGCTGCGCTGGGGGATCGGCTACGAGACCACGATGCGCAGCTATGTGAACATCATCGCCACGCCCAAGGGCGGCCGTCACCAGGAGGGCTTTGAACAGGCCATGCTGAAGACCTTCCGTAAGGTGATCGAGGCCAACGCGCGCAAGCTCAAGGCGGGCAATGACAAGATCGAAAAGGACGATGTGCAGGCGGGAATGACCGCCGTCCTCACCGTCCGCCTGGCCGAGCCACAGTTTGAGGGCCAGACGAAGGAAATTCTCGGGACACCCGCGGTCCGCACCATTGTGGCCAAGGTGGTGGAACAGGAGCTGACGGCCAAGTTGAACTCCACGCACCGCAATGACAAGGCCCAGTCGGTGCAGCTGCTGGAAAAGGTGGTTGCGGAGATGAAGTCGCGGATCTCCGCCCGCGTGCACAAGGAGACCCAGCGCCGGAAGAACGCGCTGGAGACCTCATCGCTGCCGACCAAACTGGCGGACTGCCGCACCGACGACGTCGAACGCAGCGAGCTGTTCATCGTCGAGGGGGACAGTGCCCTGGGAACCGCCAAGCTGGCACGCTCCTCCGATTTCCAGGCGCTGCTGCCCATCCGCGGCAAGATCCTTAATGTGCAGAAGGCCTCGGTGGGGGACATGCTCTCCAACGCCGAGTGCGCCGCGCTGATTCAGGTGGTGGGCGCCGGCTCCGGCCGCAGCTTTACCCTTGAGGCGGCACGCTACGGCAAGGTCATCCTGATGACGGACGCAGACGTCGACGGCGCGCACATCCGCACGCTGCTGCTGACCCTGTTCTTCCGCTACATGCGGCCGATGATCGACGAGGGCAGGGTGTATGCCGCCGTCCCGCCGCTGCACCGGGTGGAGGTTATCCAGTCCGGTTCCAAGGCCAACGAAATGATTTACACCTATTCGGAGCAGGAGCTCCACGCGCTGCTGGTCCAGCTGGAAAAGACGGGCAAACGCTACAAGGAGCCGATCCAGCGCTACAAGGGGCTGGGGGAGATGGACGCCGGCCAGCTGGCCGAGACGACCATGGATCCGAGGCACCGGACCCTGAGGCGGGTCACCGCCGCGAATGCCGAGTCGGCGGAGAAAACCTTTGAGCTGCTCATGGGCTCCGACGTGGCCCCGCGCAAGGACTTCATCATCGCCGGCAGCTCCAGCCTGGACCGGGAACGCATCGACGCCTGAGCGGCAAGGCGTCCGCTGCCGGCGTCAGCCCAGCAGCCCCGGCACAATCAGCAGGGCGGTGGGAACGGCCAGCAGCAGCACGGATCCTGCCAGCACCGCGTTGCGGACCGACGCGGCCAGGGGCGGCGCCGGGGTGATCAGCCTCCCCAGCCGGGCCGACGTCGTCTCCGGCGTGTCGATCAGGGCGCCGCCGGCATCCACCAGGTCGCTGGCGGGCAGCTCGGCCGAGCCGCTGGCCACCAGGGCGATGGCTTTGATCAGGGTGGCGCGGTCAACGGTTTTCAGAGCCTCATCATCGGCCAGCATCTCAATGAGCGAGTTGACGGCGCGCTGGGCCAGCCGCGAGGTGGGCAACCAGGGCAGTGCTGAACGCCAGGCGGCGAAGGCCCACAGCAGCAGGTGGTGGCGCTGGATCAGGTGGGTGTTTTCGTGGATCAGCACGGCACGGAGCTCATCCGGTTCCAGCAGGTTCATCAGGGAGTCGGAAAGCACCGTCACGGACCGCGCCCCGCCGGGCAGGCAGTAGGCCACCGGGACGTCGTGGCTGATGACTACGGTGCCGGGACGGTCCGCGGCGGGAGAACTGAGCAGGTGCAGGAGTTCGCGGTGCCGCCTGCGCTGGCGCTGGATCCGGACGTAAGTCAGAAGCAGCGTGAACAGCAGATGGGCCAGCAGCAGTGCCGCCGCGCTGAGGGCAAACGCGTTCCATAAATCCAGCGCCGGTCCCGCGGTGTTACCCAGCATGATCCCGGCCAGGTGGCGCAGGCCGGAGATCAGGTTGTCGCCCAGAGGAACCAGACCGAAGACCAGCATGGCGCCGATCATCGAGAGCCCGCCCGCCAGGGCAATGGCCTGCCACAGCACCATGGCGGTGAAGGGCGAGCGCGCCGGCCAGTGCGCGCGGGAGAGCACGAGCGGGACCGGCCAGGCCAGCACGACGGCGAGCACCGCGAGGAACCAGGAGGTCCAGAACATGGCGTGGCCCTAAACGGCGGCTTGTGCCGGCGCTAGGAGTGGCCGAGCAGTTTGCGCAAGGTGGCGGCTTCGCCGTCGCCCACGGTTCCGATGAAGCGGGCCAGTACGGCCTCCCTGTCTGGTGCGGAACCCAGGACCTCGAGCATCAGCTCGGCGGTGTGGTCCGCGCGCGTGGTGACGGACCGGTAGCGGTGCGGGCGGATGTCCCGTTCGCGCTCGACCAGTCCCTTCTTTTCGAGCCGGGAAAGGACGGTCAGCACGGTGGTGACGGCCAGCTCCTTCGAGTCGGCGCCGTCCTTGTTGCCGGACGCCGGACGCTGCGTCAGCAGATCCCGGAGCGTGTTGGCGGTCATCGCCGTCGGATGTTCCCACAAGAGATCCATGACGGCTCGTTCGAGCTCCCCAAGAGTGGCCACGTAAATCCTTCTGTCATCGCTGATTCAGCTGTCTTGATCTAAATGTACCCGATTTCCGCAAATTGTTCTACACTCAGTAGAAGTTGATTTTCTACAGACCGTAGAAGTATCCCGGATCCGCGCTGAGGGGAAAAGATGGAAGCACTGGATATTGCCCGCTGGCAGTTTGGCATCACGACGGTTTACCACTTCCTGATGGTGCCGCTGACCATTGGCCTGGGGCTGCTGGTGGTGCTGCTGCAGACCGCCTGGCAGCGCACGGGCAAGGAGGAATACCTCCGGATGACCAAGTTCTGGGGCAAGCTCTTCCTGATCAACTTCATCATGGGCGTGGCCACCGGCATTGTGCAGGAGTTCCAGTTCGGCATGGCATGGAGCGAATACAGCCGCTTTGTGGGCGACGTTTTTGGGGCGCCGCTGGCGATGGAGGCACTGCTGGCGTTCTTCGTCGAATCCACCTTCCTGGGCCTGTGGATCTTCGGCTGGAAGAAGCTGCCCGCCCGCATCCACCTGGCCTGCCTGTGGATCGCGGTACTGGGTTCGGTGCTGTCCGCCTACTTCATCATCGTCGCAAACTCCTGGATGCAGCATCCGGTGGGCGTGCAGCTGGTCAACGGCCGGCCGCGGATGGTGGATGCGTGGGCGGTTTTCACCAACAACACCGCGCTGGTCGCCTTCCCGCATACCCTCACGGGTGCCGTCGCCGTCGCCGGAGGTTTCCTGCTGGGGATCTCCTGGTACCACCTGTGGCGGCGCCGCAGGGACGGGATCGACACGGTGGGCGCCGACGGCCGCGTCGTGGTGGGGGAGTCCGCGACCATTCCGGGGCGGGACAGGATTGACCACAAGGTCTGGCTGCGGTCGCTGCGAATCGGCGCTGTGGTCGCGATGCTTGCCTTCGCGGGGACCGCCATCACCGGCGATATGCAGGGCAAATTGATGTTCCAGCAGCAGCCCATGAAGATGGCCGCCGCCGAGGCTGCCTGCCACGACGGCACCAGCTTCTCGGTGCTCTCCGTCGGGGATGTGGGCAGCAAGGACTGCAACGCCGTGGTGGCGGTGATCGAGGTTCCGGGGCTGCTTTCCTTCCTGGCGCACAACGACTTCAGCACGGACATCAAAGGGGTCAACTCCCTGGTGCCGGAGTACCAGGCCAAGTACGGCACCAACCTGCCCGACAACCCGATCTACGGGGACCGGGCGGGCCAGCCGATCCAGTACGTGCCCGTGATGGCCGTCACCTACTGGGGATTCCGGATGATGATCGGCTTCGGCGGGCTGGCCGCCCTGGCGGCACTGGTTGCCCTGGTCATCGTCCGCAAGGGGACCGTGCCGTCGTCGAAATGGCTGATGCGGCTGGCCCTGTTCGGAATCCTGGCACCCTTCGGTGCCAACTCGGCCGGCTGGATCTTCACCGAAATGGGCCGCCAGCCCTTCGTTGTCGCCCCCAATCCGCAAATGAGCGGCATTGACCAGGTCTTCATGTTCACCGCCGCGGCCGTCTCACCCGGGGTGTCCGCCGGGGAGCTGATCTTCTCCCTGGTCGCGCTCGGGGCGGTGTACGCGGCGCTGCTGGTGGTGGAGGTCCGGCTGCTGGTCCGGTACATCCGCGGCGGGGTGGTGTCCGCCATGCCGGAACTGGCCCATTCAGGCCCCGGCGGCGGGACGGATCAAGACGATACCAATCACGACGACGACGTCCTCGCGTTCGCGTACTGACCGTCCGCCGACCGCGCCGAGACTGTACCGCGCCGAGACTGAACCGAGACCGAAGGAAAACCATGGAAACACTGCCGACAATCTGGTTTGTGCTGATCGCCATCCTGTGGACCGGCTACCTCTTCCTGGAGGGGTTTGACCTGGGCGTGGGCATGCTGATGAAGCTCTTTGCCCGCAACAACGACGAGCGCCGCGTGCTGCTGAACACCGTCGGACCGGTATGGGACGGCAACGAGGTCTGGCTGATCACCGCTGGGGGCGCCACCTTTGCGGCCTTCCCGCTGTGGTACGCGTCCCTCTTCTCCGCCCTCTACCTTCCCCTGGTGCTGGTCCTGCTCGGTCTGATCTTCCGTGCGGTGGCGTTCGAATACCGTGGGAAGGTGAATTCGGAAAGCTGGCGCAACCGCTGGGACTGGGCCATCGCCGTCGGCTCCTTCGTCTCCGCGTTCGGGGTCGGCGCCGCACTGGCGCTGACCACCACCGGACTGCCGCTGAACGCCAACGGCGACCGGGTGGGCGGGCCCTTCGCCTGGTTCAACGGCTACGCCGTGCTCGGTGGCCTTGCCGTCGTCGGTTTCTGCCTGATTCACGCCGCGGCCTTCCTGATGCTCAAGACCGACGGCGATATCCGCTACCGTGCCCGCAGACTCTTCCGCCGCTGGCTGCCGGTGGGGCTGCTGCCGCTGGCCGGCTGGGCGGTGGCCGTCACCGTGCAGAACGGCAAATGGGCCTGCTGGTTGCTGATCGTCCTGGCCGTGGCGTCCGCCGCAGCCTCCTGGCGGCTGGCCGGGCGCGGCCGTGAAGGGCGCAGCTTTCTGGCCATGGGCATTTTCCTGCTGGCCGGCAGCGCCGCCATCTTCGGCTCCGTCTTCCCCAAGGTGCTGCCCTCCACGCTGAACCACGCGTGGGATCTGACCGTCAGCAACGCCTCCTCTTCCCCGTACACCCTGGGCCTGATGAGCATCGTCGCCGGCTTCGGCGTTCCGCTGGTGCTGGCGTACCAGGCGTGGACCTACTGGGTCTTCCGCAAGCGCATCAGTGCGGCGCACCTTCCCGCCCAGCACGATGTTGTTCCCGCCGTCGGGCAGGGCTGAGATGGCAGCTCGCCTCAACACGCCGGTCCCGCCGGGCGCCCGCGGGAGCCTGTACTTGCTTGGCCTGCTCAGCGCGCTGAAGGCCTTGTGCGCTCTGGTGCTGGCGCAGGCCGTTGCCGCCGCAGTGGTGGGCGTCATCGCCGCCGCCGGGACCGGCGTGGGAACCGGCAGCGGGAGCGGGCTCTTTCCCGCGCTGGCCTGGGGATCCGGAGCGGCAGTGGCGCGTGCGCTGGTGGTGTGGGCCAGCCAGATCGTGGCCCGGCGCACGGCGCTCGGCGCCAAGGAGGAGCTGCGTCGACGGCTGGCGGAGCGGCTGGTGCACAACGCGGGTACCGGGGCGGGCGCTGCGGCCGACGGCCAGGGCGCCGGCACGGTTCTTGCCACCCGGGGGCTGGATGCGCTGGACAACTACTACACCCAGTTCCTTCCCGCCCTGGTGGGCTGCGCCGTCGTGCCGCTGCTGATCGGCGCGCGGATACTGCTGGCCGACTGGGTCAGCGCCGTCATCATTGTGCTCACCGTGCCGCTGGTGCCATTGTTCATGGTGCTGATCGGCTGGCAGACCCGCGACCGGGTGGAGCGCGCCGCCGGGGCACTCGCCACACTGTCCAACCACCTGGTGGAACTGGCCAAGGGCCTGCCCGTGCTGGTGGGGCTCGGCCGGGCCCGCGCGCAGACGGAGGCGCTGCGCCGGGTGTCCGAGGAATACCGCGTGACCACCATGGCCACCTTGCGCGTGGCGTTCCTGTCCGCCCTCGCCCTGGAACTCATTGCCACACTCTCCGTGGCCGTCGTCGCCGTTTTCATCGGCATCCGGCTGGTGCAGGGCGGCATGGGGCTCGAAACCGGGCTGCTGGTGCTGATCCTGGCACCGGAGTGCTACCTGCCGCTGCGCGAACTGGGAACGGCCCACCATGCCAGCGACGACGGCCGCGAGGCGATGCAGCGTGCCCGGCGCGTGCTGGATGCCCCCGTCGCGCAGCCGCTGGTACAGCCGCTGGTCAGGAGCGGTGGGCACGACGGCGGCGCGGGTGCGGACGCGACGGCGGTGGCCGAGGCCGTCGTCGTCCGGGGCCTGACGGTGCGGTATGCGGACCGCTCGGCCGCGGCGCTGGAGTCGCAGGACCTTGTCGCTCCGGCAGGCTGGATCACCGGCGTCGCCGGTCCGAGCGGCTGCGGAAAGTCGACGCTGCTCAGGGTGCTGGCTGGCCTGGTGGCCGCAACGGAGGGAACGGAGGTCCGCGGCGAGATCAGCGGACTGGACCCGGACCGGGTCGCCTGGGTGCCCCAGCACCCTGTCACCGCAGCGGACACCGTCCGGGGCGAGATGGCGCTGTACCGCGGAGGCGGGGATTCCGCCCGGATAACCGGCGGCATCGATGCTTTGCTGGAGCGGGTCGGGATCGGCCAGCTCGCCGGTTCGCACCCGGCCGAGCTCAGCCCGGGGGAACTGCGCCGGCTGGCCCTGGCCCGTGCGCTGGCCCGGGTGGACGCCGGAGCGACCGTGGTG
>JALYYI010000294.1 GCA_030946705.1 Actinomycetota bacterium | reverse complement strand
CGGAGCCCATCCGGGCACTGACGGTGGTCAGGTCCGCCACCACGCGGGCTTTCAGCGCGGCGGTGCGGGCCTCCAGCGCGGCGATTTCAACGACGGCGGCCACCGCTGCGTTGTAACGGGTTTGCATGGCACGCACCCAGGCCACGGTCAGGTTCACCCCGTCCGCGGAGCGGGCGCCGCGGCCCGGAAACCGGGCCGCGGGATCATCAGGGTCAAAGACCGGCACCGCGGGCAGCACCACCGCGGCCAGCGGGAAGTCCGGAACCGGCGCAGGCAGGACAGGAGCAGGAGCAGGCGCAGGAGCAGGCGCAGGCAGCGCAGGAGCCGTCGTCGCCGGCCGTTCCTGCGCAGGGTCCCAGCCCCGTGCCCGATCCTCGAATTCCTCCATAACCCCACTCTCCCAGAGCCCACCGACAAAACAGCCCAGCAACCCCAGGGGATGGATTTGCTGTTTTTGGCCGCCGTACCCATTCGCAAAGGTGCGGCACCCTTGGGCGCTCATTCGATCAGGGGCCGCCGCGGACCGTCAGGAAGAAGCTAAGTGAACCGTGCATTTGAGGACCAAGCTTTCGCCGCCGGGCCGCAGTTGGGGGTACTTGCTACGCGTCGCCAACGTCCAGTTCCAGAACGAGTTCGAGACCGTCTTCCTCGTCCCACTGCTCTCCCACTTCGATAAACCCGTATTGATCAACCAGGCTCCGGGACGGCGCATTGTCCGGCGTAATGGTTGCCCGGACGGTCCGGACGGTGGGTAAAGCCCTGGCGGTGTCCAGCAGTATCACCAGGGCCGCCCGCGCGTAACCCTTTCGCCGGTGATCAGGGTCCACGGAATAGCCGACTTCAATCATGCCGGCAGCGTCAGGAGGACCGTGGTAACCGGCCCGGCCGACCGCGAGCCCCGCGGGAAGATGGACAATCAGCCGGGTGATCCACTCGGCGTCCGCCGGAGCAGCCTCAATCTGCTCGCTCCGGCGTTTCCAAACGCAGCGGCACTCGGCTGAAACGAGGTACGGCGTCAGGGCGTCGGAGGTCAATGAACCGGCCAGGTCCAGATCACCGTTGGCTAAGGCCCGAAGGGCGTCCCCCGACAGCGGAACGAGCCGCACGCTCCCTGCCTCGGTGGACCGCGAGGACCACACATCACTTACTGTCATGCACCAATGATTGCAGCTGGTCTTTCCGCGCCGGGTCGCGGCCGTGCTGCGTCTCCTGCGGGCGGCGCAGCCGGCCAGCGGATAGGCTGACCGTGATCAGGATCGCAAACAAAATAAGGGGTGCAGGGATGCTTTGGCCGCTTCTGGGGTTGGAGGTCGCGCCCGCCTGGTTCGTGTTCCTGTCCGCGGTGGTGGACCTGCTGATTCGCGTTGTCATGCTCGGCGTCATTCCCGGTAATCGGCGGCCGACGACGGCGATGGCCTGGCTGCTGTGCATCTTCTTCCTCCCGCTGCTGGGGCTGGCGCTCTTCCTGCTCTTCGGCAACTTCCGGCTCTCCCGCCGCCGCCGGGAATACCAGGCGGACGTCAGCCGGCGGGTGCTGGCCAGCACCCAGGACATCGCACTGGCGGTGCCGCGGTACCAGGGCCCGGAGTGGATTAATTCGGCCATCGGCCTGAACCGCCGTCTCGGCTCGTTCCCGTGCCTGGACGGCAACACGGTGGAGCTCATCAACGACTACCAGGAGTCGCTGGATGCCATGGCGGACGCGGTCAGCTCGGCAACGGAATTCGTCAACGCGGAGTTCTACATCATGAGCTCCGACGCTTCCACCGAACGGCTATTGCGCGAACTCGAGGCCGCCGCCGAGCGGGGCGTGCGCGTGCGCGTCCTCTTTGACCACCTCGGTTCGCTGCGGGTGCCCAAATACCGCCAGCTGATCCGCCGGCTTAAGCGCAGCCGAATACAGTGGCGCAGGATGCTGCCACTGCAGCCCTTCCTGGGAACCTGGCGGCGGCCGGATCTGCGCAACCACCGCAAGATCCTGGTGGTGGACGGACTGATCGGGTTCACCGGCTCGCAGAACCTGATCGAACCGTCGTACCGCAACAAGCACCACCGCAAGGTGGGCCGGACCTGGGTGGAGCTGATGGCCCGGCTGGAGGGCCCGATCGTGGGCACGCTGAACGTCATGTTCGCCACCGACTGGTCCAGCGAGACCGAGGAATCCTTGGCGGATGAGCTGACCTCCCACCACTGGGATGCTCCGCACGGCGGCGTGATGTGCCAGGTGGTGCCCAGCGGACCCGGCTTCGTCACGGAAAACAACCTGCGGCTGTTCAACACCCTGCTCTACTCGGCACAACACCGCATCACCATTTCCAGCCCGTATTTTGTGCCGGATGATTCGCTTCTCTACGCCATTACGACGGCGGCCCAGCGCGGTGTGGAGGTGGAGTTGTTCGTCTCCGAAAAGGGGGACCAGTTCCTGGTCCACCATGCCCAGCGCTCGTACTACGAGGCGCTGCTGGAGGCCGGTGTGCGGATTTTCCTGTACTCCGCGCCGAAGGTGCTTCACTCGAAGCACTTCACCGTGGACGAGGACGTGGCGGTGCTGGGATCCAGCAATATGGACATGCGCAGCTTTTCGCTGAATCTGGAGGTCTCGGTGATGCTGCTGGGCCACGACATCGTGAAACGGATGCGTCAGGTGGAGGACGGCTACCGGGAGAAATCGCGCGAGCTCAATCTCGACGAGTGGCAGGCCCGGCCGATCCTGGCCCGTTACGTGGACAACGTCGCCCGGCTGACGGCCACCCTCCAGTAAGCCCCGAGCGGCCTCAGCGCTCCGGCGGGAACTCCGCGCCCAGGGCGGAGAGCACCCCGTAGGCCTTGGCCCGCACTTCCAGCCATTCCTCATGCGGTGACGAATCCGCAGTGATGGCGCCGCCCACGCCCAGACTCAGCCGGCCGCCGTCGTCCGTGGTTTCCATCACCAGCGTGCGGATGGTGACCGAGAGGTCGGTGGCGCCGGTGAGGGAGAAGTATCCAATGGCGCCCGAATAGATTCCCCGCGGGGCGCCCTCCAGCCCGTCCAGGATGGCCATCGTGCTGATTTTGGGGGCGCCGGTCATCGAGCCGGCCGGGAAGGCCGCCGCAACCGCCTCCGCGCGGGAGGACCCGGGCCGCAGCTGGGCGTCGATGGTGCTGACCATCTGGTGCACCGTGGCGTAGCTTTCGATGGCGCACAGCCGCGGTACGGCGATGGATTCCGGCAGCGCAAAGTGGGAAAGATCGTTGCGGAGCAGGTCGACGATCATGACGTTTTCGGCCCGGTCCTTGGCCGAGTGTTCCAGCTCGGACCTGAGCTCGACGTCGCGGACCGGATCCGGATGCCGGCGGCGGGTGCCCTTGATGGGCTCCGCGCGCATCGCGCCGTCCGCGGTGATCCGCAGGAACCTCTCCGGCGAGGTGCTGCCGACGGCGAGCTCTCCGAAGCGCAGGTAGCCGGTGAAGGGTGCCGGATTGCGCAGGCGCAGCCGCAGATAGGTCAGCCACGGGTCCACCGGCGCCGGCGTGCTGGCGGTCAGGGCCGTGGTCAGGCAGATCTCGTACGAGTTCCCCTCGGCGATCTCCGCCTGCGCCTGCGCAATCTTGTCCTTGTAACTGGTGACGGAATCGCGGACCGAAAAAACGGGTACCCGTCCGGCGGGGGCAATTTCGCCCGGTTCCGCAGTCGGCGTCCCGGCGGCCCCGATCCGGGCCACCTCGGCGCGAACGGTCTCCGTCCAGGTGTCCACTTCATCGGCATTCGCCGGGGCGAAGGGGGCGGTGAGGGTGAGCAGGAAGAGGCAGCGCCGGGTGTGGTCGACGACGACGGCCCGGCCGGCGAAGAGCAGGCTCGCGTCGTCGTTCCGGCCGGCTGTGTCCGGGCCGGCCGCGTCCGATCCTCCCGTTTCGCGCTTGAGTTCATAGCCCAGGTAACCCAGCCATCCGAGCGCGAACCCGCAGTCGTAGCCGTCCGGAGTCCGGACGGCCCGGCGCCCCCACACGGTATCCAGCCAGCGGAAGAACGGGCCCGGTATCCTCGCGGTGACACCGGTCCCGGATACCCAGGTGGCACCCGAGCCGTGCCTAGCCAACTGGCCGAAGCCGCCGCCGTCGTCGGCCATGATGGAGAACCGGTTGCGCTCCGTCTCGCCGCCCGCCGCGTCGGAGCTGTCCAACCACACCGCATTTGCCGATCCGCCATACAGCGCGGCGAACAGCGGGCCCGGGTCCGGGTAGGCGTCCAGCCGCTCCACCTGCAGTTCCAGGCCTCGGCGCCGTGCGCGTTCGGGGGCCAGCAACGCCTCCATGGAGGGAAGCGAGCCCAACGCCAGCAGGACCTGGGCCGGGGCAGAGCCATCCGCCCGGCCCTCGACCAGCAGGTCCGCCGCCGCGGCCGGACTGTCCTGCGCCAGCAGCTCATCCTCCTGCTCGGCCCACTGGTCCCAAAACGCCTCGTAGGTCCCGCCGTCGCGTTCCAGCGCGCGCAGCTTCCGGTCCGCGGCGTCGGCTTCCACCCAGATGACGACGTCAACGAGGGGCCGGGCGGAGGCGTGCGCCGCCCCGACGCCCTCCATGATGACGACGTCGGCGGGGGCAGTAGTGCGCTGCGCCCCGTCGTAGTGGTTTTCCCAGTCCCAGCTGGCCCACTGCGCCGGGATTCCCTGGCTCAGCGGCTCCAGCACCGTGCTCACATACCGCTCAACTCCGGCGGCCAGCCCGTTCCAGCCGGGGTAGATTTCCTCCAGGTGGAACATGGAAACCTTACGGTGTTCGCGCAGCAGGGCGGCCAGTTCCAGGGCGAGCGTGGTTTTCCCGGACCCGGAGCGGCCGTCGATGGCGATGATCATCGGGGTGGGTCGGTTAGCGGCCGGCATTGGCATCCCTGTCCTGTTCCTTGTTCGCCTGTTCCTGCTCCACCTGTTCGCGCTTTACGTGGGCCAGAATGCCGGGGATGGCCGCGTCAATGAGCCGCCAGCCGGAGTCAAAATCCCGGCTTCCGCCAAACCATGGGTCTGCAATGCCCTGCTCAGCGGCCTCGCGGCCGGCCACCTCCGGATCGAAGGACCGCAGCATCCGCACCTTGGCGCGGGCGGCCTGGTCCGGGGCGGCCGAAAGCAGGGTCTCGAAATGGTCCAGATCCAGGGCCAGAATGAGATCCCGCTCGGCAAACCACTCGGTCCGGAACCGTCGCGCCAGGTGGGCGGCCGAGTCGATTCCGGCCTCATCCAGTCTGGCGGCGGCGCGCGGATCTATCGGATTGCCGCTCTCCCAGGCGCTGGTTCCGGCGGAATCCACGACGACGTCCAGCTCCGCTGCGTCGGCGGCTCGCTGGAGCATCAGTTCGGCCATGGGGGAGCGGCAGATATTTCCGGTGCAGACCGTGATGATCCGGTAAGGCTCGCTCATGGGACCAGTCTTACAGAACGGCGAGGAGAATTCCGACTCCGATGAACAGGACACCGAAGGTCCTGTTCAGGGTCAGCTGCCCGCGCTCGCTGGCGGTGAGATGTTTGAGCTGCTTGGCGCCAGCCGCGAAGACAAACCACATGACGATGATGTCGATGGCGACGACGGTGGTGGTCAGCACGGTGTACTGGGGCAGCAGCGGCCGGTCCGGCCGGATGAATTGCGGCATGAACGCCAGGAAGAAGACAATCGCCTTGGGGTTGAGCAGATTCACCCAGAGTCCGCGCAGCAGCATGGATCCTCCCGAGTCGACCGTCCCGGCTGCACCCGCCTCGGCGCCGGCCTGCGCCCGGGTCAGCAGCTTGCGGACCCCCAGATAGACCAGGTAAAGGGCCCCCGCATAGCGGATGACCTGAAAGGCGAGCGGGGAGCTGGAGACCAGGAGCCCGACGCCGGCTGCGACGACGACGACATGGACAACGAGTGCCAGCTGCTGGCCCAGGATGCCCCAGATGGACCGGCGGAAGCCCGCGGTCAGCGCGTTGCTCATGGTGTTGATGGCGCCCGCACCCGGCGTCAGGCTGATCATGGCGCCGGCGCCCACCAGGGCCAGCCACAGGGAGAATTCCACTAACCAAGTTTAGTGCCCTGTATCCATCTACCAGAACGTGGTGAGAGGTTCGTAGCCGTGGACGCGGTCATCGTCTGTCACCAGCGTCATCCCTTCGATCATGGCCTGTGCCGCCAGCAGCCTGTCGAAGGGATCGCGGTGGCTCCAGTTCAACTGGCCGGCCGCCACGGCGTGCGTGGCTGATACATCGATCTCGGATGCGTCCAGATGGGCAACCTGACGGCTGAAACTGTTCACGATGGCGTCGCCCGCAGGCAGCTTCCCCAGCCGGTGTTTATATGAGAGTTCATAGGCCGTAACGGCAGACACGAAGAGCTCATTCTCAAGCTTCGTTATGGCGTTCCTGGCTCGTGTTGAGAGCATCTTGGGCTCGGCGATGGCCCAAAGAAACACATGCGTATCCAGCAGGAAACGGCTCACTCGGGCAGCCCCATTTCCTCATTGGTCCAAGGCTCATAGAATTCCGCGGGAATGACCAGCGGGTGCAAGAAGCCGAGTTCCCTCTTGACCGGCCGTTCAATCCTGACGAGCCGGGCCACGGGCCGCCCGGCCTTGGCTATGACGACCTTTTCGCCGCGCTCCACCATGTTCAGCAGCTCAGAAAGGCGTGTTTTGGCGTCCTGAACGTTGTACTGTTCCATGTTGACCAAGTCTAGTTGGTCAACCTCTCCTGTGTAAGGCTCAGCCCAATATTCATTGTCGGGATAGTAACTCATGTCCCGACTCTAAGCGTGACCGGGTAGCAACAAAAGGCACCCGCCGACGCCTGTGTTGCACCCGCAGTCGCCGTCCTGCTGTGGAGGACAACTGACGCCGATCCCAGCCTCGCCGCTGTTCAGACCCGGGCGATGATCTCGCCGTTGGGAATCAGGAACCAGCCGTCCGCCGTCGAGCCCCAGGCCCGCCATCCGGCGGACAACCGCTCCAGCTCGGTGCGGTCCGCCAGTCCGTATTCCACGGCCTGCTCGGCGAAGGCCGAATGCACCACCCGGTCCGCCCAGACCCCGGCGTGCCACTGGCGCTGCTCCTCGGTGGCGTACAGCCAGTTGGCCGAGGAGGGGGTGATGTCGCTGAAGCCGGCGGCGTGCGCCCATTTGATCAGCCGGCGTCCCGCGTCCGGCTCGGCCCGGTTGTGGCGGGCCAGGGTTTGGTAGAGCTTCATCCAGTCATCAAGTACGGGGAGTTCCGGGTACCAGGACATTCCGTGGAAGTCTGCCTCCCGGACGGCAACGATGCCGCCCGGCTTGGCCACCCGCCGCATCTCGCGGAGCGCCTCCACGGGATCCGTCAGATGCTGGAGCACCTGGTGAGCGTGGACGACGTCGAACTCGTTGTCCGGAAAATCGAGGTCGTAGATGTTGCCGGTCTGGAAACTCAGGTTCGACAGGTGCTGCTCCGCTGCCCGTGAGGTGGCCTGCGCAACGACCTCCGGTGCCCGGTCCAATCCGGTGACCTCCCCGGGGGCCAGCAGCCGGGCGAAATCGGTGGTGATGGTGCCCGGGCCGCTCCCGACGTCGAGCAGGGAGAGACCATGGGTGAGATGCGGGAGGAGGTAGCCGGCCGAATTCACTGCCGTCCGCGCCGAATGCGAACGCAGCACACTCTCGTGGTGGCCGTGGGTGTAGACGTCGCCGGAAACCGTTTCGCTCATAATTTGGACACTACGCCCGCTCCCGCCCCTGCGCCAGCAGGGTTCAACGGGTGAACGCCGTCAGCAGGGTTGAGTCGACTGTGCTCAACTTGGTTTGACTTAAATCAGCGGCTGAGTAGAGTTGAGTGCAGAACGCTCAATGAACCGTTGGTTGAGCGGGCCCGGTGTGATCTCGACAAGCTCGATCACCGGGTACTGCCGATCCTCGGCCCCAGTGATCACCGGAGCCCGGCGATCACTGGAGGTGCCCGGATCGGGGGAACTGAATCAGCGGATACCGAAAGGAACCAACTTATGTCACGTGCAGTAGGTATTGACCTCGGAACCACTAATTCCGTCGTCTCCGTGCTCGAAGGTGGCGAGCCCACCGTCATCGCCAACGCCGAAGGCGGGCGCACCACGCCGTCCGTCGTCGCCTTCTCCAAGTCCGGTGAGGTCCTGGTCGGCGAGATCGCCAAGCGCCAGGCGGTCAACAACATCGACCGCACCATCGCCTCGGTCAAGCGCCACATGGGCACCGACTGGTCCGTCGCGATCGACGACAAGAAGTACACCGCGCAGGAAATCTCCGCGCGCATCCTGATGAAGCTCAAGAACGACGCCGAGAGCTACCTGGGTGAAAAGGTCACCGATGCCGTGGTCACCGTTCCCGCCTACTTCAACGACGCCGAGCGCCAGGCAACCAAGGAGGCCGGCGAGATCGCCGGCCTGAACGTGCTGCGCATCGTCAACGAGCCGACCGCGGCCGCGCTGGCCTACGGCCTGGATAAGGGCAAGGAAGATGAGCTGATCCTGGTCTTCGACCTCGGCGGCGGCACCTTCGACGTGTCCCTGCTGGAAGTCGGCAAAGACGAGGACGAGTTCTCCACGATCCAGGTCCGTTCCACCGCCGGTGACAACCGGCTCGGCGGCGACGACTGGGACCAGCGCGTGGTGAACCACCTGCTGAGCCAGCTCAAGATCAAGGGCATAGACCTGTCCAAGGACAAGATCGCCCTGCAGCGGCTGCGTGAGGCGTCCGAGCAGGCCAAAAAGGAACTCTCCTCCGCGACCAGCACCAACATCTCCCTGCAGTATCTCTCCGTTACTCCCGACGGCCCGGTGCACCTGGACGAGCAGCTGACCCGCGCGAAGTTCCAGGAACTGACCTCGGACCTGCTGGACCGGACGAAGAAGCCGTTCCACGACGTCATCCAGGAGGCCGGCATCAAGGTCTCCGACATCGACCACATTGTCCTGGTGGGCGGATCCACCCGTATGCCCGCCGTTTACGATCTGGTCAAGCAGCTCGCCGGCGGCAAGGAGCCCAACAAGGGCGTCAACCCGGATGAGGTTGTGGCCGTCGGCGCCGCACTGCAGGCCGGCGTGCTGAAGGGTGAGCGCAAGGATGTGCTGCTGATCGACGTCACCCCCCTGTCCCTCGGTATTGAGACCAAGGGCGGTGTGATGACGCACCTGATCGAGCGCAACACGGCCATCCCGACCAAGCGTTCGGAGACCTTCACCACGGCTGACGACAACCAGCCGTCGGTGGCGATCCAGGTCTTCCAGGGAGAGCGGGAGTTCACCCGGGACAACAAGCCGCTGGGCACGTTCGAGCTGACCGGTATCGCACCGGCGCCGCGCGGCGTACCGCAGGTCGAGGTCACCTTCGACATCGACGCCAACGGCATCGTGCACGTCTCCGCCAAGGACAAGGGCACCGGCAAGGAACAGTCGATGACCATCACCGGCGGCACCGCGCTGTCCAAGGAGGACATTGACCGCATGGTCCGTGAGGCCGAGGAGCACGCTGCCGAGGACAAGGCCCGCCGCGAGGCAACCGACACCCGCAACACCGCCGAGCAGCTGCAATACTCCGTCGGTAAGGTCCTGGCTGACAACGACGACAAGCTGCCGGAGGAGGTCAAGACAGAGGTGAAGGCCGACGTCGAATCCCTCAAGACCGCGCTGGCCGGCACCGATGAGGACGCCGTCAAGTCGGCGTTTGAGAAGCTGCAGGCGTCCCAGTCCAAGCTGGGCGAGGCCATCTACGCGGCCGCGGCAAAGTCCGAGACTTCCGGTGCCGACGGGACAGCAGGCGCCCCGTCCGGGGCTCCGGGCGCTGCCGGATCCGACGAGGACATCGTCGACGCTGAGATCGTCGACGAAGAAGAAGAGAAGAAGTAATCATGACCGACGCTTCCAATCCCGAGGAAAACGATCGGCCCATCGAGCCTGACCCGGCGGCCGGATCCGGAACCACGGATCCGCTCTCCCAGGCGGAGGAGATCCTCAACGGTGTGGAGGTCCCGGCGGATGAAGCCGTCGCCCAGGGCGTTCCCGCCCAGGGCGCGGACGACGCCGCGGAGCTGAAGAACGACCTGCTGCGGCTCCAGGCCGAGTACGTCAACTACCGCAAGCGCGTCGAGCGGGACCGCGCAGTGGCAGGGGAGATGGCCGTCGTCGGCGTTCTGAACTCGCTGCTGCCGGTGCTCGATGACATTGACGCCGCGCGCAAGCATGGTGACCTTGAGGGCGGCCCGTTCGCCTCCATTGCCAACAAGCTGGAAAACTCGCTGAAGACCTACGGTCTGACCCGCATCGATGAGACCGGTGTGGGGTTCGATCCGACCATCCACGAGGCCCTGATCCAGCAGCCGGGTATGGACGTCGAGGTTGATACGGTGAACCAGGTGCTGCGTTCCGGCTACAAATCCGGGGGGCGCGTGCTGCGCGCCGCCCAGGTTATCGTCGCTGTACCCGAGTAGCAATACCATCGAGTGGGCAGTTGGAGTCGTTTTCAGCCTCCATACGGACACCAACTGCCCACTCGATTCCCCATCATTAGAAAGGAGACGCCTTGGCAAGTCAGGATTGGGTCGACAAGGACTTTTACAAAATCCTAGGCGTTTCCAAAGACGCTTCGGACGCCGATATCAAGAAGGCTTACCGCAAGCTGGCCCGCAAGTACCACCCGGACACCAATTCCGGGGACGCGGCTGCGGAGAAAACCTTCAAAGACGTCTCCGAGGCGTATTCGGTGCTGTCCGATGCCGAGGACCGCGAGCAATATGACGCGATCCGGGCGATGGGCGGCGGGGCCAGGTTCAGCGCCGGCGGTGCCGGAGCGCAGGGATCCGCAGGCTTCGATGACCTGTTCGGCGGACTTTTCAACGCCCAGCGCGGCGGAGCCCAGAGCGCCCGCAGCCGGCGTCCGCAGGGATTCGATGCCTCCGGGCTGCCCCCCGAGTTCGCGGATCTGTTCGGCGGAGGCGGCTTCGGCGGCTACCAGCCACCGCCCAGCAAGGGCGCGGACCGCACCGCGTCGACCAGCATTTCTTTCGGCGGCTCGATCCGCGGCACCACGATTGGACTGCGCGAGCCCTCCGGCGAAGTGATTGACGTCCGGATCCCGGCCGGAATCAAGGACGGGCAGAAAGTGCGCGTCCGCGGCAGGGGCCAGCCCGGCGCGGCTGGTCCCGGGGACCTCATGGTCACGGTCAACGTCAAGGCGCACGATTTTTTCATCCGCGACGGCGACAACATCCGCATCCATGTCCCGGTCACCTTCCCGGAGGCCGCACTGGGTGCAGACATTACGGTGCCGACCATTGCGGGTGACCACGTCAGGGTCCGGGTGCCTGCGGGCACCCCATCCGGGCGCACACTGCGTGTCAAGGGCAAGGGAGTGACGACGGCGAAAGCCACCGGTGACCTGTTGGTCACCATTGACGTGGCCGTGCCGCAGAAACTGAACAAGGAAGCCGAAGATGCCGTGCGGGCGTTCGCCGAGGCGACGGCCGGAGGCGACCCCAGGTCAGAGCTTGCGGCCAAGGCCAAACTGTAAGCACCCTCGATGGTCGAGCCTGTCGAGAGCCTACAAGGACAGAATGGAGAAGAACGATGGGATTTGATGCCAACGCCCCCATCTTCGTGATCTCCGTGGCGGCAGAACTGGCGGAAATGCACCCGCAGACCCTGCGCCAGTACGACCGCCTTGGCATTGTTTCGCCCAGCCGTGCGCCGGGTCGGTCACGCCGGTATTCCCAGCACGACGTGGACATGCTCCGCGAGGTCCAGCGGCTCTCCCAGGAAGGGGTATCGCTGGAGGGCATAAAGCGGATCCTGGAACTGGAAAACCAGGTATCCGCCCTGCGATCGCGGGTTGCGGAGCTGACTGAGGATCTGGCCGCGGCCACGATGGAGGCCCGGCGGCACGCTCCCGAAGTCGCCCGCATCTTCGCCGCCGGCCTGGCCGGGGACGTTGTCTCCCTGGCCCGTGGCAAGCGTCCCCGCGCGCGGTCCCAGGCCGTCGTCGTGTGGCGCCCGCAGTCCTGACCCGGCGCCGCCCCTCCGTTATTCGCTGAACAGGCCCGCCAGGTCCTTGGCCGTGAGCGCTCCGCCCGCCATTGAATCCCCGTTCATGACGTCGGCGAAGAGCTGGGATTTCTTGGCCTTCAGCGCCATCACCTTCTCCTCGATGGTGTCCTTGGCCACCAGCCGGTAGACCATGACGTTCTTCGCCTGGCCGATCCGGTGGGTGCGGTCCACGGCCTGCGCTTCGGAGGCAGGATTCCACCACGGGTCAAGGATGAAGACATAGTCCGCTTCGGTCAGGTTCAGGCCGAAGCCGCCGGCCTTGAGGCTGATCAGGAACAGCGGCGCCGTGCCCGTTTTGAACTGCTCGACGACGGCGGACCGGTTCCGCGTGTTGCCATCCAGATAGCTGAACGCGATGCCTTCGGCAATGAGCCGCTGGCGGACCTTGTCCAGGAAGCCGGTGAATTGGCTGAAGATCAGGGCGCGATGGCCCTCACCGATGACGTCTTCCAGCTGTTCAAAGAGCACATCCAGCTTGCTGGAGCGCACCGAATGCAGCTTCTCGTCCACCAGACTGACATCCAGGCTGAGCTGGCGCAGCAGGGTCAGCGACTGGAAGATGGTGAACCGGTTCTTGTTCATGTCCTGGAGCAGGCCCAGGATCTTCTGCCGTTCGCGCTGCAGGTGCGTCTGGTAGACCTTGTGATGCCGCGGGTTCAGCACGACCTCCAGCACCTGTTCCTGCTTGGGCGGAAGGTCGCTCATGACCTGCTCCTTGGTCCGGCGCAACATCAGCGGGCGGACCCTGGAGCGCAGTTTGGCCAGCAGGGTGGCGTTGCCGGCTTTTTCAATCGGCTTCTGGTAGAACTCGGCGAACCGCTTCGGGCTGGGGAACAGCCCCGGAGCCACGATCGAGGTCAGCGCCCACAGTTCCATCAGGTTGTTTTCCATCGGTGTGCCGGTGATGGCCAGTTTGAACGGCGCCTCGAGTTTGCGCGCGCACTGGTAGGCCTTCGACTGGTGATTCTTCACGAACTGGGCCTCGTCGAGGATCAGCCCGGACCAGTTGTGCGCCGCATAGGACTCGAAGTCGATCCGGAACAGGGCGTAGGAGGTGATGACGATGTCCGTCCCGGCCAGCAGCTCCGCGGCGTCCAGACCGCTCTTGGCGAAGGTTTCACCGACGGCGGCGGTTTTCAGGCCGGGGGCAAAGCGCGCGGACTCCGCCTCCCAGTTGCCCACGACGCTCGTCGGCGCCACCACCAGGAAGGGGGGCGCATCCGGGTTCTTTTCCTTCGACTCGCAGATTAGAGCCAGGGCCTGGACCGTCTTGCCCAAACCCATGTCATCTGCCAGGACCCCACCAAGGCCGCTGTTGAAGAGGAAACTGAGCCAGTGATAGCCCTCCAGCTGGTAGGGACGCAGGGTGGCATTCAGCGATGCCGGTGCCGGTCCCGGGTCCGGCGCGCTGCCGCGCAGCAGCCCGGCCACCGACTTCCGCCAGGCTGCCGCCTGCTGGTCGACGATGCCCAGCTGCGCCAGCTCGTCCCAGAGACCGGCCTGGAAGCGGCTGATCTTCAGTTCCCCGGTGCTGCTGTCCTGCAGCGCCCGGGCCTCATCGATCAGCTCCCGCAGCCGGTGCAGTTCCGGCAGGTCAAGGGAAAAATGCGCTCCGCTGGGCAACAGCAGGCGGCTGTGGCCCGCGGCCAGCGCAGAAAAGACCGCCGCAAAGGAGACCGGCTCGCCCTCCAGGGTGATGACGATCCCAAGGTCGAACCAGTCCCCGTCGTTGGTCGCCGTAGTGGAAATGCTGACCACCGGTGCCTCGGTGGCCTCGCGGTAGTCGGCCACCTCTCCCGCGGATTCAATCACGACGTCGGGCAGTGCCTGCAACGCCGGCAGTACCTTCTCCGTAAAGGTCATGGTGTCCAGCCCGTCCAGCTCGGCGGCGGCGCTGAGCCGGGGCTCGCCCCAGATCCCGTTGGAGGATTCGCCGAGCGCCGGCACCAGGTCCCAGGGCTGGCCGACGGACGCCAGCGTGCGCGATTCCGCGGCATCATCGCGGTACCCGGCGTCGCCGGGCTGGCTCCACAGCGGTTGCGCCGTAACCCGCGTACCGGCCGCGTAGTGCCATTCCCAATGAAGGCGCAGCCTGTGGTCCTGGCCGTAGTTGGCCAGCAGCGACAGGGTCGGCGCGGAGTAGCTGGGCAGCTCAACGGACGAATCCTCGGAGGCGATTTCCGCGGAACGCTTAAGCTGCGGATAGAACTGGGTCAGGAAGCGTTCCTCATCCCGGGCAGGGATCCGGACCGGCGAGCCCTTGCTGGCGAAACTGAGCAGTTGCTCGGAGACCGAGGCATCCATCGGTGCCAGTGTGACGGCGCCGGGGACCGGAACGCCGATGGCCCTCGCTGATGGGGTCTCCGGCAGCAGCGTGTCCTCCCCATCCGCAAAGAACAGCCCGTGCGCGGGCCGGCCGATGATTCCAATGGCTGCAGGGTCGAGCGGCGCCCCTCCGGCAATGCTGAGCTGGGCCTCCAGATCCAGGGCACCGGATTCCGACCGGCTCAGGTTCAGTTTCACGGCGGCCGGATCCGTCAGGACGCGCACCGGTTCTGCGGAACCGCGGCTGTGGACCAGGCTCAGTCCGATGTTGCCGGCCTCAGCCAGCAGGTTCCACAAATTGCGGCCGCTGAAGCCGTTCAGCGCCAGCCACGGTGTGGACGGGCTCAGCTGGCGGCCCGCCGGCGAGTGGGAGTTGAGGAACTCGATCAGCCAGGTGAGGTGGTCCTCGTTGAATTTCCGCCCGAAATTAAGGTAGTTCAGGGTGTTCCAGCCGATGCCGGTCCGCACCCATTTGCCTTTGGCCCCCAACATCACCGGCCGGACGTTGAGCTGCAGGGTGGCCGGTTTGGCGTTCCGGTAGCCGTTGTAGGAGAACCGCGGTGCCGGCCGCTCCAGCTCGAACTGCAGTGCCAGCGGGGGCGCGTCGCTGCCGGTGCCGGAGGAGCGTTGAGGGAGCAGGTCCGACAGGGCCGCTTCCCAGTCCGCGGTGCCGGCGGGGTCCTCCCGGGATTGGGTGCCCGCTCCGGCGGATTTCCCGACTCCAAGCTGGCAGCCGATCACCGGATCGGCCTCGGCGCTGAAAAGCAGGGCGGCAACGTGCTTGCAGTTCTGCCGCACCGGGCAGTTGCAGATCCCCACGCTGCAGGACCAGCCGCCGTCGGCGGTTTCAACGAGTTTGGCGGTAGTGCTGTAGCTGTCCGATCCCCGCACCTTGCCGTGGAGCAGGCCCGTGCCGGCCTCGAAGCTGACCTCCCTTACCCGGCCCTGTGCGGCATAGGCACAACCGGCGGCGATGGACCGTTCGTTGATGTTGGGGGTGCGGGTAACCAGCTCATCCGAACCGGCGGGGAAAAACGTCACGAAGAAACTTCCTGCAGAGAATTTCGGGCGCTGTTGGACAGACCCTTAACTGTTCAATCTTAGGCGGCTCCGGTGACAGATCTCTTATCCGCTGCCCGCAGACTGTCCGAACCGGGCCCGCCGGCTGCCGGCGACCGGGCCAGCGGACCCGAGGACCGGGCTCGCATCGCGCGCCGATTCAGCTCGCAGCCGGCGACAATGCGCATGGCCACGGCGGGCCCGACGCCTTCCGTTTCGAGCAGGGCCGACAGCGATGCCTGGGCCAGGCCGGCCGGACCCGATGTTCTCTTCAGCATGGTTCGCGCCAGCTCAAGGCTGCTGGCGCTGCGGGTCCCGGATCCGATAACGATGGCCAGCAGCTCCTCATTGCGGAGTCTCCTGGGTCCAAGCGCCAGCAGCCGTTCGCGCGGACGGTCCGGGGCGGAGATGGCGGAGATAGGTGTGTGCGGTTTCATGTTTCGACGCTAATCCCGCGATGGTGCCGCCGTCAGGGGCAAGTACCGCTATGTGTGGTGCGGTCGCCGGGAAAGCACCGGTGGAGGAGCAGTGGCCCACCGGCGGGGTGATCAGGTGGGGAGAGGTGGCGGGCACGCAACAGCCGCTGGTGGCGGGCTCCGGTGCCACCAGCGGCTGAGGCGAAGCGGGGTTGACTATCCGGCCTCAGTATCCGCTTCCGTTGTCCGCGGGGGCGCTACTTGTGGGGGCCATACTGGCCGGGGCAGAGGGTTCCGGCATGGCGCTGACCTTGGCCCCCGCCGGGTCGAGTACCCACCACAGCTTCATGAATCCCTGGCCTTGCACGTCGCCCGCGGCTGAGTCCTTGGTGAAGGTGTAGACGGGCAGGCCGTTGATCGTCAGCTGCTTGGTGCCGGCCGTCGTCGTAATGGTCCCGACCTTGCCGGTAACACCGGACACCGCTGGCGTGTCGCTCATGGCCACCACCGCCGGCCAAAGGCTGGCGCAGCCGCCGGTGCAGTTGCTCTTGCCGGAATCGGCCACGTCCTTATCGAAGACGTAGACCGTCATGCCTCGGCCGTCCACGACGATCTGCCCTAGGGAAGACTTGGCGACAGACAGGTCGCCGGCCGAGGCGGAGCCGGAGCCTGAGGACCCGGAATCGGACGACGACGAGCTGGCCGCCGTCGCCGGAGCGGACACGCCCGAGGACGTCCCGCTGCCCGCCGTTGAACCGCAACCCGCCAGGGCCGCGGCCGCCACAGCCGCCATGATCAGGAATGATCCGCGAAATCGCTTCATTGCGATGCCTCCTCTTGCATCTGGGGGCCGGGTGGCCCGCTGCAGGTAGAGACGATGCAAACGCCCGATAGGTTCACCGAATCGGACCGAAAACGGTCAGATCTTCCGGTACTCCAGCTCCCGGATGGACCGGCCGGCCTGATGGGCCTTGTTCTCGAAGCTGGTCAGGATGCGGCCAGCAAAGCGGGGCGCCCAACCGCCCTCGGGATCTTCAACCGCGGACGCAGGATCGGCAGATTGCCCCTGGCCGGACGGGGCGTACAGATTGACGAACGCCGGCGACGCGTTGCCCACCTCGCGCATCTGCAGCGCATAGTGCTCCCAATCCGTCGCAAGTCTCCAGAAACCGCCAGGCTTCAGCGCGGCCGCCACCTGGTCCGCGAACGCGGGCGTCACCAGCCTGCGCTTCTCGTGCTTGGCCTTGTGCCACGGATCCGGGAAGAATACCCAGACCTCAGTCAGCGACTCCGGCCGGATCATTGTTGCCAGCACCTCCGGCGCGTTCGCCTGCACCACGCGGACATTCGTGAGCCCGCGGGAGGCAACCTTGAGCAGCGTCTGGGCCAGACCCGGGCGGTAGACCTCCACGGCCAGGAAATCGGTATCCGGGTTTTCCGCCGCGGCATGGACGACTGCCTCGCCCAGACCGGAACCGATTTCCATGATCAGCGGTGCCGTGCGGCCATAGACAGCCGCCGCGTCGAGGGTGAAATCCGGATGCACGGAGGTGTCCGCAACATGGCGCGGAACGTCGATGACATAGCTGTCGGCATGCTCCTCCCAGGCCTTCTGCCGGCGCCCCTGCAGCCGGGAACCCCGGCGGACAAAGGAGACCGGCTGGGCGCGGTAGGCGTCGTTCAGTGCCGGGCTGCCCTGCGTCGGCAGAGACCCGGCGGAGCGGCCGGCGTCGGCCGGTCGGCGATCCGCGGCGTTCTCACCGGAGGCCAGGAAACCGGGCTGGGCTGGGGATTCAGTCATCACCTTCAGGATACCGGGGCTGTGACCTTCAACTCGCCCAGCCGGTCGGCTGGCGCCTGAACTCCGGGCGGAACGGCCACCGCCGTCGGGGGCCCACCGTCGGAACCACCTATTCTGCAAGGGCGGAGCTCCAGTCCTGATAGACTGGACCCACTTGAATCGCGTATTCCGCCTTTCATGCGTCGATGAACGCGTTGATCCAGTCCCGCAGAGTTTTCATCCATGTGGCCACATCCGGTGGCCTGAACCATGGAACCGCGGTTGACATCTTCTGACATTTCTTCGGCGAATCCCTGCGTGCCAACCGGCATCGGGGTCACGTAACCGAAAGTCGCTCTCTTACATGACTACTTTTTCCTCCCTCGGTGTGCCCAAGGTACTTGCCGATTCCCTCGCCTCCAACGGCATCGAAGAAGCCTTCCCCATCCAGGTCAAGACCCTGCCGGACACGCTGGCCGGCCGGGACGTCCTGGGCCGCGGCCGGACCGGCTCCGGCAAGACCATCGCGTTCGCGCTGCCGATGGTGGCCCGGCTGGCCGAGGCCGAAGCTGCCTACCGGCGCAAGCCCGGCCGCCCGCTGGGACTGGTGCTGGCCCCCACCCGCGAGCTGGCCACCCAGATCAATAACACGATTGAGCCGTTGGCCAAGGAAATGGGCCTGACCACCACGGTGATCTACGGCGGCGTTGCCCAGGCGCGCCAGGAGAAGGCGCTGCGAGCCGGCGTCGACATTGTCATCGCCTGCCCCGGCCGGCTTGAGGACCTGATGAAGCAGCGGCTCATCACGCTGGAGTCAGTTGAGCTCACGGTGCTGGACGAGGCCGACCACATGGCCGATCTGGGCTTCCTGCCGGTGGTCAAGAGGCTGCTCGACACCACTCCCAAGGACGGCCAGCGCCTGCTGTTCTCCGCGACGCTCGACAATGGCGTGGACAAAATTGTCCAGCGCTACCTCTCCAACCCGGTGACCCACTCCGTGGATGACCCGACGGCGTCAATCAGCACCATGGAGCACCACGTCCTGGTGGTTAGTGACCAGACGGTCAAGAAGCAGCTGATCGTGGAATTGGCCGCCGGATCCGGCCGCCGGTTGCTCTTCATGCGCACCAAGCACCACGCCCGCAAGCTGGCCAAGACCCTCACGGACGCCGGCATCCCCGCCGTCGACCTGCACGGAAACCTCTCGCAGAACGCCCGCGACCGCAACCTGGCCGAATTCTCCTCCGGTGACGTCCGCGTGCTGGTGGCCACCGACGTCGCCGCCCGTGGTGTGCACGTCGACGACGTCGAGCTGGTCATCCACGTTGACCCGCCGACGGAGCACAAAGCCTACCTGCACCGCTCCGGCCGCACCGCCCGGGCCGGTTCCGACGGTACCGTCGTGACCATCACCCTGCCGGAGCAGCAGTCGGATGTGAAGAAGCTGATGAAGGCCGCCGGGGTGGACGTCTCCTTCGAACGCGTCACCGCAAGCTCGCCGCTGGTGGCCAAGCTGGTGGGCGCTGTCGCGGAAAAGATCGACCCGCGCACTCGGGCCGCTCTTCTGGCCGCCAAGGCCCCGCAGGGCGGTGGCCAGT
>JALYYI010000281.1 GCA_030946705.1 Actinomycetota bacterium | reverse complement strand
CCTTCCGGCCGCCCACGCAGCCTCCGGACACCCGCCCGGGGCTGCGACCAGTGCCAGCCCGGCCGACGGGTCGGTCGAACAGCCGGCCGTATCCGCGGCCCCGGACGCGGCCGTGGCCTTCGTCCGGTCCGGTGTCACCAGTTCACCCGGTCCGGGAGCGGACCCGGCAGCCGACCTGCACGCGACCGGAACCGCCAACGCCGCGCTCCCGCCGGCATCCTCCGGTCTGCACCCGCCCCTGACCAGCCTGACCGTCACCTCCCCGTACGGGTACCGTGTGAATCCGCTGACCGGGGCCGGTGGGGAACTGCACACCGGGATCGACTTCGCCGGATCGTGCGGCACGGCCGTGTTTGCCGCCGGGTCCGGTACCGTCACCGAAGCGGGATGGAGCCAAAACGGTGGCGGAAACCGCATCGTCGTGGACCACGGCGGGGGCATCAGGACCACCTACAACCACCTGGCAGGCATCGGCGTCAGCGTGGGCCAGCAGGTCGGCCAGGGCGCACGGATTGCCGGTGTCGGGACCACGGGTAATTCCACCGGATGCCACCTCCACTTCGAGGTCATGGTCAATTCACAGACAGTCAACCCGGCTCCTTTCATCTGATCCACGGCAGTTTGTTCGACAAGTTTGGGGGGGTCCACACGGCTGGCTCTCAGCCTTCGGAGTCCCCGTTTGCCAGCGGCCCTTCATGAAACCGCTGGTTGGCCAGATGGACCCGGTTCAGCTCGTCGAGCTGGTCGTCGGTGAGGTCGTCGAAGGACCGGGCTTCGCGCTTGTCGCTGCGGGAGAAGCGGACGAACATGAGCATGATCAGCGGCAGATCCACGATTTCGGCCAGAAACCACAGCAGGTCCCCCGCCAGCTGCTGGTCCCGCAGCGGGTTCGGCATCCACTTCGCGTGGTTGACCAGCGGCCCCGGGGCACCGTCGAGGATCTGCGGGCTGACGCGCATCATGATACCGGGGACGGCATCGGCGACAAGTTCGATGAACACATAGATAAACTCGACCACGATCAACGAATTGACCGCCCCGGCCGCGCCTTCTTCGATGATCGGCACCGTCATCAGCAGACCCATCAAGGGGACCAGCACCGTCAGAACGGCATCGGCGACCGGACTGGTGCGCAGCGGATAGAACAGCGGTGTCAGGAACACAGTAAACATCACCAGCCCGAGCAGCGCGGCCACGATCGTGTTGCTGAGCAAACGCATCAGCCTGTGCCCGAGGAAGGCTTCCAGGCGAAGGGTTCCGGACCGGCTGAGGGTCTGCCGGGCCAGCGTGAGCGGCTTGCCCAGGCCTGCCAGCAAGGGGACAACGAACAGGTAGCAGGTGACCTTGAGGGTAAAGGCCCAGCGCAGGTCGTGGCTGTAGACGGCCGGGAAGCCGAAGCTGACGGCGGCGAAGCTGCCCAACCCCAGGACGTAGAACGACAGGGCCCTCCACAGCGGCCACCGCAGCCCGCGCCGCCGGGCCCCGGCCAGGCCTCGGGCATACAGAAGGGCGGCCGGGACGATGATGACCATGGCAGCCCAGTTCAGCGTCCACGAGGTGGCCACCACTTCCCACGTGGGCATGGTCAGGGCTTCTTGGTCGCAGTCTGGCCCGCCATCATGGCCCCGACAAGGATCAGTCCGGCTCCTGTCGGGTACCCGATCAGCAGATCCTGAATCACCGGCGGTCCGCCATTCACCGTGATGTGCGCTATCCAATGGGACAGGGCGACCAGGGCGCCGGCAGCCATGATGGCCTGGCCGATCCTGATCAGCCGCCGGTTGCGCCGGTAGCTTTTCGCAGCGTCATCGTTGGGGAGGTTCTTCTTCATCATGTTTCCTTTGAGCCGGGGTGTGGGTGGGTGGGATTAGCCGTTGACGCCGCCGGTGCAGCCCGCACCGGGTTCGGGAGTCTGCGGGCCCTGAGAGTACGCACGGATGAAGGCCGGGATGCGGCTGTCGTCGGCATTCGGCAGGGTTAGCTGGGTGCCCCAGGCCGTGGCTGTGACGGGTTCGGTCTGGTTGGGGTTCGGACTGAGCAGGACGTAGGGCTTGCCCGTGGCCAGCGTGGTCAGCGTGGAGATTTCGGCCGGCGAGAGTCCGGGTTTGTAGCTGATCCAGACGGCCCCGTGTTCGAGGGAGTGGACGGCCCGCTGTTCATTAACCGGAACCGTGTAGACCCCGCAGTTCGTCCACGCCGGGGCGTGGTCACCGCCGACGCCGGGCTGCTGCGGGTAGGTCACGGCCGTCTGGACGTGGTTGCGGCTGAGGTTGCTGTAGGTTTTGACGCCGGCGATCGGCTTCCTCGCTGCCTCGGCGGCTGCATTGTTCGCCTGAATGGAACTGGTGATGGCGATGGCCACGGCGGTAATGATGGCAACCGCCAGCAGACCGAACCCTCCGTACAGGAGGATGTTCCACTTGCGCTGTTTGGCCCGGTGCCGGGCGTAGACGGCGTCGATGATTTCTTGGCGTTCATTCCGTCTCTTTTTGGCCTTGCTCATACGGCGGCTCCTTGGACCGGTGTGGCGGGGGCCGGGGACTGCTCCCCGTCCGGGCCGTCCCGTCCGTCGGGTCCGGCTGTGGAGCGGTCTCTGCGGCGCAATACCAGGAAAGCGGCGAGGCCGGCCAGGAGAAGCAGTCCGGAGACCCAGGTGTTCACCCGCAGGCCAAGAATCGTATTGGCATAGTCGGAGCGCAGCAGTTCAACGACGAAGCGGCCCGCGGTGTAGACGACAACGTAGAGGGCGAAGACGGATCCGGCTCCCAGCCGGTACCTGCGGTCAAGGAACATCAGCAGCGAGGCCGCGGCCAGGACCCACAGCGACTCGTACAGGAAGGTGGGCTGGAAGTATCCCAGTACGACTGGGTCACCGGCGGCGTTGCTGAGGGCGCGGCCGGTGGCGAAGTCCATCTGGTTTATCTGCAGCTTCCACGGGAGTGTGGTGGGGTCGCCGTAGAGTTCGTTGTTGAACCAGTTTCCCCACCGGCCCAGTCCCTGGGCGATCAGCAGTCCCGGGGCTGCGGAGTCGATCAGGGCGGTGAACGGGACGTTGTGGCGCCGGCAGCCAATGTACGCGCCCAGCAGGCCCAGGGCTACGGCGCCCCAGATGCCCAGCCCGCCATCCCAGATCTTCAGGGCATCCCAGGGGTTCTTGCCCGGGAAGAAGTACAGTTCGGGGTCGGTGATCACGTGGTAGAGGCGTCCGCCAACAATGCCGAACGGTACGGCCCAGAGGGTGACGTCCAGGATCACTCCCGGACGGCCGCCGCGGGCGGTCAGCCGCCGGCCGGTCAGCCAGACCGCGAAGAAGATCCCGGCGAGGATGCATAGCGCGTAAAACCGGATGGTCAGGGGCCCGAGCTGGAAGGCGTCGATGGTCGGTGAGGGGAGGAATAGCTCGGTAACTGCTGTGGCGTGCATGGTTGGCCTGTCTTAGGTGGTGTAGGAGAAGACGCCCATCATGCCGCGCTCGGCATGGTAGGCGTTGTGGCAGTGTGTGAGCCACTGGCCCGGGTTGTCGGCGTCGAACTGGACGGTGACGCTCTGCTTGGGGCGGACGATGACGGTGTCCTTGCGGGCCCCGCCGTCGCCGACCTGGAAGGTGTGGCCGTGGACGTGCATGGGGTGCCACATGGCGGTGTCGTTGATGAATTTCACCTCGACGCGTTGGCCGGTTTTGACCTCGAAGGCGTTGTCGAAGGGTTTGGTCATGTCGAAGCGGTGTCCGTTGATGCCCCAGTCGTACTTGTCCATCCCGCCGGTCAGGTGCAGTTCGTGGACCCGGTCCGGAACCTTGGAGGGCAGCGCCACGGAGGGGTCGGCCGTGAGCTGGCCGCCGTCGACCACTATCCCCGTCAGCATGGCCGGCAGGCTGGCCATCCCGGGCGGTGTTCCGGTCCCGGTGGAGACCAGCCCGTAGGCCATTTGGCCCTTGCCTTCGGCCAGCGCCAGCAACGGGGTGTAGCCGTCCCGGACGGTGAGGATGGCGTCGATGCGCTCCCCCATGCCCAGCACGACGGCGTCGACGTCCTTGGGCTCGACGGGGAATCCGTCGGTGTGGGTGAGGGTGAGTTGCTGGCCCGGGATGCCGACGCGGTAGGCGGTGTCCCCGGCGGCGTTGATGATGCGCAGCCGGATCCGCTCGCCTGGCTTGGCGTCAAAGATCTGGGGTTCATCCGGTGTTTTGCCGTTGAAGAGCTGCACCGGGTACTTCACGTCGCCGGCATCCCCGCCCAGGAAATCGCTGCGCGAGCCGATCAGCATGTGTCCCATGGAGATTCCGCCCATGGACGGGGTCGCTGAGGACGTCGAAGCGCCGGAGCCCATGTCCATCCCGCCCATCGGCGGCATCGATGAGGGGGCCGGGTTGCTGCTTTGTCCCATCCCCGATATGCCGGCCATTCCCATGGACACTTCCTGCAGGACCTCGTCCGGGGTCCCGTCGAGGCCGTCGACCCAGTCGTCCAGCACAACGACCCAGTCCCGGTCGTATTTGAGGGGTTCATTAGGGTCCTCGATGACCAGTGCCCCGTAGAGGCCACGTTCGCGCTGCATCTCCACATGGGAGTGGTACCAGTAGGTGCCCGGATGCGGCAGTTTGAAGCTGTACGTGTAGTTGGCCGCGGCTGCTATCGGGTCCTGCGTCACGTTGGGGACGCCGTCGGCATTGTTGCGCAGAGCCACCCCGTGCCAGTGGATGGTGGTGCCGTCCTTGAGCCCGTTGGCAACCGTGGCGTCGAGCAGGTCTCCGACCTTTCCCCGGATGACCGGCGCCGTGAGGGACCCGTTGTATCCCCACGTGGTGATGGTCTTCCCGCCCAGGGTGGTAGTGAACGCGGCGGGCGCGAGTTGCTGGCTGACCGTGGCACCGGTGGATGCACGCCGGGATTCATACTCCGCGATCAGCGGATCGCCGGGCATGATCCTGTTGGCTTTCTGGATGACGGGGGCGTTGGGTGCGCAGGCGGCCAGGGCGGCCGTAGCGGTGGCGGCCACCGAGAGTCCGATGAAGCTGCGCCGGTTCAGCTGGTTGTTCATGTTCCACTTCCTTGGGTGTTAGCGGATAAGCGGTGGGTGCGCTGTCCGATGTTGGTGCGTTTAGACCGGGGTGAGGTACGTACCGGATAGGTTCTGCAGCTGGTAGATCCACTGGATCCAGACTCCCGAGACCATCAGCAGGCCCAGAACGATCAGCATCGCGGCCCCTGCTATGTTGACGGTGCGGATGTGGCGGCGGATGAATCCGAGAACCCTGGACACCCAGCCCAGGCCCAGAGCCACGAGCGCGAAGGGGATCCCCAGGCCCAGACAGTAGATGAACGCGAGCAGGGCGCAGCGCCAGGCGTTGCCGGAGGTCACGCTCAGCGCCAGAACGGCGCTGAGCGTGGGTCCCATGCACGGTGTCCATCCCAGCCCGAAAACGATTCCCAGCAGCGGTGCCCCTGCCAATCCGGTGCGGCGGGTAAGAGTGAATCTACGGGTCTGCTGCAGCCAGGAGAATTTGCCCAGCAGCGCCAGACCCATAACGATGACGAGGATGCCCAGCACCCGCATCAGGGGATCCTGCCAGCGGACGAGCCAGGATCCGATCACGCCGAACGCCGCGCCGTAGACGGTGAAAACCGCGCCGAATCCCAGGACGAACAGGGCAACTCCGGTCAGGACCCGGCGACGGTTCCGCGGCTGTCCTGGATCTGTAAGTCCGGAGACGTAACCCAGGTAGCCGGGAACGAGCGGCAGGATACACGGCGACAGGAAGGAGACAACGCCCGCTATCAGCGCCAGGGGCATGGCGATGAGCAGAGCTCCGGAAGTGACTGTGGTGGCGAAGAACTCTCCGATGTTCATGGCAACTACTGGGCGTCGGCGGGGCGGAAGGTGACGCCGCCGTCGGTGGACACCTGGACACCTGCGGTCGTCGCTGCCCAGATCCGTGGTTTGCCGGTGCCGCCCTCCATCGCGGCGATAGTCTCAACCTGGCCGCTGATCCGTCCGGTCCGGACCCAGCTCAGTCCGGCGTCGGTGGAAACGTATACGGTCCCGTCCGGAGACACGCCGGCGGCCTCGGTGGTGGCCTTGTCCTCGGCGGTGGCGAACGCGGCGAACTGCATGATCGGGGCGCTTGGGTTAGGCTGCCATGTCTTTCCACCATCGGTGGAGCGCTGCAGCCCCTCCTGCGTGGTGGCAAGCACGACGGTGGTGGCCGGGCTTCCGGCCAAAACGGCAGGGGTGAAGGTCTCCCCCGACGGCGCCCACGTGGTGCCGTCGGTGCTGGTGAGGAGACTACCGTCGAAGGCGACCAGGCCTCCCTTGGTGGCGGTCAGGGCATGGAAGTCGGACTCGCCCTGCCGGGAGATGGGTTCCCAGGTTTTCCCGGCGTCCTTGGACCGGATCAGCCCCACCGGGTTGGGCAGGCCCGATCCGGGTCCGGGGTGGCCGGATGCGTAGAAGACTTCGGGATCGTCGGTGGCTGTGAAGCCCATCAGATCGATGCTGTCGCCGAGCTTGACGGCCGGTTTTTTGGTTGCGTCGTACAGCCCGTCGTGGGTGGCCAGCAGGATTTTGGTGGACATCGGATCGACGCTCATGCCGTGGACATGCGCCACCGGAGTATCCTGCGACGGGGCCGATGACGTGGAGACGCCGCCAGCGCAGCCGACCAGGACCAGGGGAATGGCCGCCATTGATGCGACGGCGGCGAGCCGGTGAACACGATTGACGGATGTAAATTTCACAAGGGACTCCAGAGCAAGGAAGAAAGTTTGGGTGCTGGCGGGCCGGACCGGGTCGGGCCCACCAGCAGAAACTGCGGACGCGCCGCGTCTAGAGGGCGGCCTGCAGGTCCTTCAAGTCCTTGATCTCGGACTGCTGCGAGGTGACAATCGATTTGGCCAGGGCGACCGTGTCGGCATTCTTGCCGTTGCTTGCCTCGGTCTGGGCCATGGTAACGGCGCCTTCGTGGTGCATGACCATCTGGGACAGGAACAGCTTCGCGGCTTCGGTGCCCTGGGCAGCGTCGAGCTTCTTCATATCATCGTCGCTCATCATGCCGGTCATGCCGGTTATGCCGGACATGGGGCCGGCTTCCTTCCAGCTTGACAGCCACCCGGTCATCTTCTCGATCTCCGGGCCCTGCTCGGCTTTGATCTTCGTGGCAAGCGCGCTCACCCGCGGGTCGATACCCTGCTTGTTCAGGATGGCGTTACTCATGTCCACCGCCTGGGAATGCTGGGGCACCATCATCTGCGCCGACGTCGTGTCCACCGCATTGTGACCCGCAGTGGCCGGGGCCGAGGCGCTGGAGCCGGACGTGCTGCTGCCGTTCATGCCGGACATTCCGCCGGTATTATTCTCGGCGGAACAGCCGGCCAGGACTATAGCGGCCGCAAATGCGGTGGCGGATATGGCTAGATACTTCTTCATGGATGGGGTCCCTCACTAAAAAGGCGTTCTCGCTGACAACCCACACCCTGTTTCGGGGTGCGTCGATGAGGTCCGGCAGCCAGACGGCGGCCGGAATCGTCGGTTTAAGTGCGGCTGATGGAGAGTTCATTCAGTGAAGGGCCATCGGGAATGTGCTCGTAGTCGGTCTGATCAGAGGGGCTGGAGGCGGGCCAACTGGTGTATCCGAGAATTCCCGTAGGTGGTGTTGGCGCGGTCACAGTCGCCGGTGCAAACATGGGAGTGCAGACACCGTCCATGGCCATGGAACCAGAACAACCGGGAAGGCAGCCGCAAAGGGCCGGGGCTGGCTGTTCGTCCAGCAGAATCGGACCGGACACTGAAGCCGCCGCAGGCACGTTCCGGCCAGCCGCCGGAGTGGAATCTGCCATCATGCCGGCTGCAACCGGACCCGGTGCAGGGACCGACGTTATTGGTGTCCCCTGTGGGCCGCCGATGACGTGCATACCAAGAAGGGCGCCGATGATGGCGACGGTCGCAGCGAGCAACCCTCCCCAGCGCAGGAAGGAACTGATGCCGGGCGTTGTCCGTGTCCTGGGCATCATGGTCTCCTTCCGTCCGTTGGTGTGTAGTGAATCTTACCGGGAGCGGAAGATGCGACCGGCAACCCGGAATCAACGGCCTCGGAAAGCATTCGGGGCTGGAGTCATCGGAAGTTGGCCAGACTCAGGTTCCATGGGCGCAACAATCCCGGTCGAGAGCGGGTTACTTATTTGGGGGCGTTCCGGGTACGCAAGCGAAGCTATCAGCCGCCGGTGGCCACGTAGCCTGCTCCAGAAACCGCGGCAAGGATTGCGGCCTGGTCGGCGTTGCCGGAAACCGTCAGGGCGGATGTGCCCCCCGCGACCAGGTTTACGCTGGCAGATTCCACGCCCGGCACAGCCGAGACCGCTTTTTCGACACTTTGCACGCAATGGCCGCAGGTAAGTCCCTCCAACCGATACGGGTCCCCCGCAGCATCGGCCGGCGCTGCCGTCGTCGCATCGGTCGAGCAGCAGGCACAGGAGCTTGCCTCGGCTGACGTCAGGGTCAGTTCGTCTTTGGCTTCGATTCCGCACATATCGGTGGTCCTTTTGTTTGAAGGTCAGGGCTGCGTTGCGGGTTCAAGGGCAGTGGCGGCCGGAGTGATCCTCGGCCGGGACAAGCTGCTTTACTCACAACACAAAAAACATACCCTCCTAGGGTATGTTCGTCAAGTGTCGGCCCCATGTACTCGTCGGCATTCAGGAGCTCACAACCGGGGGCCATCCAGCGGGGAAGCGCCGGCATCCTTGACAATTCCGGCGTCGGGCTGAAACCGATCCCGCTGGCGAATCCAGGCAGGGCGCAATCCGTGACCTGAATGTGACATTGGACGGATCGGTGTGTACCGTCTTGTACGCGCCGACTTTACCGAAGCCGGCGCCCGTGCGTGGACTGCCTAGCTCTGCCACCATTCACGGTCCGTTCGCAACAATCGTCTGGCAGGGGCGGGGGACCCAATAACGGGCTTCGCAAGAAGTCCTTGGGGTGAAGCCGGGAAGCATTCAGCGGGAAAGATTCCGTGGAGTGTGGAACGGCCGGGTGACTCCCATCCGAATCCGACAGCTGACCTCGCAGGCATTGGGAGAGGCTTCAGTCGTGTCTTCAAGCAACACTCTTGGCCGCCATCGAGCGGCTTCGGTAGGCGTTAATCCGCTAACCGCCATTTCCAAGGCAGTATCTTCCAACGCTGGAAGTGTGGGGCGCCAGGCCGCCGTCATCGCTGCTGCATCCGGCCTGGCACTGACCGGTGGCATCGCAACCGTCGCGCACGCGCCAACGACGGAGCGTGTCACTGGCCCCGCTTCGGAAGTAAACGTCAGCTCCGGGAACGTTCCCGAGATTAAGGCTGACTCAACCCTGAAGGTCTCCTTTGCCAAGTCGGAGGTCTCATCCTCCCCCGCACCCGTGGCTCCCAAACCCGTTGTCCAGGTTCAAGCCAGCCCGGCCGCCGTCGGCGCGGCTCCGGCCGCTGCGTCCAAACCCACGGCTGAGGGTGGTGTAGGAGCCAAAGTCGCCGCCGCAGCCTACGCCCAGCTCGGCGTGCGCCAGGACTGCACGGCACTGGTCTCCAACTCCTTGTCCGCGGCGGGCATTGCCTTCCACGGGTGGCCGGCCGGTTACCTCTCATTGGGACGCACGGTTTCTGCCGCAGAAGCGCAGCCGGGCGACCTGGTGTACTACGCCGACGGCGGGATGGGGACGCCCCACATCGGCGTATACGTCGGTAATGGGATGGCCGTCCATGGCGGCTGGAACGGTAACAACACTGTCCTGTTCAGCGCGAACGTTGGATCAGGTCCCGTATTCATCGCGATAGGCCATTAGGTCACGACGGAATTTCCGGTGCCGTCAATGTCGCACTATTCCTGGCCGCCCCGGGGATGGCAGATGAGCGCCCTGGAGCCAGCTGTTGCCTCCGGCGCCCAAGATCACCATGCCTTGCAGTCTCCAGTAAGTGGCAAGCGTCGGCGGCGCCTCTTGGCGCCGTTGGCCGTCGTTCCCTGTCTGGCGCTTGCGCTTTCCGCCTGTACTCCGGCGGTCGATGTTGCATCCGCCAAGGACTCGACCAATCCTGCGTGTTCACCCATGATGGTCGCGCTGCCCGATACTCTGGCGGACGCGCCGCTGAGGGCCACCACTAGCCAAGCCACGGCGGCCTGGGGAAATCCGTCCCTGGTGATCCTGCGTTGCGGTGTCAATCCTCCAGGCCCGACGACGGATGTGTGCGTGAGCGTCAAGGGCGTGGATTGGGTGATCAAAGAAGGCAACCCCAGCTGGACGCTGACCAGCTACGGCCGGATACCTGCGACGGAAATTGTGCTCGATCCCAACAAGATCGCCTCAAATACCGTACTGGTGGAACTGGCCAATGCGGTGGGCAAGATCCCGCAGACCAGGCATTGTGTTGGCCCCTCAGACGTCGCCACACCGCTGCCGCCGTAGTCGGGCCCAACTTCCGGATTCCCTAACCGGCTGCCGACGACACGCATCGAATTGGCCCGCCTGGCAGGCGTTATCGTGTCAGTCTGGTTGATAGCGCCCCAACCAGAAAGCTG
>JALYYI010000278.1 GCA_030946705.1 Actinomycetota bacterium | reverse complement strand
GGCTATCGCTGGCCGCCGAGCTGATGGGCGGGGCCGAGGACCCGCGGTCGAACTGCGTCGACCTGTTGGACCGGTCGGTCGCGGCCCTGCCCAAGGACGTGAGGAAGATTCGCTGCCGCTGGGACGCGGGTTACTTCGCCGGGGATCTCGCCGCTGCCTGCGTGAAGCGCGGCATCGAGTTCGCGATCGGGGTCAAACGCAGCGGCAAGGTCATGTCCGCTGCCTCCGGGTTGGGCCGGTACCAGTGGACCCCCGCCGTCGGCATGGACGATACCGAGGTCGCGGTCATCGACTACCTGCCCGGTTCGTGGCCCAAGGACGCGAACATCGTCTGTATTGCCCGGCGGACCCGGATCCCGGTAGACCGGATTCCCACCGGCCGGGCCCGTAAGCGCCCCACCATCCCCAAGGACCAGCTGGCACTGGCCCTGGAGGGCCGGATCGATGAGGTCTACGGGTACTCATTCATCCTGACCAACCTCGACGTCAGTACGGAGGAGAAGCTCGCCGAGGTTGAATGGTGGTACCGGCACTGCACCGACATCGAGGAGCTGAACAGGAACGCCAAGCACGGCACCGCGCTGCGGCATCTGCCCTCCGCGGACCATGCTGTGAACAGTGTGTGGATGTGGGCGGGGCTGCTCGGCTGCGCGGTCTCGGCGTGGATCCAGGAAATCACCGGCCTTGACAATGGCAACGGACGCGGACGCCGGACGGTGGCCCGGTTCCGCCGCGAACTGATCAACGTCCCGGCTCGTATCAGCCGCCGTGCCGGCACGATCTTCCTGCGAATGCCGCCAGGGCCGAACCTGCTGGCAACCGTCCTGCCTGCCCTGCAGAAGCTGCCCGGCCCCGGCTGACGCCCACCCAATCCGACCCCGCCCACACGAGAAAGACCGCCCGAGACGCCGTAGGAGTCTCCGCCCACCCGGTCCGACAGCCGGGCCTCTGTCATGTCTTCGACCCGAAAGTCATCGAAATCCGCGCCGCCGCAAAGACTATGGCCTCAAAAGGCCGCTACTCGCGGATCCGGGTCAGAACAGTGGTCCGCGGGGTGTTGGTCCTCAACAGGGCCGCAGCGCAGATAAGCGACCTCCGGTAGAATAGAAGCAGGTGCGCCGGGAAGTCTGGTCGGCAATTGATCCGCTGTACCCACCTCCCGCCCGACGAGCAATCTCGAGCGGGGCACCGAACCGACAGGACCTGTCATGGGCACACCCCAACCCGCCCCACGGAAAAGCCCGGCAACACGCATCTTCAAACGCTCCAGCTACCCGGAGCACCTGCGCATCACCGCCATCCTGCGCAAGGAAACCGTCGGGGGCGCGCTGCTGCTCGCGGCCACCGTGGCCGCCCTGATCTGGGCCAACTCTCCCGCCTCGCAGAGCTATTTCTGGCTCCGGGATCTGCGCGTGGGGATTGACTTCCTGCACCTGGACCTCAGCCTCGCTCATTGGGCTGCGGACGGCTTCCTGGCTGTCTTCTTCTTCGTCGCCGGGCTGGAGCTCAAACGGGAGTTCGTGGCCGGCGACCTGCGCAGCCCCAGCCGAGCGGTGGTTCCGGTCGCGGCCGCCGTCGGCGGCGTCGCCGTTCCCGCCATCCTCTACGGCCTGGTGAACATGACGGCCGGGGCGGAGGCCCTGCACGGCTGGGCCATTCCCACCGCCACGGACATCGCCTTCGCTCTGGCCGTGCTGGCGGTCATCAGCACCCACCTGCCCGCCGCGCTGCGGACTTTCCTGCTGACACTGGCTGTGGTGGATGACCTGATCGCCATCGCCATCATCGCCGTTTTTTACCCCAGTGAACTTCACCCGGAGATGCTGCTGCTGGCGCTCATCCCGCTGGCCGCGTTTACGCTGCTGGTACAGCGGCGCGTGCGCAGCTGGTACCTGCTGCTCCCGCTGGCCTTCGCCGTCTGGGCACTCATCCATGCATCAGGCATCCACGCCACCGTCGCGGGCGTGCTGCTCGGCTTCGCGGTTCCCGTCCGACGCCGGGACCGCAATCCGGAAAACGGCCGCGGCCTGGCCGAGCACTTTGAACACCGATTCCGTCCGCTGTCCGCCGGGATTGCGGTCCCGGCGTTCGCGTTCTTTTCCGCCGGCGTTGCCCTGGGCGGCACCGATGGGCTGGCCTCCGCCTTTTCGGACACAGTGGCGCTAGGCATCGTGCTGGCTTTGGTCGCAGGGAAAGCCATCGGGGTCTACGGCGCCACCTTCCTGGTCACCAAGTTCACCCGGGCAGAGCTCGACGACGGACTGGCCTGGATCGATGCGGCCGGCCTTGCGCTGCTGTCCGGGGTGGGTTTCACCGTCTCGCTGCTGATCAGCGAGCTGAGTTTCGGCGCAGAATCCGCGCATAGTGACCACGCCAAAGTGGGCATCCTGGCCGGCTCGCTGCTCGCCGCTCTGCTGGCCACCGTCGTGCTGCGGGCGCGCAACAGGTACTACCGCCGGATCGAGGAACTGGAGACCCTGGACACGGACGGCGACGGCATCCCGGACGTGTTCAACAGGGCCTGATCCGGCCCAAGCGGCCCACCGTGCTCCGACGCCGCACCATGGCGGATTGCGCTGGTGTTTGAGGTTGCAATCCGTCTGCGCTGAGGGTGAACCGACCCACCGTCAGCATCATCGCGAACAGCAGCCGCAGGAAAGGCACGACAGCGGTCCTGCGGCTGCCGCTCGGAACGTCCACCGAACTTGGCCCGGATGGCCGGGCGAAGGGCCGGATGGGTGCCTAGCTGCAGGAAAGCTGCCCCCGCCCCGGACATCCGCCACAGCGCACCACGCGGTTAGGTTCAGGAGCGGTCCGGATCAGCAGCAGAGCAGGTCAGCGTGCCCACCAGCGCGGCTCCGATCCATGCGTTTTTGCTTCCCGGGACCTTGTAGTACCCCCGAATTTCGTAGGTCCACGTCCCGCGGATGTTCGAACCCCAGCCCCCGAAGGAGTACTGCGTTCCTGCGGCTGTGCTCAGATCGCCGGTGAAGGCGAGCGCACCGCGGGGGTCCAGGACTTCGAGCTCATAGTAATTGGCGCCGGGGACGTTGCCGTAGCTGGAGACCATGATGTTGGCCGTGCCCTCGTGGTTTTCCACCTCGCAGCTCTTCTTGACCCGGGTGGCGGACTCGGCCGGGGCAATCAGCTTGGCGGCGGAAACGCCCAGCTGGGATTGGATATTCCCGGTGAACGCGGCATAGGCGGCCGACGGTGCAAGAACCAGGGCAAAGGCAACCGCCAGGGCAATCCCGAGCCGCCGCAGCACCGGGTGGGACCTTGGTTTGATCTTCAATTCCGCTCCTGCCCTTTCCACCAGCGCCAATCACGTCCTTCCCATCCTGCCGGGTTCCCCTTAAGGAAACCGGCCGCTAGGCGCAAGACTTGCCCAAGATACCGGGCCCATTCTGCTGCCATGCGATGAGCTGTTCCTTCAGCGCCTTCTCAAGGCGGCACAAATGAGGGTGCAGCAGGCGGCCACACGGAAGCGTTCCGCCGCGCAACTGGGCCTCAAGGTCCAGGCAAAGGTGCTCCATCTCCACCGCACCAGCCATGGACGAGCTGATCTTCAGGCTGAGGACGGCATCCAGCGCGGACTCGCAGTCGCAGTCGGCCAGCGCACGCTGGATTCTGCCAACGCGCCCCGGAAGCATAGAAAGAAAGGTCCCGGCGAAGCCCAGCGCCGAGGCGAAGCCGGCGTCCGCGGCAAGGAGTAAAACGCCTGACTCTTCAAAGACCGACCCCCCTTGGTTCACCCGACGTGTGCATGCTTTGCTTCCGGACTTCTGCGCCAGATGGAGACCAGCAGGCCGACGACCAGGATTGCGGGCGCGCCGTACATCAGGGCTGCCATCACGAACGGCTGACGCAACGCCCGGATAACACTGCCCGCGTATGGGATGGTTGCGACCTGTTTGTCGACCACGTTCCGGTCCAGCGTCGCCACCCAGGGATCCTTACCGTTATTGGCATCACCCTTGGTCTGCACCGTGATGGCGCCGTTGGGGCCCCGGGCCACGTCCACGACCCGATGCGTTTCCACCCGGTGGTCCTCGACAGGAATGTGGTAGGTGATGATGTCCCCTACCTTGATCGACTCCGCCGCGGTGGGCGCGGTGATAACCACGTCCCCCGGATTGATCAGCGGCGACATCGAGCCCGTGAGCATGGTCAGCGTCTGGTAGCCCATGATCCGCGGCGCTATGGCAAGGGCCACGAAGGCCAGCGCAGCGGCAATAAGCAGCACCGTCACGGCTCCGCCGGCTGCCCGGGCAAGGACGCTGCGCCGTCGGCGCACCGGGATGGCACGGTGGGCCGGGCCGCCCCTGCCTGTCCCGACTCCAGCTGTCCTGGCTTTGTCCGGCGTGGCGGCAGCGCGCCCGGCCATGCCGGGCACGGCGTCAATCCCTGCAGCGCTCACCACGAGTCTCCCCTCCCGGGCTTCTACGGATCGTCCTGCCGTGGCGGCCTACTTGACGGTCGCAGTGCGTTGGGTGGCGGCGAAGGAGAAGGTCACCGTGCTGGATGCGCCCTGGAAGGTTCCGGGCGCGGAATCGGGCAGGACGGCGGAAAATTTCAGGTTGTCCACTCCCTTGGCCGTCAGGGAGCTCAGGCCGGAGAGAGTCCGATTGGCTCCGATGATCGGGGCACTGGCCAACACGGTCGTTTTCGTTGCCTGGGCCGAGCAGGTGTAGGGTTTCGTTGCCGACCAGGGCACGGAGCAGGACTCCACGGTCAGCTGCAGCCCGTTGGTGGCGTCGCTGGTCAGCAGTGAGGCCGGCGAGCCCGCCGTGGTGGTCATGGTGATGGCGTTCAAATCTGCAGTTCCGGCATTGGAGAGCGTCACCAGGCGCTCAATCCTGTCACCCGGGAGCACCCCGTCGATTCCAACGGCAAGGTCGTTGGGCGAGCCGCTGGCTCCCAGGGCGATGGCAACAGTGGCGACGCTCACAGCCTGGCTGGCCGGCGTCGTCGTCGTCACCCAGCTACCGTAGGTGCCCATGCCGGCGACGCCGGCAGCCGTCGCGACCAATGCGGCCGAGGCCAGGACCTTGCCGGTGGTGGTTTTCAGGGTGATGCCCATGTTGGTGGCTTCCATTCGCGCTATGGCCGGCCACGCCGGGCGACCGAATACTGTGGCGGCCATTCCGGCCGTCAAGGCCAACTTTCCCCGCTGGAACTCAAGTTAACCGATGGAATCCGCTCAAGAAAAACACAGGCTTGGGTCAAGATCGGTTTGCCCGGCGATTCTGCCGGGCACGGCGGTGGGACGGACGCGCGGCTACGGCGCCAGCTGGTAGCCGACCCCGCGGACCGTTTTCACCCAGCGCGGGGCACGGGAGTCATCGCCCAGCTTGCGGCGCAGGTTGGCCATATGCACCTCGATGGTGCGCTCGTCCGCCTCGCTGATATAGGCGCCGGTGTTGTAGTCCTCGGCCCGAAGCCGGCGCACCAACTCCGCCTTCGTCCGCACCCGCTTGCCGCTTTCCATCAGCGCGTGCAGCAGGTCGAACTCGGTGCGCGTCAGCTCCAGCTCGGAGCCGTTGACCAGTGCCGTGCGGGTTGCATCGTTCAGGAACAGGCCGTTGTGCGTCAGGCTGCCGGCGGACTCCTCGGCCGCCTGCGGCTGATCCTCGGCGGCGGCGTCGTTGCCGGAAGTAGCGTCGGTGCCGGCAGGAAGAACGACGGCGGCACCGTCACCCGGGCCTCCGGCGGCTTCCATTTCGTTGGTCGGGACGGCGGCCGCCGGCGCATACGGGACGGCGTTCCGCGGCCGGCGCAACATAGCCGCCACCCGGGCCCGCAGCTCACGGGGCCGGAACGGCTTGGTCAGGTAATCGTCGGCCCCGGACTCCAGTCCCATCAGAGTATCCAGCTCTTCGGCCCGCGCACTGAGCATAATGATGTAGCTGTCACTGAACAGGCGAATCCGTCGTGCAACCTCGAACCCGTCGATGTCCGCAAGGCCAAGGTCAAGGGTGACGACGCTCGGGTTGTGAGCACGCACCGCTTCAACGCCGTCGACTCCCCGGTTCACCGCATGGACTTCGAAGCCCGATTGGCTCAACACGACGTGGATAAGGTCGCGGATATCCGCATCGTCCTCAATGATGACAGCGATCCGCGGACTGTCCATCCCATTACCCCCAGAAGATTCTTTAGTAGTCACCTGATCCCGATTACGGCGCCGGATCTGCAGTGTAGTATATCGCCCGGCTTATACTTGCCTAACATATAACCCATTCGGTGACGTATGGGTCCACAAGGCTGCCGTTGCGCCGGAAGGTTTACTGAATGCCCCTGATGGAAAGGCAGCGGTTCCTGCCATGACCGATGCCAGCCCCGGCCCCTTCCTTTCGCGATATTTCTACCAGCGCAGCCTCCGGTTCCGGATCGTCCTCAGCCAAATCCCGCTGTCCATCGGCATGCTGCTGGTGCTGGTCGTCGTCGTCGTCGTCCGGCCATCGACCCTGCACAATCCCCTGTTCCAGGCCGGGCTGTGGCTGCAAGCGCTCCTGCTGCTGGCCTGCGCGCTGGTTCCGTGGCAGAAACTGCCCTTCCCCAGCTTCCTGGTCATCCCCTGCCTGGACTTTGTCGCCATCGGA
>JALYYI010000263.1 GCA_030946705.1 Actinomycetota bacterium | reverse complement strand
GTTCGGCTCCGCGCAGCGCCGCCGCGACGTCGGCGGTGGCGCTGACGTTGGCGGGCAGCATAATGCCGGGAAGGTACTGCTCGTTGCGGTGCTCCGTGTTGATCTGCGCGACCACCTCCGGACGACGTCCCCAGAGCACCACCTGCCGGTCCGTGCCCTCTGCGGCGTCGCCGACCACCTTGGCAAAGGTGGTTCCCCAGCTGCCAGCGCCGAGCACCGCGACTTTCTGCGGTGCTGGGCGCAGCAGTGCGCTCACTCGGTTCCCCTGGGAGTTGGGATGTCTTGCTCCTTGGCCGCGCCCCGGGTGGCGTCCGACTCCGCGCCCAGGGTGGCGTCCGTCTCCGCACCCAGGGTGGGGCCGTCGTCGTCGGACCCCGCTTGTTGCGGCTGCGCACCGCCGCCGGTGAACCGGCCGTGCGTGCTCTGGTTGTGGGCCGCGGGGTCCCAGCGCTCGGCCGGCGGCTGGCCGCCGCGCAGCTGGACCAGCAGCGCGGTGACGTCGTCGAGGATGACGTCCGTGGCGGCCTGCAGGGTCTCCCGGTTCAGTATTGCACCCTCAAAACGGCTCAGGTCCACCGGGTCGCCGACCAGCACGCGGACGCGCTTGCGCGGGAAGAGGTGGACGCGTTTGGCGTAGCGGGGGAAGACTTCCTGGGCGCCCCAGTGCGCCACCGGAATCACCGGCGCGCCGGTCTTCAGGGCCAGCCGCGCGGCACCGGTATGGCCCTTCATCGGCCACAGGTCCGGATCCCGGGTGAGGGTGCCCTCCGGGTAGATGATGATGGCGCCGCCCTCGTCCAGCACCTCCCGGGCCACCTGCAGCGACCGGCCGGCGCCGGCACCGGCCCGCTCCACCGGGATCTGGTTCGCACCGCGGAGTGCCGGCCCAAAAAACGGGGTCTTGAACAGCCCGGCCTTGGCCAGGAAGTGCGGCATGATGTCCTGGTTGTAGAGCATGTGGCCGACCACCACGGGGTCGATTTCCGTGCAGTGGTTGGGGCAGACGATGAAGCCCCGGTCCCGGGGCAGCTTCTCCAGTCCCAGCCACTCCTTGCCCATCATGATGTTGGCCAGCGGGCGCAGGGAATTGGCCAGGACGGCGAAAGACCGGCGCGTTCGTTTGGACATGGTCATCGGCGGGCGGCCCTAGACCCTGGTCTTGCGGCTGTCGCTTACGTCAAAATCCGCGCCCAGGCCCGCCAGTTTGTCGGTAAAGCGCTCGTAGCCGCGGTTGATGATGTCGATTCCGGTAACCCGTGAGGTCCCGGTGGCGGCCAGCGCGGCTATCAGGTGACTGAAGCCTCCGCGCAGGTCCGGTACATCAATGTCCGTGCCCTTGAGCTGCATGGGTCCGGAGATGACGGCCGAGTGCAGGAAGTTGCGCTGGCCGAAACGGCAGGGGATGCTGCCCAGGCATTCGCGGTGGACCTGGATGTTGGCGCCCATCCGCACCAGGGCGTCGGTGAAGCCGAACCGGTTCTCGTAGACGGTCTCGTGCACGATGGAGACCCCCTCGGCCTGCGTCAGCGCCACCACCAGGGGCTGCTGCCAGTCGGTCATGAAACCGGGGTGCACATCCGTCTCCAGCACCAGCGGATTCAACTTGCCGCCCGGGTGGTAGAAGCGGATGCCGTCGTCGTTGATGTCCATGCCGCCGCCCACCTTACGGTAGGTGTTCAGGAAGGTCATCATGTCCCGCTGCGAGGCACCCTCGACGTAGATGTCCCCGCGCGTGACCAGCGCGGCGGAGGCCCAGGAGGCCGACTCGTTACGGTCCGGCAGGGCCCGGTGCACGTAACCGCCCAGCTCCTTGACGCCCTCGATCCGGATGGTGCGGTCCGTCTGCACGTTGATGATGGCCCCCATCTTCTGCAGCACGGCGATCAGGTCCACGATTTCCGGCTCGGTGGCCGCACCGGTGAGCACCGTGATCCCCTCCGCGCGGGTGGCGGCCAGCAGAACCTGCTCGGTGGCGCCGACGCTGGGGTACGGCAGGGAAATCTTGGTCCCGGTCAGGCCGCGCGGGGCGGAGATGTGGATTCCGCCGGGCCGCTTTTCGACGACGGCGCCGAATTGGCGCAGCACGTTCAGGTGGTAGTCGATGGGCCGGTCGCCGATCTTGCAGCCGCCCAGATCCGGGATGAACGCCTCACCGATCGAATGGATCAGCGGCCCGCAGAACAGGATGGGGATCCGTGAGTCCCCGGCGTGCGCGTCGATAGCGGTGCTGGAAGCGGTCTTGGCACCTTTCGGGTCCAGGGTCAGGTCCCCGCTGACCGGATCCTTGACCACCGTGACGCCGTGCAGCTTCAGCAGCGAGGTGACGACTTCAACGTCCTTGATCTCCGGAACGTTGCGCAACACGGACGGCTCATTGCCCAGCAATGCCGCAACCATGGCCTTGGGAACCAGGTTCTTGGCTCCCCT
>JALYYI010000244.1 GCA_030946705.1 Actinomycetota bacterium | reverse complement strand
GGTCTGCACCTGGTCTTCCACCTCGCCAAGGCCGGCTGGGTGCGTTACTCCACCTCGCCGTCGGGCACCCCGCTCAAGGCGGGAAAGGGGCCGATCGCCGCCCGCTTCCTGTTCCGGCAGAACGGTGAATCCCGCGGCCTCGACCTGACCGAGGCAGGGACCAGGAAGAGCCTGGCCGTCTACGTGGTGCGTGATCCGCCCGAGGTTCCCGGCATCGCCGCGCTGGGCCCGGACCCGCTGGATCCGGGCTTCGGCTACGCCCAGCTGGCCGGCATCCTGGCCGCGGGCTCCGGACAGATCAAGGGCCTGCTGCGGAACCAGAGCGTGCTGGCCGGCATCGGCAACGCCTACAGCGACGAGATCCTGCACGCCGCCCGGCTGTCCCCGTTTGCCATCGCCCGGTCCCTGGACCAGGCATCGGTCCGGGCCCTTTACGACGCGATCGAAAGCGTGCTGGGCGCCGCCGTCGAGTCCGCCGTGGGCAAGCCCGCCAGCCAGCTCAAGGACACCAAACGGTCCACCATGCGCGTGCACGGACGCACCGACCAGGCCTGCCCGGTGTGCGGGGACACGATCCGGGAGGTCTCCTTCGCGGACACCGCGCTGCAGTACTGCCCGCACTGCCAGACCGGCGGGAAGATCCTGGCCGACCGCCGGACCTCAAAGTTCCTGAAATAACAGCTACCGGCGGCGGTTCCGGCGCCTCTCGTTGCTGACCTGCCCGCGGGTCAGCGGCCGCGCAAGGTTATCCCCCAGCACCACCCCCGCCGCCACGCCCAGGATGATGATCAGCGCGTTGAAAAGTCCCACGGCCCCGGTCGAGGAGGCAACGGGGGTGATGGTCATGGCGAACATCGCCCGGAAAATGGACAGTCCGGTCAGCAGGAACAGGATGGACGGCACCGCCACCACCAGCTGCGGGGCGCCCATCCTCAGCCCGACAACCCGCGCGGCGATCCCGACGGCGACCGCGGCCACCGCGGGCGCGAACCTGTCCCCCAGCCCGCCGATGGCCCCCAGCAGCAGGACGAGGTAGCCGATCAGCCCCACCAGCCCGGTGGGCAGCAGCAGTTTGACTTTGGTCTGTTCGGCAATGCCGATGGTCACCGTGGCCAGGATCACCAGCGGCAGCGTGGCCCACAGCGGCAGGGCCCCGGTCAGCGGTTCCACCACCTTCAGCCGGTCGGACCCGAACGGCGAGCCGCAGACCAGCGCCACCGCGATCCCGGACACGATCGCGCCGAAGGTCAGGAACGCGGACAAGAACCGCCCGGCCGCGGTGACCGGGAAGCCGTTGATCGCATCCTGGACGGCGGAGACCAGCCTTCCGGAGGGCAGCAGCAGCAGGATTCCGCCCGTCACCACCACCGAGGGCGAAATCGGCAGCGTCAGCAGTGAGCAGACCAGCGCAAAGGCCGTGACCACGAAGGCGCTGGTGGCCGTGGTGAAGAAGTCCGGGACCCGCCACCGGCCCATCATGCGGGCCAGCATGCCAACCAGCAGGTTGCTGACGAACGCCACCAGCGCCCCCTGGGACCCGCCGCCGATCACGGCCACAATGGTCGCGGCGAAGACGGCCTCGGCCACGGTCACCATCCAACGCGGAAACGGTTTGGGGCTCTTGATGATCGCGTCCAGCCGGCGGACGGACTCGTCCCGGCCCACGCCGCCGGAGACGACATCCGTCACCAGCTCATGCACCAGGGACAGACCGGCGTAGTTGTTCGTCCAGGACCGGACCACCCGCAACAAGGTGATCGGGGTGGCGTCCTTCTTGGCGTAGTTGATCACCACGGACTGGTTGGTGATATCCACCTCGATGTTGCGCAGGCCCATCGCCGCGGTGACGGCAATAATGCTGGTCTCCACCTCCAGCGCGCCGGCGCCGTACCGGAACATCGTCTCGGCCAGGTGCAGAGCAAAGTCGATCGTTTTGCGGGCGGATGCGTCCACGCCGCCCACCTGGATCATCGGGTTCGCATACGGGCTGCCGGCCAGCCGGTCCACAATGTTCATCGGCGCGGTGGGCGGAGCCTCGCCCTGGACCAGCCGGCGCAGCACCCGGCGCGCGGCGTAGTTGGGCTTGGGCAGGGGGACCGCCGGGATCAGCCGGGCATGCGGCGCTCCGGGGGGATGGCTGCCAGGGGCGGCCGCCGGCGATCCGGGCTTGGCCGCCGGCGTCCGCATGTCCTGTGGCCGGCCGGGCTTCGGCTCGGCTGCCGGGCTGGCATCGTTTCCGCTGCCGCCGGAAGGAAGGCTGTCGCCGTTCCCGTGGCCGCGGTCGGGCACCACATCGCGCGGTCCGGTATCACCGCGCAGGGGAAGATACCGCTGGCCGCTGATCGATTCCGGACTGCTCGCCGGAAGGGATGCCCGGTCCTTTGGAGACTTGCTCATCTGCCGCATCCTTTCCGCTGCTCCCGGCCCGCCGCCGTCGTCCTGTAGTGCTGGTCTAGTAGAACTGCTGTCCCGTCCGCCGCGCATAGAGCTGGCGGAACACCTTCTCGCCCAGCGTGGTCCACAGCTTGTACTTAAGCGGGCTGACAACCAGGTCGTAACAGCCCACAAAGTCCGTCACCGTCTTGGAGAAACTGGTCTTGAACAGGCCGAGGCCGTGGTGCGGGTGGCTGGTGTCCTTGAGCCGGTCCGCGGGCGGTGTTCCGCAGAAGTCGTACTCGGTGATGCCCAGATCCTTCAGGGCGTTGATCGCCGTCCACTGCATCAGGTGCGAATCGCCGTACTGCGAGCGCTGCTGCAGCGAACCGCCGTCCTTGTATGTGCCCTTTCGGCCGTAGTTGATCACGAACGCGCCCACCGAGGGCCGGCCGTTCTCGTAGACAAAGTACAACCGGCCCTGGCCACGGCTGGCGAACCCGGACCAGAACTGCCGGTAGTAGTCGAAATCGCGGATCTGCGTGGTGCCCTTTTCCGCGATGGTGCCGGACATCAGCGCGTACATCGTACGGAAATTCTCCTCCGTCGGCTCCACCTGCACCACCTCCGCACCCTCTCGGATCGCCCGGCGGACGGCATTGCGGCCGCGGGAATGCAGATTGCGCAGCAGCTGGTTCTCCTCCGGGGAGACGTCCAGGATCGCGGTGCTGTCATTGGGCTGCAGGTTGAACGTCTTGACCAGGCCCGCACCGGTGAGCACCCGGCGGGCTTCCTCGCTGTCGACGATGTCCGGCTCGATCTTGATGGCGAAAAGGTTCAGCCCGGCCCGGCGGGCGAAGGTCCTGGTGGCCTCCATCATCGCGGGCACATCGTTGACGTCTGTCGTGTCAGGGCCCTTAATCAGGTACCAGAACCTCCCGAGCAGCGGGAAGGACTTCTCCAGCACCAGGTTGTAGCTGCTGTACTCCGCCGATTCGTAGACCAGATACAGGGGTTTCCAGCCGTAATTGGCCTTGACGGCCGCGAAGGCCTCCGACTGCAGCAGGTTGCCACCATTGGAATTGGCCGTGACACGCGCGTCCCATTCGGCAATCTCGGCTGCGGACGCAAACCGGGCAGTGAATTCTCGCAAAAGACCCTCAATTACTTGGCGTTGAACGGCTCCCACCAGTCTAACGGGCCTCGCCTGGGCAGAATCTGGACGGTCGTGGGGGATGCTGATGAGGCTTTGCTCACCATGCGCAGCGCACAACATCCACAACTGCTCAGGTTTACACCGGTAGGCCTCTGAAAACGCGGCGTGTCCTTCATCTTCCCGGCGTGTCGCCGCAAAAGCTGAGCAGTTGTCTAGCGAGGAGCTCCGGAACAGCTCCGATTCCTCTCTCAGCAGCCGCACAGCGTCCCCAAAGCGTTCGCATGGAGACCGCACTAAGACTCAGTGAGGGATGCCAGAGAGGCGTCCGGAAAGTCTGGAGCAAAATATGAGTGTTTTAGCCCGAAGTGTGGGCAATGCCTTTCGGAACAAGATCCGCAGCGGCGCCGTCGTCGTCATCCTGGCGGTGGCCATCGGCCTGGCGCTGTCCATGCTGGTGGCCAACCAGGCCGTGGCGGACCGGATCACCTCGCTCAAGGGCTCGGTGGGCAATAATCTCACCGTCAACCCGGCAGGATCGAGGGGCGGCCAGGGCGGGGGCGAGCCCCTGACCAGTGCCGATGTCACCAAAGCCAAGTCGGTGGAGCACGTCAGCGCGGTCACCGCGACGCTCTCCCTTCGCCTGCAGAATGCCAGCACGGCCAGCACCTCGACCGCTGCAGGCGGGACCGCGCTGCAGGGCGGGCAGGGCGGCCGAGGCGGGCCCGGCGGAACCGCTAGCGGCACCACCAGCCTGACCTCCGCCGTCGATCCGGGCACGCTGGGCAACCGGCAGGCCGGCTCCGGAACCTCGGGAATCTCGGGAACCACCACGCAACCGACCTTCACCATCCCGATCCAGGCCACGGGCATCAGCGGCGCCCTGGACGCCAGCGGCAACGCCATCACCCTGACCAGCGGATCCGCGCTGAGCGACTTCGCCCCAACCTCCACGCAGGCCCTGGTGGGCAGCACACTGGCCACCAAGAACTCGCTCAAGGTGGGCTCCACGTTCGCGGTTGATGACCGCACCATGACGGTGTCCGGTATCTTCAACGCCGGCACCGCCTTCGACAACAACGGCATCTACCTGCCGCTGGCCGCCGCGCAGACGTTGACCAGCCAGGCCGACCAGCTCTCCACGCTGACGGTCACCGTGGACAGCATCGAAAACGTCGACGCCACCAAAACGGCCGTGACTAATGGGCTCGGCAGCACGCGGGTGGATGTCACGGCCGGCTCGCGCAATCTGGAATCCGCGGTCAGCTCACTCTCCAGCGTGCAGAACATTTCGCTGATCGGCTTCATCGCGGCGCTGGCCACGGCCGGCCTGATCGTGCTGCTGATCATGATCATGGTGGTGCGCGAGCGCCGCCGCGAAATCGGTGTGCTCAAGGCCATCGGCGCTTCCAATCGCAGTATCGGGGTCCAGTTCGTCGTCGAATCCCTGGTGCTGGTGGTGATGGGCTCGGCCGTCGGGGCGGTGGCGGCTGCCTTCAGCAGCAATGCCATCGTCGGGGCGCTGGTCTCCAGCAACACCACGACGACGGCGGCCGGCGGCTCCCGCGGCGTCCCCGGTGGGGCAGGCGGGGTCGCGCCCGGAAGCGGCGCCCAGGTGGCAGGCCAGGCGGCGGGCTTCATTCCGCCGGGCGGCGGCAACCCGTTCTCCGGGGCCGGCCAGCTGATCGGTACCATCAGCACCTCCCTGGGCTGGCAGACGCTGGCCCTGGGCATTCTGGGCATCCTGGCGATTGCCGCCGTGGGGGCCCTGATTCCGGCTCTGCTGACCGCCAAGATCCGCCCCATCGAAGTTCTGCGAGGAGAGTAAGCCATGCTGGAAGTCAAAGAAGTCGTGAAGTCTTTCAGGTCCGGAGACCACACGATCAAACCGGTGAACGGCATCTCCTTCACCATCGAACAGGGAACATTTGCCGCCTTCCTGGGCAAGAGCGGCAGCGGCAAGAGCACGCTGCTCTCGCTGCTCGGCGCCCTGGACAAGGCCACGTCCGGGGACGTGGTGGTGGATGGGGTCAACATCAGCAGGCTGCACGATTCCAAGCTGACGGCCTACCGCCGTGACGACATCGGCTTCGTGTTCCAGCAGTACAACCTGATTCCCAACCTTTCGGCCAAGGAGAACGTCATGCTCCCGATGGAGTTCGCCGGTATCTCCCGCGCCGGGCGCAGCGCCCGCGCCGTCGCGCTGCTCAACCAGGTGGAGCTCACCGATGACGTGCATGACCGCAAGGCCAATCGGCTCTCCGGCGGTCAGCAGCAGCGGGTCGCCATTGCCCGGGCACTGGCCAACAAGCCCAAGCTGATCCTGGCGGATGAGCCAACCGGAAACCTGGACGACGAGACCGGCGAGCTCATCATTGAGCTGCTGCGCTCGCTCTCGCACCAGCAGAACACCACGATCCTGGTGGTCACCCACGACCAGGCACTGGCCCTCAAGACGGACCGCCGGTTCCGGCTGGCCCGCGGCAAAATCGTCGAGGAGACTGTCCGCACGTCCGGCTAACCACCGCACCCGTGGTCCGGATGCCATCCACAGTTGAGAGGACACTTCGCGCCCGTGTTTCCAAGAAACATGGGCGCGAGGTGTCCTCTCAACGGGAGGGCAGCCGGCTACTGCCGGTAGCCTTCCACCTCTTCGGCCGGGCGGACCCGTGCCTCGTTGGGGTTGCCGCCGGCATCGATCTTGGCGCGGCGCTGGCGCAGCAGGTCCCAGCACTGGTCCAGCTGGACCTCAATGCTGCGCAATTCCTGGCTGCGGGAAGCCGACTCACCTTCCGATGGCGCGGTTTCGCGCAGGTTCTGCTCCTTCTCCACCAGTTCCTGGATTCTCTGGTGTATCTGCTGGCCATCCATTGGTCACTCCTACCGTCGATCCTGCACGACATTTGCTCGGCCGGAGATTCCTGCGCTGGAATTCCTGTCAGATCCCACGCTACGCAGTCGCCGAACGCGATGCCAGAGTCCGGGCGACCCTGGCGCCGCGGACGGATGCGGCACAATCGCCCCGGACCCGTACGCTGGATGAGGTGCTGTTGCGGGTAATCCAGCCCTTCGCCGGGTGCCACGAAAGAGAATCCGAAGAAATCTTCAGGGCCGCGTAACTTTTCCGGCCCGGCTGGCGATTACCAAGATGTGGGCCAAGGTCCACACGTTCACAGTCCAGAATATTTCCGGAGGTACCATGTCTTTCTTCACCGCCCTAGTCACCAGCAAGATCGCCGCCGCGACCCTGGCCGCAGGCACCCTCGCCGTTGGCGGAACGGGTGCGGCAGCATACTCAAACATCCTGCCGACCGCCGTGCAGCAAGGCGCCCACAACCTCATCGGCGCACCGGCCCCGCACACGGCAGTCTCCGTCGGCACCAGGGCCTCCGCTTCTTCCACTGGCACGCCTTCCGCAAAGGCAACGTCCACGGAGTCCGCCAAGGTCACCGGGAGTGCGTCCGAGGGCGCTTCCGACTCCGTAGCTGCCAAGGCCACTGAAACGGCCACCGGAAAAGCCAGCTCGTCACTGACCCCCAGCGACCTTCCGGTGGGCCCTGACGCAACCCGAGCAGCGGTCCACGGCCTCTGCGAGGCCTACACGACGGGCGGCCTTGACGCGGCGTCCACCGCCTACAGCTCTTTGGTTGCTGCCGCAAAGGGCTCGACGAACATCGTGACCTATTGCGCCTCCATCCCCGCCCAGGGACAGTCGGACAGCCGCGCCGCTGCGGGAACCGACGCGGACGCCAAGACTGCTATCCCGGCCCTGCCGGCAACTCCCGCCCTGCCCAGCCAGGCCGCCACATCGCAGCTGCCCACCCAGGCCGTGAACGGAGCTGTACACCAGCTGATCGGCCGCCCATAGGACCTAAGAAAGTCGGAAGGGAAGCGAACCAAGAGTCCGCTTCCCTTCGGAAACAACCAGGTGCCCGGCGGTCCAAGTGACCGTTAGGCGCCCGATCCCGCGGAGGACAACCGCTACGTGGCAGATTTGTTAACTGATGAGATGCTGCTGGCCCGTGGGCAAGAGCAGGAATCGTCCGTTTTTGCCGGTATTTATGAGGCCTTCTCCCCTGCGGTGCTCGGCTATCTGCGCGGCCGCGGCGTGGATGACCCGGAGGCCGTCACACAGGATGTCTTCCTGGCCGTCCTTCCCATGGTGGGCGACCTCCGCGGCGGGGTCGAAGGGTTGAAGACCCTGCTCTTCTCGATTGCGCACGCCAGGTCGGTGGATCATCACCGGCGCCGGAACAGAGCGCCGGCCCTGGTCGAATACCAGCCGGAGCTGGACGGCCGGACCACCTACTCCGCGGAGGACCAGGCCCTTGATTCGCAACACGGAGCGGGCGTCCTGTCCCTTCTGGAGGTCCTCAACGACGACCAGCGGGAAGTTCTGCTGCTTCGGGTTATCGCGGACCTGCCGCTGGACCAGGTGGCGGCCATCATGGCCAAGTCAGTCGGCGCGGTCAAACAGCTCCAGCGCCGGGCGCTGGGCGTGCTCCAGAAACAACCAGAAGTACAAGAAAGGAGAGGACGATGACCGGACACAATACGCAGGATGAGTCCACGCTGGACAACTTGCTGCTCGAATCCGGGCAAGGAGATGCGCCGGAGCTGAAGCAGGTCCTGCGAGAACTGCGGTCCCTCGCCTCCGCTGCCGCACCGGCGCCCTCCGCCGAGCTGCAGGCCCTTCTTTCCCCCAGCACCATGTCGTCCACCGGCGCCGGCGCGCCCACCCGCCACCTGTCGAGCATGCCAAGCCCGTCCAGGGAGCGCAGCCAGCGCAGCCCGTCCAGCCAATCGACCCTGCCGGCACCGACCCCACTCCGCCGACGACGCCGCGGAGCCGTCATCTCACTGACCGTAGCGGCCGCGATGGGCCTGGGTGCAGGTGCGGCCGCCGCCGCGAGCGAGGATTTCCGCGGCGCAGCCCAGCAGATCATTTCCGGAATCGTCCGGACCGTGATCCCGCACGCGGATCCGGCCTCCCCCCAGCCGGATCACAAGGCACCGGCAGGCCAGACTCCGGCCGGTCCACCGGCCGTTGCACCTTCGGGTGCGCCGTCCCAGAACCCCACGGGACGGCCCGGCGCTGCGGTTCCCTCGGCCGTTCCCGGAGGGGCAGAACCCTCCCACCCTTCGTCGTCCCAGCGGGCAACCTCCCCGGCGCAGGTCCCCGGACTCCCGGACCAGGCCGCGCACAACCTGCCGGGCTGGCTGGTCCCGCCCCTTCCACCGCTGGTCCCGCCCGCCGTCGGCAACGATGGCAAGACCGCCCCGGGGCCGGACCCGCAGGATCCCCTCGGCGGTACGATCCTGGGTCACACTCCGCCCGCCGTTCCGGGTCATAAGTAGGCAGCGGCGCGCAGGGTAAGCAGGCCCCCCGAAACAGGCAGCCGTCAGAACCCGGCGGCGGGTCCGGCCAGGAGAATGGCGGCGAGCGCGCCGGCGATCATCGGCGGCCCAAACGGGATCGTGCTCTTGAGGCCTCCGCGACGCACGGCCAGCACCGCCGCCCCGGCAAGGGCACCGATCAGGAAGCCGGCAAACGTTCCCACGGCCAGGGTCTGCCAGCCCTGATAGGCCAGGAACAGCCCGACGACGGCGGCCAGCTTCACGTCCCCCATCCCCATCCCGGCGGGACTGACGAGGGCCAGGGCCAGGTACAGCCCAAAAAGAACCAGGCTGCCCAGACCCGCACGGACCAGCGGACCCCACGCGCTCCCGGCGGCCGAGGCCGCGGCGAGCAGAAGGGCACCCAGGCATAGGGCCGGCAGCACGATGGCGTTCGGCAGCAGACGGCTCCTCAGATCGATCACGGACAGCCACACCCCTACCCCGGCAAAAAACAGGTAGGCCGGCAGTTGCCAGCTCCAGCCGAAGTGCCAGCCGAGCAGCACGAAGCATGCGGCCGTCACCGCCGTCGTGAGCGGGCTGGCCGGCCCGGCAACCCGCGGATCACGGGGGCCGAAGACCGGTGGCACCCACAGCCCCGGAGCCACGCGTGTGCGGTTCACTTGTTGAGCGTGTTGACGATGCCGATGGCCGCCGGCCCGAGCAGCACGATGAACAGCACCGGCAGGATGCAGAACATCAGCGGGAACAGCACCTTGACCGGTATCTCCATGGCCTTTTCCTCGGCTCTCTGGCGCCGCTTCAGCCGCATTTCGGCCGCCTGGGTCCGGAGCACGCCGGAAATGGAAATGCCGTACAGATCCGCCTGGATGATGGAGCGGACAAAGCGCCGCAGGTCCGCGACCGTGGTCCGCTCCGCCAGGTCCAGGTACGCCTCCCGGCGCGACCGTCCCACCTGCATATCCTGCAGCGTGCGGACCAGTTCCTGCGCCAGCGCGCCCTTGCCGTTGTGCGCGGCCCGGGCCATGGCCGCTTCGAAGCCCAGCCCTGCCTCGACGGCGATGGTCATCTGGTCCAGGGTGTCCGGCAGTTCCTGGGCGATGGCGTTCTGACGCTCCGTTCCGCGGCTGTAGAGGAGGAGATCGGGCACAAAATAGGAAACCACCGCCACGACCACGGCCAGGAACGTGCGCACGGCGGTCGGGTCGCCGGCGACGAAGAGCACGCCCAGCGCCGCCATGATGATGGCAAGGACAACCTTGGCCGCCAGCAGCCTCCTGATCGGCCACGCCGGCGGCCGGCCGGCCCGCGCCAGCAGCCTGTCCAGCCGGGCCGCAATCCTTGCGGGGGTGTACCGTTTGGCCAGCGCGGTGAGCCGCTGCCCGCGTTCGGCCCCGACGACGGCGGCCGGCAGCAGGCCCCGGGCCAGGTTCGCCTGGACGGTCCTGTCCCGCCGCAGACCCGGTGACAGCACCGAGAATCCCAGCAGGGGCAACGCCAGGGCGACGGCGACAATCGCCAGGATGACCGGCAGCGGCACGGAGATTCCCCTCTCAGAACTTTGAACGTGATGTCAGAACTTGAACGTGATGACCTTGCGCAGCCACAGCCCGCCGGCAATCAGCAGTACCGCGGCGGCCGAGAGCAGCATGTAGCCCAGCGGGCCCTGGAACAGCCGCCCCACATAGCTGGGCGTGATGACCGCCAGAAAGCCGCCGATGCCGAACGGCAGGACCATCAGGACCAGGGCGGAAATCCGGCCCTCCGCGCTCAGCGATTTGATCTGCCGCCGGATCTGGTTGCGTTCCCGGATGGTCTGGCCCACCTGATCCAGCACCTCGGCGAGGTTGCCGCCCACCACCCGCTGGATCTGGACCGCGGTGACCAGGAAGTCGAAGTCCTCGGACCGGTTGCGCGCCACCATGTGGCGGAG
>JALYYI010000201.1 GCA_030946705.1 Actinomycetota bacterium | reverse complement strand
CGTGTCCGGGTCGAGGTAACCGTCCGGGCTGCCGTCCTCGGCGTAGTCCAGGGTGGAGCGGCACTGGCGGATGAACTCCGCCTCCTCCGTGGAGGGGAGCCAATCGTCAAGGGAGCTGACCGGTGCCGCCATCCCCCCATTCTATTCGATAAACCGATCTATTACCATACTTTTATCCGAAATATCTTCGAGAAAATTGGGACTCTAATACTTATACGATCCGAGGCGCTCAGGCTCTGTGGGGTGCCTTCATCCTGGCATGCGGCACCGACAATAAGAGCGCAGCCGCCAAAGGCCTGTGGATCATCCCGGGCCCGCGACCACGCAAGCCGGGCCAACTGTCCTTAGTCTTGGCGGCGCCGTCTGTCGTGGTGCGGCAGGGCACCGGCGTCCCGCTCGAAGGGAAGCAACTGGTCAAGTTCGGCCATCAGGTTGGCGCTGTGCGCGGTAGCCCTGCGCATGTAGTGCCGCCGGCAGAGGGTCTCGTAGCCAACGACGGGAGCCGCGCCGGCTTCCGGGACGGTCTCCGGCGTGGCCACGTCTCCCACAACGACCTGGTCGCCCTCAACCGTCATCACGCCGTCGACCGTCCGGGCATTGTGGGTGGCACGCCGGCCGCACCAGCACAATGCCTCCACCTGCAGCAGCTGGACGCGGTCGGCGAGCTCAATGAGGCGCTGCGAGCCGGGAAAGAGCCTGGTCCGGAAATCGGCGGTGATGCCGAAGGCAAACACATCGACGTCCATTTCGTCGACCACGCGGGCCAGCTGTTCGATCTGCTCCGCGGTGTAGAACTGGGCCTCGTCGCAGATCAGGTAGTCCACCCGCTCCCCGTGAGTCCGCCGCCGCACCACTTCCTCCCAGAAATCGGTGCCGCCGTGCACCTCCACGGCGCCGGTCAGCAGGCCGAGGCGGCTGGAGATCACGGCCTCACCGGCGCGGTCGTTGCAGCTGAAGAGCACGCCGCCGCGGCCGCCCGCCCGGTGGTTGTAGTCCATCTGCAGCGCCAGCGTGGACTTTCCGCAGTCCATGGTTCCGGAAAAGAAAACGAGCTCAGCCACGCCGGCCCTTCCTGGGACCGGCGCCGCCGGTTTCGGTGGGGATGCGCAGCAGCGGGACCTCGCGCTCGGCCCGGGTCAGGGACCCGTGCTGGCCAACGACGTTCAAGGCGGCCGGGCGGACCCGGCGGGTGTCAAAGAAGGCGATGGGATCCCGTGCGGCGATCAGGACGTCGCCGATCCGCGGCAGCACCTCCGGGCGCACGGTGCCGAAGAAGCCGGCCCGTACCGCCTGATCGCGGGTGAGCACCCAGGCCTTGGAACCGTAACGGGCCAGCCAGGAGTCCACCAGCCGGGCACGCAGCGCCACATCGGCGTCCGGTTCCAGGTACAGGTGGACCATGCGCGGTTCCCCGGCCGTGTGCCGGACGCCCGCGGTCAGCTCGGGTTCGCCCGAGTAGTCGATCCGCCACTGCTCGGGGACGTCCACCATGCCATGGTCGGCGGTCAGCAGGATCACGGTATCCGCCGGCAGCTGGGCGGCCAGCCGTTTCACCCCGGCGTCCAGTTCCTCGAGCTGGTGCTCCCACTGCTCGGAGGCGCTGCCGTGGCTGTGACCGGCCTTGTCCAGCTCGCTCCAGTAGAAGTAGAGCAGCATGTCCGGGTTGGCGGCCATCAGTTCCGCCGCGGCTTCGGTCCGGGCGTGCGGCGAGGTGGCCCCAATGAAGGTGCCACCCCGCAGCGCCGCACGGGTCATCGGCGAGGCGGCAAACTTGGGCAGGCTGATGGTTGCGGTCGGGACCGTCCCGTCCAGCTGCTCGAACACCGTGGGAAAGGGCTGCCAGGCCAGCGGATCAACACCGGGGTCCCAGTTGCCCAGCAGATTCACCACCTTGTCCTGGGCCGGGTCGAGCACGTCGAAGCCCACCATGCCGTGCTGTCCGGGCGCGACGCCGGTCCCCAGGCTGGTGAGGGAAGTCGCCGTCGTCGAGGGGAAGGCCGCGCTCAGGGCCTGCCGGTGGGAATGGCCAGCTCCGCCGTTTGCTGCACCGTTCAGGACGCTGCGCAGGAATGGCGCGTGCGCCGCGCGCTGCTGCAGCAAAGCCTTGCCCAGGCCGTCCACCAGGACGATGCAGATCCGCCGCGCCTTCGGGATGTCCAGTGTGTTGCGGAAGCCGGCAGCCCCCAGGGCGGCGGCGCTGCTGGTGAGCACCTCACCGATGGAATTGCGGCCGTAACCCGGTGCTTGGGGCAGCGCGGGCTGGGCGTGAGTCGTCATCAATTGCAGGGCGCGTCAGCGGGGGTGGTGGCCGCGGTTGAGCCGCGATCCCGGGGCCGGAAGCTTTCCGCGCTGTGTCCCATGCGGATCCGCCGCCGCAGAGGCGCTGCTGGTGTTCACCGCACGCAGGGCACGGGCAAAGTATTTGGCGTCCTGCACGGCCTGCAGTCCATCCGCCTCGGCGCTGATCCGCAGGGCAATGTCCTCCTGCGCAATGGTCCCGGCGTAGCCGTGGTCCGCATCGCATTGCGGATCGGCGCATCCGGCGGGACCGACGTCCAGGCGCTGCCCGCCGGACCAGGCGATGGACAGCGTGACCTCCTGCACCGGATCGGAGGGCTTGTAGTTCTGCGGCTGGGAATACATGTAGCTGAGCACCACGGAACGGATCTGGCTGACCGGGACGGATTCGGTGGAGATCTGCGCCACCATCTGCTCCCCTTCGTCGTCCAACTGCTGGTCGTCGACGTGGGTGATCACCAGCATGTCCTCGGTCAGCACCAGCACGGTGATGTGGCGGTGGATCTCGGTGCGGTCGAAATGGGTCTCCAGGTGCACCAGGTGGGACAGGCACTCCCGTCCATCCAGCGCGTCCGCCACCACGTCGGTGACCAGCAGCGGGTAGAAACCCGCGCGCTGCAGGGCGTCTTCGAGGCCGCGGCCCTGGGCGCTCTGGTGCGCCATTGTTCCGAACGTGTTCATCCTGCCATTTTCACAGATCCGCAGGCCCAGCGCGAACCACCGCTGCCAGCACGGTCAGGAAATCATCGCGCGCCGGGCGCTGTCGGTGCGCTGGGCAGGGTTGGCGATGCGCACATCCGCCGCCAGGATGGTCAGCCCGGCAGGCCCCACCAGAACCGGGTTGAACTCCACCAGAGCGATTTCCGGGTGCTCGTCCTTGAGCGCGGCCAGCCGCGCCGCCAGATCCTCCAGCGCAGCCACATCCACCGGCGGCAGGCCCTGGTAGCCGAACAGCTTGCGGGACGCGCGGGGCGAGCGCACCAGGTCCGCTGCATCGGCGCTGGTCAGCGGCGGGACGAGGTGCGCCCAATCATCCAGCAGGTCCACCGCATCCCCGGCCATGCCAAAGGACACCACGGGTCCCAGCAGCGGATCCTCGATGGCCCGCAGCGTGCAGGACTGCCCCACCGGCGCCATGGCTTGAACCTCCATGCCGAAGGTGCCGAAGGGCTCCAGCAGTTTCTGCATCTGGGCAATATTGCGCCGCAGCGAGGCCGCGTCCTCGATATTCAGCCGGACGCCGCCCAGGTCCAGCCGGTGCCGCAGCGTGGCATCCATGGTCTTCAGCGCCACCGGCCAGCCCAGCCGTTCCGCCGCGGCCACAGCCTGGTCCGCGGTGATGAAGGGTGCCGATCCAAGCACCGTAATGCCGTAGTGGCCCAGCAGTTCCGCCGCGGTGGCCGGCTCCAGGCTCAGCAGCGCATCGCCCTCCACCTCCCGTAGCAGCTGGTCCAGCCGCTCGGCGACGGGTTCGGGATCAATCCCGGCGGGCAGGTCGAAGG
>JALYYI010000191.1 GCA_030946705.1 Actinomycetota bacterium | reverse complement strand
GGCGCGACGGCGCAGCCTGGCCTGAGCCGGACGCTGGAGCTGGCCATCGATACGGCTGATCCGGAGGCGATCTCCGAGACCTGGCGGGTGGCGCTGGGCTACAAGGCGGGCCGGTTCGGGGACCTGTCGGACCCGCACGGCCGGCTGCCCAGCCTGTGGTTCCAGAAGACCGAGACCCCCAATCCGAACCGCCTGCACGTGGATGTCCACGTCAGCCTCAACGACTCGGGACCGGTCCTGGACGCGGTGGCGGCCACGGACTGCACGCTGGAGCAGGAAAGCGCCCCGCGTTTTGTGGTGGTTACGGATTCGCAGGGGAACCGGCTGTGCGTCTGCACCGAGGCAGGTCACGGCCCGGACCTCTAAGTTGCCCGGCCGCGCCAGTGAGCCCCGGCTACCGGTTGGCGTCGTTGGGGTAGACGACACCCAGCTCGGCCCGGATGCCGTCAAAGAGGTGCATGATGGCAAGCGAATCCGCCAGCGGCATCGTAGGACTCTCGGTCATGCCCTGTTGGATGCAGCGAGTGACCTCACGGAGCTGATAGGTGTAACCGCGGCCGATGGGTTCAAAGGTCTCCACCCGTGAGTCCTGCCAACCGGTCTGCACCGTCAGTGCGGTGGGATTGTTGACCGTGCCCATGGTCTGCAGAAAGCCGTTGGTGCCGGCGACGACGGCGGACCGCGGACCCAGGGCTGTCAGCGACGACATCAGCTGGGCCTGGGCCCCGGAGGAATAACCGAGGGTGATGGCGTTCTGGCTGTCCACGCCGAGCTCCGTGAGGGTGCCGGTGGCGCTGACCGACTGCGGCGCCCCGAGGGCTCCCCAGGCCCACAGCAGCGGGTAGACGGTGAGATCCAGCAGTGCGCCGCCGCCGTCCTTTGGAGCCCAGATCCGGGCCTCCGGGTCATCCGGGGCGGGAAAGCCCAGATCCGCGCGGACCCACTGGACTGGTCCGATTTCGCCGGAGGCGATGATGTCGAAGGCGCGCTGCATCCCGGGGACAAAACGGGCCCAGACGGCCTCCATCAGGAACAGTCCCCGGTCCTTCGCCAGCCGGATCAGCTCCGTGGCCTCCCGGGCATTGATGGTGAAGGCCTTCTCGCACAGCACGTGCTTTCCGGCTTCCAGGGCCGCCTGGGCCACGGTGAAATGCTGCGCGTGCGGGGTGGCAATGTAGACCACGTCCACCTCGGGGTCCTGTACCAGGCGCTGGTAGCCGGGGGCGCCGTCGTCGTCGTAATAATGTGTGGTAAAGCCGAAGCGGGAGGCGAAATCCGCCGCCTTCGGCTGGCTGCGCGAACTCACAGCCTGCAGCACCGCATCCTCCAGCAGGGTCAGTTCGGCGGTAACGGTGCCGGCTATGCCGCCGGTGGCCACGACGCCCCAGCGCAGCGGAGGGCCGGTGGATGCGAGTGTCTGCGGGGCATCGGAGGTGTACCAATCGGGCTTGGCGATGAACCGTGGTTCTGTCATGGCCTCATTCTGTCATCCGGGCCGCCCTGCGAGGCGATGAAGCCGGACCCGACGGGCAGTGCGGGGGAGTCCGCCGCACGGGTTACGCCGCGTACGGGGCGATCCGTTCGCGCAGGTCCAGCTGATGACGATGGGCGTGGCCGGGCTGGTGCTGCTGCTGGGCGCCGTGGGCCAGCTGAACATCTCCATGGTGACGCTCAGGTACCGGGTCCGGGAGATGGCATCCGGCGCAGCTTCGGGGCAACGTCCGCGCGGGTGTTCCCGCTGGAGGCGGCGCTGCTGGGGCTGGGCGCATGCGGAAGGCCCGGCCCACCTGACGGTGGACCGGGCCCTTCGCCTGGCGCTACTTGGTGAGCTTTGACAGCGTTGGGTCGTTGGCGTACTCCTGCGCGGCGTTGGCCTTGGTCACGATGTGCGGCGGCAGCAGGAAGGCCGGAACAACCTTGTTGCCGTTGTTGTAGGACTTGTCATCGTTGATTTCGGGCTTCTTCCCCGCCTGCAGGTCCTTGACCATCTGGATGGCGTGGGCCACCAGGGCGCGGGTG
>JALYYI010000164.1 GCA_030946705.1 Actinomycetota bacterium | reverse complement strand
TTCGAAGCGGGAGATCCGGAGCCGGGCCACCAGGTAGTCCGGGGTGTTGCGGTAGCGGGATTTCTTCCCCGCCGCGGCGTCCCAGCAGAAAACCGTGCCCGTGTCCCCGGTCCGGGCCAGGTTCTGGACATCAATGGCGTGGGCGGCGATGACCTGGCCGTGCTGCAGCACCCGGGAGGCCCGTTCGAGCAGGTCCGCCCGCTCCAGCAGCCCGGCCTTGCCCATCCCGGACGCCGAGCCGGTGAAATCGCGGGTGAAGGCCTCCAGTGCCGCTACGGCATCCGCCAGCACGGCGGCGCCTTCACTGGCGGCGCCTTCACTGCTGCGGAGCTCCACGGATTCCATACCAGCGACGCTACCGGGCCACCGCCGGCAATAGCAGAGCCGGCACTCCCTATGTGCGGACCGCACCAACCCCACCCCGCTGTGGAGGACAAGTCGGACCCCGGAACCCCCAATCTGCAGCGCGCCGGCGCGGGCGAGACCCGCGTCGGCAACCCTCACGGGCCACCGGAAGGCGGTCTTCGCATCCGGCGGCGCGCCGCGTCCATTGCGCCGCGAAACGGTCTGGACGGGCTAAACTCGATACGCACGGTTCCTGATGAGGAAAGTGGCGGCGCCTATCACTTCCTGGCTGTCGGTGCCAGCCTCATTTGCGGCCGAGGGTAAAACTAGCGTATTCTAGATCTTCGGTGCTTACGCCAACACAGGGCAACGACTCCATGGTAATTATCAATATGGTAGTGATCCATTGAGGTCCACGGCGTTGAGGCACAGTGTGAACACAGGCGGTGTGGAACTGACACGGTGTGAAATGAGCACGGTGTCGTGAGCACGGCCGGAACCTGGCAATCCAATTGCCGGTACCGCACGCAAACTTTGTAATAAACGTCGAGAGAAGTGAGTTTCCCAGTGGTGTACGCGATTGTCCGCACAGGCGGCCGCCAAGAGAAGGTTTCCGTCGGAGACTTCGTGACCATGAACCGCGTCCGCGGTGGAGCCGGCGGCACCCTTGAGCTGCCCGCTTTGCTCCTGGTTGACGGTGAGAAGATCACCTCCGCCGCGAAGGACCTGGCCAAGGTAAAGGTTACGGCTGAGATCCTGGAGGATCTTCGGGGACCGAAGATCGTCATTCAGAAGTTCAAGAATAAGACCGGGTACAAGAAGCGTCAGGGTCACCGTCAGGAACTGACCAAGGTCAAGATCACCTCGATCGCATAACTGCGGTCCCGGGTACCAGTCGTCTCAGTCAAAAGGATAGGCATTTCAAATGGCACATAAAAAGGGCGCGAGTTCCACTCGCAACGGTCGTGATTCAAACGCTCAATACCTGGGCGTCAAGCGCTTCGGCGGTCAGGTCGTTAAGGCCGGCGAGATCATCGTCCGCCAGCGCGGTACGCATTTCCACCCCGGCGCAGGCGTTGGCCGCGGTGGCGATGACACGCTGTTCGCTCTGGAGGCAGGCGCGGTGGAGTTCGGTGCACGCGGCGGACGCCGTGTAGTGAACATCGTTGTAGCTGCCGCTGCACTGTAGCAACAAGGCTGTAGCAACACAAGGCAGTAGCAACACAAGTTTTTCCCAGGGGAGCGGGCCGCTTGGCTCGCTCCACTGGCTTTTAACCGCGTCACCCAACTGCGTGCGGCTGGAATCGGCAGCAGCGTTGACATTTAGAGGAGAAACCATTGGCCAGCTTTGTTGACCGGGTTGTATTGCACGTATCCGGCGGGTCGGGTGGCCATGGCTGCGTCTCCGTCAAACGCGAAAAGTTCAAGCCGCTGGGCGGACCCGACGGCGGTAACGGGGGCGACGGCGGCGACGTGATCCTGCGCGTGTCCGCCCAGACCACCACGTTGCTGGATTACCATCACGCCCCGCACCGGCACGCCAGCAACGGCGGCCCCGGCATGGGAGACTGGCGCGCCGGCAAGACCGGCGAGACCCTGATTCTGCCGGTTCCGGACGGCACCGTGGTGAAGACCAAGGACGGCCAGGTCCTGGCGGATCTAATCGGCGAAGGCGCCGAGTTTGTTGCCGCCAAGGGCGGCCAGGGCGGACTGGGCAACGCCTCGCTGTCCTCGCAGAAGCGGAGGGCCCCCGGATTCGCGCTGCTGGGCATCCCCGGGGACGGCCGCGACGTCGTCCTGGAGCTCAAGAGCATCGCCGATATTGCCCTGGTGGGCTTCCCCTCCGCCGGTAAGTCCAGCCTGGTGGCCGCGATGTCCGCCGCCCGGCCCAAGATAGCCGACTACCCGTTCACCACGCTGATCCCGAATCTGGGCGTTGTGCAGGCCGGCGACGTCCGATTCACCATTGCCGATGTGCCCGGTCTGATCGAGGGGGCCAGCGAGGGCAAGGGGCTCGGACACCACTTCCTGCGCCATGTGGAGCGGTGCGCCGCGCTGGTGCACGTGCTGGACTGTGCCGCACTGGAGACGGACCGGGACCCGCTCTCGGATCTGGCCATCATCGAAGCGGAACTGGACCGCTACGCCGTGGACATGAGCTACGCCGGCGCGGACGGTGAAGTTGTGCCGCTGAATCAGCGGCCCAAGCTGGTGGCGCTGAACAAGATCGATACCTCCGACGGCCGGGAAATGGCGGAGTTTGTCCGCGCGGACCTGCAGTCCCGTGGCTACAAGGTCTTCGAGGTCTCCGCCGTGAGCCATGAGGGGCTGCGCCAGCTGGGCTTCGCCATGTCGGAGATCGTCCAGGCCGCCCGCGCCGAGGTTCAGGCCGCCCCGCCGAAGGTGACTCCCACCGTGCTGCGTCCGCGGGCCGTGAACGAGGCCGGTTTCCGGATCCGCCGCGAGGAGAAGAACCTGGAACCCCTGTTCCGCGTGATCGGCGACAAGCCGGTGCGCTGGGTGATGCAGACGGACTTCACCAACGAGGAAGCGATCGGCTACCTCGCGGACCGGCTGGCCAAGCTCGGCGTCGAGAACCAGCTCTTTAAGAGCGGTGCCAAGCCGGGGGACGCCGTGGTCATCGGCGAGGGCGACGGCGTCGTCTTCGACTGGGAGCCCACCATGATGGGCGGTGCGGAACTGCTCGCCTCTCCGCGCGGCACGGACGTCCGCTTCGCGGACCTCGGTGACCGCCCCACGCGCGAGCAGAAGCGCCAGGAGCAGGGTGAGCGCAAGGAGGCCCGGGCTGCCACCCAGGTCGAGCTTGAGGCCGAGCGCAAGTCCGGCCTTTGGTCCGGGCCCACGCCCGACCAGCGGAAGGCGCCGCTGTTGCGCGAGAGCGGAATGCTGGAGGAGGCAAACGCCGACGACGACGGCGATGAGCTCTAGGGGCCAGGAGACGGCGCAGCCTGAGACGACTGCGCTGGACCGGTCCGGGCTGGCCACCGCCGGCCGGATCGTGGTCAAGGTCGGCTCCTCCTCGCTGACCAGCGTCGCCGGCGGCATCTCGGAGGAGGCCCTCACCGCGCTGGTGGACGTGCTGGCGGAACGCCGGAACCGCGGCACCGAGGTGATCCTGGTCTCCTCCGGGGCCATCGCCGCCGGACTGGCCCCGCTCGGGCTGGTCCGCCGGCCCAAGGACCTGGCCACCCAGCAGGCTGCGGCCAGTGTGGGCCAGGGCCTGCTGATGGCCCGGTACACGCAGGCGTTCGCCGCGCACGGCGTCATCGTCAGCCAGGTCCTGCTCACCGCGGATGACCTGACCCGGCGAACGCAGCACGTGAACGCACACCGTGCCCTGGAACGTCTGCTCAATCTCGGCGTGGTGCCCATCGTCAATGAGAATGACACGGTGGCAACGCACGAGATCCGCTTCGGCGACAACGACAGGCTGGCCGCGCTGGTGGCGCACCTGGTCAAGGCGGAGGCCCTGGTGCTGTTCTCCGACGTCGATGCCCTGTACGACGGTCCGCCGGCGGATGGTGCCCGCAGGATCGGCCTCGTCTCCGGTCCGGCGGACCTGGAGGGGATCACGATCGGCCGCCCCGGCAAGGCCGGCGTCGGCACCGGCGGTATGGCCACCAAGGTGGAGGCCGCCGGCATCGCCGCCGGCACCGGCATCCCCGCCCTCGTGACCTCAACGGCGAACGCCGCCGCGGCCCTGGCCGGCTCGGACGTCGGAACCTGGTTCAGCATCAGCGGTGCTCGCCGGCCCGTGCGGCTGCTCTGGCTGGCCCACCTCGCGGACATCCGCGGCAGGCTGGTGCTCGACGACGGCGCGGTGGCCGCCGTGCGCGAGCGGCACAAGTCGCTGCTGCCGGCGGGAATCACCGCCGTGAGCGGCAATTTTGAGGCCGGGGACGCCGTCGAAATAACGGACCGGGACGGAACCGTCGTCGCCCATGGACTGGTGAATTACGGCTCCGATGAGCTGCCGCAGATGCTTGGCCGCGGCACCAAGGAGCTCGCCGGTGAGCTCGGACGCGAATATGAACGCGAAGTTGTCCACGTCGATGACCTGGTGCTGGTTTGAGCCCGGTTTGACCTAAACTTGGTGCATGACTGAGCTGGCTGTGAAACAGGACCTGACCGAGGCGGTTCACGCCATCACCGACCGAGCCCGGGAAGCCTCGCGCCGGATGGCCCGCGCCAACCGGGCGCAGAAGGACCGGGCGCTGCTGGCCGTTGCCGCCGCGCTTCGCTCCGGCCAGGATGCCGTGCTGGCCGCCAACGACCGCGATGTTGCGGAGGGCCGCCGCGTGGGCACCAGCGAGGCCCTGCTGGACCGGCTCACGCTGACTCCGGAGCGGATCGGCCGACTCGGCGAGGCCCTGGAGAACCTTGCGTCCCTGCCGGATCCGGTGGGAAACGTGGTGCGCGGCCAGACGCTGCCGAACGGGCTGCGGCTGCGGCAGATCAACGTCCCGCTCGGAGTGGTGGCCGCCATCTACGAGGCGCGCCCCAACGTCACCGTGGACATCGCCGGCCTGGCGCTCAAGAGCGGCAACGCCGTGATCCTGCGCGGTGGCAGCGCGGCGGTTCATACCAACCAGGCCCTGCTGTCCCTGCTGCGCGGCGCGCTGGAGGACGCCGGACTGCCGGCGGACGCGGTGCAGAGCGTGGACCAGTACGGGCGCGAGGGCGCCGCCGTGCTGATGCGGGCCCGCGGCCGGGTGGACGTCCTGATTCCGCGCGGTGGTCGCGAGCTCATCCAGACGGTACTGAACGGTTCCTCGGTTCCGGTAATTGAGACCGGGGAGGGGAACGTGCACATTTTCATTGACGAGTCCGCCGGGTCGCAGATGTCGGTGGATATTCTGCTCAATGCCAAAACGCAGCGGCCCAGCGTCTGCAACACCGTGGAAACCCTGCTGGTGCACTCCGGTTCCCGCGTGCTGCCCGAGGTGCTGGCGGCGCTGCGTGCCGCCGGTGTCCGGTTGCACGCGGATGAGCGCGTGATGGCCGCATTGCCCGCCGGCATCACCGCCGAGGCGGCCACCGATGACGACTGGGCCCGGGAATACATGGACCTGGACCTGGCGGTGCGGATGGTGGATTCCCTGGACGAGGCCGTGGCGCACATACGGCGCTGGAGCACCGGCCACACCGAAGCCATCCTGACCAATGACCTCGCCAACGCCGAGCGTTTCATCGCCGAGGTCGACTCGGCGGCCGTCATCGTCAATGCCTCCACCCGGTTCACCGACGGCGGCGAAATGGGGCTGGGCGCGGAAGTGGGCATTTCCACCCAGAAGCTGCATGCCCGCGGCCCGATGGGCCTGACGGAACTGACCACCACCAAATGGATTGTCCAGGGCGAGGGCCAGGTCCGGGGCTGACCCCGGCGCGGCCGGCGTGCCAGAAGGTGCCCGCACCGCGTAACATTAGAGCGAATCCATCACCGATAACGGTCAGTGAGCTTCTTACACGCCGCTTACCTTAAGACTTTAGGGGAGAACCATGTTGACCCAGCTCGCCGGCGTCCTGTCCGCCGCCACCGAAGAAGCCAAGGCCCCCCTGCTGATGCCCTGGTGGATGTTCGGTGTCGGGATCTTTGTGGTGCTGCTGGTGCTGCTGTTCGTTTGCGCCTCCTTCACCAACCTGGGCAACCGCCACTCCGCCACCGATGAGCACGCGGATCCGCACCGCCAGCACACCAATAAGCACGACCACGGCCAGGCGGAAGAGATTTCCCATCACTGAGACCCCCGCCGGGGAGGTGCGGGCACCGGGAAGCCGACGCTTCCGGCTCGGTGTCATGGGTGGCACCTTCGACCCGATCCACCACGGCCACCTGGTCGCAGCCAGCGAAGTGGCGGCGGTTTTCGATCTGGACGAAGTGGTCTTCGTCCCGACCGGACAGCCCTGGCAGAAGGCCAAGCAGGAAGTCAGCACCGCGGAGCACCGCTACCTGATGACCGTGATTGCCACCGCCTCGAACCCGCGTTTCACCGTCAGCCGCGTGGACATTGACCGTCCCGGGCCCACCTTCACCATCGACACGCTCCGGGACCTCAAACGCATGCGCCCTGAAGCGGATCTGTACTTCATCACGGGTGCGGACGCGATGGCGCAGATCCTCTCGTGGAAAGACAGTGAGGAGCTGTGGTCGCTGGCGCACTTTGTTGGCGTGACGCGTCCCGGCCACGAACTCGACGGCATGGGCCGCTCCGACGTAAGTTTGTTGGAGGTTCCGGCCATGTCGATCTCTTCCACCGATTGCCGCAGGCGCGTGCAGGAACTTAACCCGGTCTGGTACCTGGTACCGGACGGAGTGGTGCAATACATTGCCAAATACCGGTTATATGTGCAGCCGAGCCCCGTTGGCAGTGCCAAGTCAACAGGCGAGTTCTAGTACTGGATGAGTAGTTAATGAGCAAGGAATCAGAACCGATCCACAGTCGCAGGGCACTGAGGCGCGCCCAAGATTCTCCCGAACAGGCCGGCAACGAGCATGTTGATGCGTCCGTGCCGCCTGCCCCCGTAGCAGCCGATTTTCCGCGCCGCCCGTCGGCCGGGCCCACCGGAATCGCAGATTGGGAGCCGGCAAACCCTGAAACCGCGGGTGGACAGGCGCACCTGGGCCAGCCCCGCCGCCGCGCCGCCGACGTCCCCGTGGATGCCGCTCCGCCGGGGTCCCCCGGCGAGCCTTCTCCGTCCCCGCGTGAGCGCTCTTCGCAGACCCGGGCCCGGGACCGGGCTACCTTGCGGGCGTACAAAGAACTTTCCGATCCGGCCACCGCAGCCGTTCCCACCCTGCCCTCGCGCCGGGCGATGCGGATGGCGCAGGGGGACGCCGAACGTGCACCCCTGACCGGCCTGAACTCCGTAGTCGGGGATCCTTCCGCTCTGGCCGCAGAGGGACGCGGCTCCGCCGGTCTGGCCCCCGAGAGTGCCACCCCTCCAGGTACACCATCCGGTCTACCGCGCGTTCACCCGGCCGATGCCCCCCCTGGTGCTTCGACCAGCGAGCCCGCGGGCCACGGTTCCGCGGCGGGCTACGACCCTGTGCCCTTCACCGGACCAATGTCCGTCCAGGATGCCCTCGCAGCACGCAGCACGTTGGTGGAAGACGTGAAGGAGCAGATTTCGCAGCTGCCGGCCGCCGTCACCGAAGATCCGCTGCAGGTTGACCTGGAAGTGCTGGCCCAGCAGCGGGCCCTCGCCGAGCGCGCCGCGATCCTGAATCAGCGTGCGCAGGCCAAAGAGCGCTTGGCCCAGGCCAGCGCCAACACCCGTCCCTCGACCAACGATCCGACGACGGCACATAATTTGGCCATGGTCACGCCGCTGGAATTCATCCGGGTTCCGGGCGTCGACCAGCCGGTGATGCGTCCGCCCGGCACCTCCTACGTTCCCGTCGTGACCCGGCAGACTCCGCGATCGCGTTCGGCCGCCGGCCAGCAGCGCCCAGCGGCCCGGACGGGTGCGGCGGACCTGAACCGTTCCCCGGCTCCTGCTCCTGCTCCGGGGGACAATTCCGCGGTGTCGGCAGGCCAGGCGCGCCCGGCCAGGACGGCCGCACCCGCCCGCCGCACCGTGGCTCCGGGGGACAGG
>JALYYI010000159.1 GCA_030946705.1 Actinomycetota bacterium | reverse complement strand
CCGGGTCCTCATCCGAGCGGGGGCCGACGGTCTCGTGCAGCTGGCCAAGGCAAAGCCGCTCAAAGGTCCTGGCCTGGATTCCCAGCGCCCTGGCCCCCAGCTCGGATACCAGGATCGAGGCGCGGGCAAAGATCAGGTCGCCGGTTAGGATCGCCACGCTGTTGCCCCACACCTCGTGGGCGGTGGGTGCACCGCGGCGGTAGGGCGCGGAGTCCATCACGTCGTCGTGGTAGAGCGTCGCCAGGTGCGTGAGTTCAACGACGACGGCGGCCCGGATCACTTCGGGGCGGCTGGGATCCCCCAGCTGGGACGCCAGCAGCGTCAGCAGCGGGCGGATCCGCTTGCCGCCGGCCTCCACCAGGTGCCGGCTGGTGGCGTCGGCCAGCGGGTCCGAGTTGGCGATCGCTTCGCGCAGCTGCTTTTCCACCTTGGCCAGGCTCATTGCGATGGCCGGCCCCAGCCGCGGGTCCGCCGCAATGCCGGAAAAACCCTTGGGCAGCGTAAGCCCGGTGGCGATGGCCATCGTCGTCGCGTCAGGCTCGCCGGAGGCCGACAGGCCGTGCCCGGCGTGCGTCCAGCTGGGGTCTGCGGAAGTAGTCACGGCTTAACTCTAGCTTTCGGAGTGGGCGAATGGCTGGTCGGGGAGCCGCCAGTCAGACTGCCAGCCGTGCTGCTCATCTGGTTGTTCGTGGCCGGAACCAGCTTCTCCAGTAGGTGAATCACTCTATCCTCAAAGCCGCGGCCGCCGCTGTCCGTCAGATTGGCCAACATCCGCACCACAAAGCGCATCAGCACGGGGACGGGCATTCCGGTCCGCAGGGCCAGCTTCATGATCTGCGGTTTTCCGATCAGCCGGGCGAACATCCGGCCCAGCGTGAAGTGGCTGCCCCACTGTTCCCGGATGTGGCCGGCGTACCCGGACAGGGCATGGTCGCGGGCCAGCAGCGAGTTGGCCCCGGCCGCGGCTTCAATGAATTCCGCGGCAAAGCGGGCGGACTCCATCGCATAGGAAATGCCCTCCCCGTTGAAGGGGCTGACCATGCCGCCGGCATCACCCAGCAGCATCAGCCCGGGCGAGTAGTGCGGTGTCCGGTTGAAGCCCATCGGCAGTGCGGCGCCGCGGATCTCCCCCACCTGGTTGGCGGGGGTGAACCCCCACTCGGGAGGCATCCCCGCGGTCCAGTCCCGCAGTACCTGCTTGTAGTCCAGCTTGCCGAACGCCTTGGATGAGTTCAGGATGCCCAGACCCACATTGGACGTTCCGTCCCCCACGCCGAAGATCCAGCCGTAGCCCGGCAACGGTTTGAGCGCACCGCCGGCGGACGGGGAGGCGAGCTCCAGCCAGCCCTCCATCCAGTCGTCGTCGTGCCTTGGGCTGGTGAAATAGGTGCGCACCGCCACGCCCAGCGGCCGGTCGTCGCGTTTGTGCAGGCCCAGCGAGACCGCGGTCCGGGTGGAGTTTCCATCGGCCGCGAGCACCAGATCGGCGCTGAAATTACGGGTCTCCCCCGTCTTGCGGCCGGTATCATCCAGCAGTGCCGCCGTCACGCCGGTGACCCTCCCGGCCTCTCCCGGGGCGGAGCCGGTAAGGGCGGAGGTGACGCTGTGCCGTTCCAGCACGACGGCGCCGGCGGCCCGGGCGTGCCGGGCCAGCGCCTCGTCGAAGCCGAGCCGGGTGCGGATCAGGCCGTACTGCGGGAAATCGCTCAGCTCCGGCCAGGGCACCTCGACGGTGCGGCCGCCGGCGATCAGCCGCAGCCCCTTGTTCCGGCGCCAGCCTTCGGATTCATCATGTGGCAGGCCAAGCCGCTGGATCTCGCGCACGGCCCGGGGTGTCAGACCGTCGCCGCAGACCTTTTCGCGCGGAAAGGTCGTCTTTTCCAGCACGGTGACGTCGATGCCCGCCGAGGCCAGATAGTACGCAGCCGTGGAACCGGCCGGCCCCGCGCCGACAATGATGACCTTCATCTAGTCGCGAACCCTGGCGCCCCTGCGGCGGACCTTCGCCACCGGGCCGACGCGTCCGGTTTCCTCCCGCGAAGGCTTGCGGGCGCGGTGCACGGCAACGATGCCCCCGCTCAGGTTGCGGTATTCCACCTCGTGCCAGCCGGCGTCCTTGAGCCACTGGGACAGATGGTCCTGGTCCGGCCATGCCCGGATGGACTCGGCAAGATAGACGTAGGCGTCCGGGTTGGAGGAGACCTTGGTTGCGATTGCCGGCAGTGCGCGCATCAGGTATTCCGTGTACATCGTGCGCCAGAGCGGGATGGTGGGCTGGGAGAACTCGGCGATAACCAGCGTCCCGCCCGGTTTCGTCACGCGGATCATCTCTTCCAGTGCCTTCCTCGGCTCGCTGACGTTGCGCAGCCCGAAGGAAATCGTGGTGGCGTCGAAGGCATTGTCCGCGAAGGGCAGATTCGTCGCATCGCCGGCAATGAAGTCGATGTCCGGCCGGCGGCGCTTGCCGACCTTGAGCATGCCCACCGAGAAGTCGCAGGCCACCACGCTGACCCCGGCGTCCGCAAAGGGTTCGCTGGAGGTGCCGGTTCCGGCCGCGACATCCAGGACGCGCTGGCCGGGCTTGGCGTCCACCGCGTCCACCACGACCCGCCGCCAGCGGCGCGTCTGTCCCATGGACAGGACGTCGTTGACGACGTCGTATTTAGGGGCCACGTCGTCAAACATGGCGGCTACTTCTTCCGGACGCTTCTCCAAGGATGCACGGTTCACCTGATCATTCTCTCAAATTTTGTCCGGACCGTGGCACCGGGTGCCGCCGCCGCCCGATCGGGGCCCGGGCGGGCCCTACCGCGGAGTAATGTTTAAGCATCATGATTGCGCCCCTGACCGCCCTCACCGTCCCCCTGGACCCGGCCTCTTTATCATCAGCCTTTTGGGACGCAGCCGCGGCGGGCACCTCTCCGGGGCCACTGGATCTGCTGCACACCGAGGACGCGTTGTGCTGGGTCCGGCGCGGAGAGGGCCTGTTGGCCTTCGGCGAGGTGGCCCGCTTCACGGGTACCGGCCCGGACCGCTTCGCCGATGCCGAGGCCTGGTGGAAGCAGCTGCTGGAATCGGCTGATGTAGAGGACCAGATCAAGCTCCCCGGCACCGGTCCGCTGGCATTCGGTTCCTTTGCCTTCTCCAAGGCCTCAGCCCATCGATCCCGTCTGATCGTTCCGCGGATCGCCGTCGGCTTTGCGGCCGGACAGGCCTGGCTGACGGAGCTGACGCTCGACGGCGGCCGGCTCACCGCCGCGGGCGCGCACGCCGAACTGGAACGGCTGCTCGCAGCTGGAGCCCCCGGCGGGGGCAGCGTCCTGACCGAGCCGGAAGCCCCGGCCGGGCCCGCCTGCGGAACCGCTGCAGCAACCGCGCGCCCAACCGCGACGGCGGGGCCGCCGGCCGCCGTCGTCGGCGATCCGGGTGCGGAACTGTCCACCGGCTCACTGAGTGAACAGGAGTGGATGGACACCGTGGCCGCCGGTGTCCGGGCCATCGAGGCCGGCCGGCTGGACAAGGTGGTGCTGGCCAGGGACATCGTGGCCCGCTTTGAGGCGCCGGTGTCCCGGGCCGCAATTTTGCGCGACCTGGCCCAGCGGTACAGCGAGTGCTGGACCTACGGCGTTGACGGCCTGGTCGGGTCCACCCCGGAAATGCTGATCAAGATCGACGGAACCACGGCGCAGGCACGGGTGCTGGCGGGCACGCTTGACCGGCACGGCGCCCCGGAAGACGGTGGCGGCTTTGCCCGGCGGGTGCTTGGCGAATCGCAGAAGCAGCGGCAGGAGCACGATTTTGCCGTGCATTCGCTGACCCGCCAGCTGGCCCCCTTCGCGACGGACCTCTCCTTCCCGGCCGAGCCCTTCATCCTTGAACTGCCCAACGTCTGGCACCTGGCCTCGGACGTCCAGGCCGAGCTGGCCGACGTCGCGGGCCATCTGCCCACCTCGCTGGCGCTGGTCGAGGCGCTGCATCCGACCGCCGCGGTCTGCGGAACACCACGCACCGAGGCGGGCGCGCTGATCCGCGAACTCGAGAAGCTGGACCGCGGGCCCTACGCCGGGCCGGTCGGCTGGCTGGACGGCGCGGGCAACGGCGAGTGGGGCATCGCGCTGCGGGGGGCCGTCGTCGAAGACCCCCGCACGGTGCGGCTGTACGCCGGCTGCGGGATCGTGGAGGCCTCGGACCCTTCGGCGGAATTAGCCGAGACGTGGGCCAAGTTCCGCCCGATGCTCCAGGCCCTGGGTCTGCATTCCTGACCTATTCTGGTATTCCAGACATGGCACCGCTCTGAGGTCTTGCATTTTCCCCGATAAAGTTGTCAACTAGTGAAATGTTGTTGTCTGTGATGCACATCTCATCCAGCGATAAACTATAAGTTCAGTATCCCGTTCGCACTTCTGAAACAAAGGGTAAAAAAGATGCCGCTTTCCCCCAAGCTGTCGGTCAGACTCGCCGCCGTCGTCGCCGTCGCCGCATTAGCCCTCACCGGCTGCACCACAGCCTCCCAGTCGGGCAACGGGGCCCCGACCGGAAGCGCCAGCTTTGATCCCGCCTCCGTGGCCAAGGATGACGCCCTCGCCACCAGCGTCCCGGACGCCATCAAGAGCAAGGGCACGCTGACCATCGGCTCGGACACCTCCTATGCCCCGGCGGAATTCCTCGGCGGCTCGGACGGGCAGACCCCGCAGGGCTACGACGTCGACATCGCCAAGGCCATCGGGGCAACCCTGGGCCTGAAGGTCAAGGTCCAGACCGCGGAGTTCACCAGCATCCTTCCCGCCCTTGGCTCCAAGTACGATCTGGGCATCTCCTCCTTCACGATCACCGCTGAGCGCTCCAAGGCGGTCAACTTTGTCAGCTACTTCAACGCCGGCACCCTGTGGGCCGTGCAGAAGGGCAACCCCAAGAAGTTCTCCCTCGACGACATCTGCGGCAAGAGCGTCGGCGTGCAGACCGGCACAGTCGAGGAAATCCCGGATGTCTCCGGCCGCTCCAAGAAGTGCACCGACGCCGGCAAGCCGGCCATCAACATTGTCACCCTGAAGAACCAGACGGACGTCACCACCCGCCTCGTGAACGGCAGCATCGACGCGATGTCCGCGGACTCCCCGATCATCGGCTACGCACTCTCGCAGACCGGTGGCAAGCTGGAAATCCTCGGCGATGTCTACGACGCCGCCCCGCAGGGCATCGCCGTGGCCAAGAGCGACACCGCCCTCGCCGACGTTATCGGCAAGGTCATGAACAAGCTGATCAGCGACGGCGACTACCAGAAGATCCTTGATGCATGGAACAACTCCAAGGGAGCCATCAGCAAGGCTGAAGTGAATCCGGCGGTAAGCAGTTGAGTACTCCCGCGCCAAGCGGCACCACCACTGAACGGACCGGGGCTGCACGCAGTGGTCCGGAACTGATCAAGGCAGTTCCGGTCCGGCACCCCGGCCGGTGGATTGGCGTCGTCATCATTGTCCTGATTCTGGTGGTGGTGGCTCAAAGCCTTGTCACCAACGCCAACTTCCGCTGGGACACCGTCCGCACGTACATCCTGGATGTCCTGGTGGTCCAGGGCATCGGCTGGACGCTGCTGCTAACCGTGCTGTCCATGATCCTGGCCATTGTTTTGGCCATCCTGCTGGCCTTCATGCGGCAGTCGGACAACCCCCTGTTCCGCTACATCAGCTGGGTCTGGGTCTGGTTCTTCCGCGGCACCCCCGTGTACACCCAGCTGGTGTTCTGGGGCCTGGTCTCCGTGCTCTACCCCAAGCTCTCCGCCGGGATCCCCTTCGGACCCCAGCTGTTCAGCTTCAACACCCAGGACGTGATCAATTACTTCGTTGCAGCTGTGCTGGGCCTTGGCCTGAACGAATCCGCCTACCTGGCGGAAATCTTCCGGGCCGGCCTGAAGTCCGTGGACAGCGGACAGATGGAAGCTGCCGAGGCACTGGGTATGCGCAAATCCAAGATCATGTGGCGGATCATCCTGCCGCAGGCCATGCGGGTGATAGTCCCGCCGACGGGCAATGAAACCATTGGCATGCTGAAGACCACCTCGCTGGTACTGGCCGTGCCCTTCACCCTGGACCTGACCTTCGTTACCAGCGCCGTTGCCAACCGGATTTATCTGCCGATCCCGCTGCTGATCGTGGCCGCCATCTGGTACCTGGTGATCACCAGCCTGCTGATGGTGGGACAGCACTTCATCGAGCGCCACTATGGCAAGGGCATTGACAACCTTGTCCCAGCCCCGGTCAAGGCGACCCAGGCAGTGAACGCGGCGCACACCACGCACACCGATGTACCGGAAGAGGGTGGACACGTATGAGTGCGCAGACCAGTGAAGCCGCCAACGTGACAACCAACGAAACCCTGGTGCGGATCCAGGACGTTCATAAGTACTTCGGTTCACACCATGTGCTCCGCGGCATCGATATGACCGTGCGGCAGGGCGAGGTTTCGGTGATCATCGGCCCGTCCGGCTCCGGAAAGTCGACGCTGCTGCGCTGCATCAACCTGCTGGAGACCATCAGCGCCGGCCGGATTTATGTCGGCGATGACCTGATCGGCTACCGCGAGGTCAAAGGCCGCCTGCATGACCTGACAGCCAAGGAGATCGCGGGCCAGCGCCGCGAGATCGGCATGGTTTTCCAGCGCTTCAACCTGTTCCCGCACCGCACCGCGGTGCAGAACATCATCGAGGCTCCGACCCAGGTCAAGCGGCAGCCCAAGGCGATGGCCAAGGCCAATGCGCTGGAGCTGCTGGATCGGGTGGGGCTGGCGGATCACGCCAACCACTACCCGGCCCAGCTCTCCGGCGGGCAGCAGCAGCGCGTGGCCATTGCCCGCGCGCTGGCGATGGAGCCGGAACTGATGCTCTTCGACGAGCCGACGTCCGCCCTGGACCCCGAGCTTGTGGGCGATGTCCTGAACGTGATGAAGGATCTGGCCAAGTCCGGCATGACCATGATCGTGGTGACCCACGAGATCGGCTTCGCCCGCGAGGTCGGGGACACACTGACCTTTATGGACGCGGGGGTGGTCGTGGAAAGCGGTGACCCGCGCCAGATCATCGCCAACCCGCAGCAAGCGCGCACCAAGGAGTTCCTGGGCCGCGTGCTCTGACCGGCGGCTCCGCCGTCAACACCTGTTGAGGTGGCACTT
>JALYYI010000145.1 GCA_030946705.1 Actinomycetota bacterium | reverse complement strand
GGGTTTTTCCCCGCCCTGCCTCTGCGTAACCCTCCCTTAACCCTCCCCGCTCAACGGGAAGGTCAGGCCATGGTACTGAGCTGGCGGTCCGTCGCGTCCTGGCCGCCCGCACGTGGCATGCCCGGTCCGCCCATCCCGCCGGGTCCGACAGGTCCGGCACCGGCCCGGCGCCGCGACATCCGCCGGTCGATCGCGCTGGCGGCGTTGGAGATTGCGACGTTCATCCCGATGTAGATCACCGTAATAATCAGGTACGTCTGCACCAGGTGCCCCGTGGAGGCCACCAGCACCCTGCCTGACTGTTGCAGCTCCCCGTAGGAGACCACGTAGCCCAGGGTCGTGTCCTTGAGCAGGATGACCACCTGCGCAATCAGTGCCGGCAGGACGATGCGCACGGCCTGTGGGAACACGACCAGCCGGAACGCCTGGGCAGGGGTGAGTCCGACGGCGATCGCGGCCTCCGTCTGGCCGGCCGGCAGCGCCAGGATTCCGGCCCGGAAGACTTCCGCGATGGTGGCCCCGGAACAGACCCCGATGGGAATGACCAGCTTCCAGAACACATCCGGGTTGATGCCGTACGGCGGCAGGCCGGAGACGAAAATGTAGATGATCAGCAGCAGCGGCACCGAACGGAGGACTTCAATCACCGCGGTGCTGGGCCAGCGCAGGAAACCAACGCGGGACAGCCGGCCCAGGGCCAGGAAAAGCCCCAGCGGCAGCGCGATGGCACCGGCTCCCAGAGCGGCCAGGGCCGTGTTGCCGAATGCCGTGAGCAGGTAGCTCCAAGTGGTCCCCTGATAGAACTCCGCCCACTTGGAGGGGGCCAGCTGCCCGCTCTTGTAGAACTGGGCGTAGGCCAGGGCAATCAGTGCCAGCGTCGCGACGATGCTGGCGATGGTCAGGACGACGACCCGCCGCCTGGCCCTGGGCCCGACGGCGTCGAAGAGGATCGCGTTGCTGCTCATCGCAACACCCGGAACCTTGTCTCCAGCCGGGCGCCCACGGCTCCGGCTCCCAGCGCCACGACAGCGTAAATGGCCGCAGCAACCAGGAATGTCACCAGCCCCAGCGCCTCCTTGTTGTTGATGAAACTCACCTGGGCCGTGAGGTCCATGACTCCGACCACGCCGGCCAGGGAGGAGGACAGCAGGATACCGATGAACAGCGTGACGATCGGCTGCACCATGGACCGGGTGGCCTGCGGGAACACGATTTCCCGCAGCACACCGAAGAAGCCCAGGCCGATCGCCCGGCCTGCCTCGACCTGGCCCGGCGGAATGGCGTTGATCCCGGTGCGGAACACCTCGCAGGCGAACGCTGCCCCCACCAGGATCATCGCCATCATCACCGAGGGAAGGTAGTCGATGGTGATTCCGATTTCGGGCAAACCGTAGACCACCAGGATCAGCAGCGACACCAGCGGCACGTTGCGGAAAACTTCCACGTAGATCAACCCGACGGCGCGCAGGTACGCCACCGGGCCGATCCTGAAGGTCGCCAGGACGGCTCCCAGGATCATCGCCCCGACAAAGCCGACGACGGTGAACTGGGCCGTAACCCAGAGCCCTGCGGCGAACGTGCCCAGATATTTGGTAAACAGCACATCCATGGTCGAAGGCTAGCCGACGGTGGGTACGGTGGGCGTGTTGTCCGTGCCGGTCTTGGCTCCGATGGTGGCCTTCCAGAGTTTGAGCCAGGTGCCGTCCGCGATGATCTTCTTGAGCCAGTCATTGACGAAGGCCTTCGCGTCCGTTCCCTTGGTCAGACCAATTCCGTAGTTGTCCTTCGGGCCAAAGGGATCGCCCACAATCTTGACGTCCTTGTTGGACACCAGCGCATTGAGCAGCAGCGATTGGTCGATGACGTATGCATCCGCGCGCCCCTGCTGCACGGCCGCGAGCGCCTGCGCGTTGTCCGGCAGCGCGAGGACCTTGGCCTGCGGCGCCACGCTGGCCAGCAGCGTCACGCCGGTGGAGGCCGCCTGCGTGGCCACGGTCTTGCCGGCCAGGTCGGCGACGCCCTTGATTTCCGTGTTGCTGGACTTCACCAGGATGCCCGCCTGCGATGAATAGTAAGGACCCGCAAAATCCACCCGTGCCTCTCGCTTGGGAGTGATCGAGTAGGTCGCGAAGATCGCATCAACGGACTTGTTCACCAGCAGATCTTCCCGGGTATCCACGGTGACCTGGTCCAGCTTGGTCAACGGAGCGCCGATGATGTACTTGGCCAGCAGCTGCGAGAGCCCGGCGTCGAAGCCCACAGCCTTGCCCTTGGCCGGATCCAGCAGGCTGAACAGGGCCGACGTTTCGGTACCGCCAACGTGCAGGACGCCATTCTTCTTGATCTGGCTGGCCCACTGATTGGCCGCGACGGTCGCGTCGTCTGCCTTGGCCCCGGCGTTGATGATGTCGTCGTAGCTGCTGCCACCTCCGCTGCTTGCTGCCGGTGTGCCGGGGGCCTCTGGGCTGCACCCCACCAGCCCCAGTGCGAGCAGACCCGCCACCGCCGCGGCGGTGGCCTTGACACCCCTGTTTTTCAGCAACCTCATCAATGCGCTCCTTTGCCCAATAGCTTTAATGTGTACGACTGATGGAGCCAGCTTAGCCACGACGGCGGAGCGCGGGTTAGGGAAGTCCCGGATAGTCGCCGGACTGTGATCAGTGCGGGTCGCTCCCGGAGGCGACAGGAAGACGGAAATCGGGGCCTGAGCCGGTTGCTGCGATTCCGCTGCCGGAGCCGATCGGTTCCTGGCCTCCGGTCCCGGTCCCGGCGCCAGCCGCGCCGATGCCCAGCCCGCGGTAGGTCCAGCCCGCCCGGGTCCATGCCCCCGCGGGCAGGGCGTTGCGGGCGTCCAGCACCACCCGCCGTCGTACGGCCGCGCCGGCCAGGTGCGGATCCAGCGCCACGTACTCATCCCACTCGGTCAGCAGCAGCACCAGGTCCGCACCGTCCAGGGCAGCGAAGGTCTTCGATTCGAAACGCAGCTGTGGGTAGCGCATCCAGGCGGTGTTGATGGCGCGCGGGTCCGTGACCGTCACATGCGCGCCCTGGGCCGCGAGCTGGACCGCAACGTCGATGGCGGGGGAATCCCGGATATCGTCAGTGCCCGGTTTGAAGGCCGCGCCCAGCACCGTGACTTGCCGCCCGCCCACGTCGCCGCCGCACAACTGCCCGGAAAGCTGCACCGTGCGCCTGCGCTGCTCCAGGTTGATGGTTTCGACCAGCCGTATCCAGTGCTGTACTGATTCGACACCGAGCCCGCCGGCCTGTGCGCGGAAGGAGCGGAGATCCTTGGGCAGGCAACCTCCGCCGAAGCCGAGCCCCGGCTGCAGGTAGCGGCCACCGATCCGCGGATCCAGCCCCATGGCGGCCGCCAACTGCGTGACATCGGCACCGCTGGCTTCACAGAGCTGCGCCATGGCGTTGATGAAGGAAACCTTGGTGGCCAGGAAGGCATTGGCCGCGGATTTGATCAGCTCGGCGGTGCGGAAACCGACCACCAGCCGCGGCACCCCCGCATCAAGGAGCGGCCGGTAGACCGCGTCCAGGGCCAGTGTGACGGGATGCTCATTGTCGGTGGCGCTGTCGGTGGCGCTGTCGGTGGCCGCGGCTGTCCGCTCCGGCACACCGTAGACCAGCCGGTCCGGTTCCAGCGAGTCCCGCACTGCCGTGCCCTGGCGCAGGAATTCCGGATTCCAGCCCATGGCCACCCCGGGGACCGTGGCCAGTTCCAGCTGCAGCGCTGAGGTGGTCCCCACCGGGACGGTGGACTTGCCCACGACGACGTCCCCCGCCTTCAGCTGCGGCAGCAGCAAGGTCATGGCGGCCTGAAGATGGCTCAGGTCCGCCGCATCGGAGGTCTTGGATTGGGGCGTGCCGACGCAGATAAAGTGCACGGTGGCCTCAGCGGCGATGGAGAATTCTGTGGAAAAACGCAGCGCGCCGGACCTGCGCCCGGCGCGGAGCAGCTCCTCCAGCCCGGGTTCGTAGAACGGGGCGAAGCCGCGGGACAGGTGGTCGACCTTATTGGCATCCGTGTCCACCCCGGCTACTTCGTGTCCCAGCGAGGCCAGTGTGGCGGCATGGACCGCGCCCAGGTAGCCGCAGCCGATGACCGAGATTTTCATGCGGATTCCCATCTGTGGAGGATCGTTGATTCAGTGCACCAGTCGGGCATGATCGTCAACGGCCTGCTCGTAGTGCTCCGTGAGTTCTCCGCAGACGGCGTCCCAGCTGCGCCCCTGCACCGAACGGTGGGCCGCCCGGGCAAAGGCCGCGCGCTTGGCGTCGTCGCCGATCAGGTCGCGCACGTAGCCGCGCAATTCCGTGAGGTTGCCGGGGGTGTAGAGCCAGCCGGTGCGTGAATTGTCCACCAGATCCAGCGGGCCGCCCCGTCCCGTCGCTACCACCGGAACACCCGAGGCCATCGCCTCCTGGATGGTTTGGCAGAACGTTTCCAGCTCGCCGGGATGGACGAAAAGATCGAACCCGGCCACCACGCGGGCCAGCTCGTTCCCGCGCAGGAACCCGGTGAAGACGGCCCCGGGCAGCTGCCGCGCCAGCGCCGCGCGCAGCGGGCCGTCCCCCACCACCACCAGCCTGGTTCCGGGCAGATCCGCTATAGCGCGAAGATCCCGCACCTGCTTCTCGACGGCGAGCCGACCAACGTAGCCGATGATCTTCTCGCCGCCAGGGGCCACCGAAAACCGCCATCCGTCGTCGCGCCTGGCCGGAGAAAACCGTGCCGTATCAACGCCCCGGCCCCATAGATGGACCCTCGGAATGCCATGGCCGCGGAGCTGATTCACTGCAAAGGAGGACGGGGCCAGCGTCCGGGAGGAACGCAGATGGATATTCTCAACCCGGCTCCAGGCCCACTTCTCCAGGAACGGGGCCCCGTACCGGGTGGCATAGGAGGGCACCTCGGTCTGATAGACCGCAACGGTCGGGATGTCCAGCTGGTCCGCGGCTCGTACCGCCCGCCAACCCAGCTCGAAGGGGGAGGCCAGATGGACCACCTCCGGATGGAACTCGGAGAGAATGCGCCGGACCCGTGCCACCCCACCCACCGCAATGCGGAAATCGTTGTAACCGGCCAGCGGGACTGACGGCAACCGGTGCACGACGGCGCTTCCCACCTGGGCCGGTGCGTCCAGGGCCGAGCTGGACGGGGCGATCACCATCGTTTCATGTCCGCGTCGGTCCAGATGGGAAAGGACCTGGAGCAACGAATGGGTGACCCCGTTCAGCAGCGGCAGGAACGACTCGGCAACTATGGCAATCCTCACCCGCCCAACGCTGGCCGAAGGGGTTGGCCGGCCGGCGGTAGCCGGATGGAGGGCGCATGAACGCCGGGTAAACGCTTCGCGCATCGGCGTCGGCATTGGCTGGCGGCTAACATCGATGGGGGACTTCCCCATGTCGAAAGGTACTTTCCCGATGCGCCGCAGCAAACGCACCGTTCCGTTTCTGGCCGCAGCAGCCTCTGTTGCCCTGGCCTTGGCCGGCTGTTCCAGCCCGGATTCCTCCGGTGCCGGTTCCCCCGGTGCCGGTTCCCCCAGCGCGGGAGCCGCCTTGTCCGAAAGCGCGGGAGCTTCCGGCTCGGCGACCTCCGGTTCGGCAGGATCAGCCCCGACCGCCGGCACGTCCGGTCCGTGGTTCCTGGATTTCCAGGGGTCCGGCGACAGGATCCACGCCGCCGGACTTCAAATCCTGACGGCCGAGGGCACCGCCGAGCACTACCACGCGCATTTGGATGTCTTCGTCAATGGCAGCGCGGAGACGGTTCCGGCGGATATCGGCTTCGTGGTGAATGCGAGCGGGCAGGCCACCGGGATCTCGGCGCTGCATACCCATGACACGTCCGGAGTGCTGCACATTGAGGCCCCGACCCCGGGCCTGAAATACACCCTGGGCCAGGCCCTGACCGAGTGGGGCATCCTGGGCCAGGACGGGAGCATCGGCGGCCAGGCCGACTCCGGCGCCGCGGCGTGGCACGTCTATCTCAACGGAGTGAAGCAGACCGGCAAGGTGACGGCGGTCCAGTTGGCGGCGCACCAGGAAATCGCCTTGGTTTATGGGACGGATCCGGCGCAGATTCCGGCCAGTTACACATTTCCAGCGGGAGAGTAGCCAGGCCGCCGATGGGGCCCGACTGGCCCGACGGGTGCCGACAGGGCCGGACGGGGTCGCTGACGTCGGCCGTGGACAGGGGTTGGTGCAGGCTCCGGACGCGATGTTCGGGACCTGCACCAACTGTCGTGACTTCTGCCTAGGCAGTTAGTAACTACTTCGCTAGATGCATTTGCTCATTGGCGGCTCCTGGTAACTTGACGAAGCTTAGGAACGTCCGGGCTGCCATGCCACTCCTAGAAAGGAGCAGGCCGACGGCGCCAACAACCAGCGTCACGATGTTCAAAAGCACCTGGAAAATACCCAGCAACATGGCGTGCGAGTCGGGCCCCAGGAACGCCAGATTCGCGTACGAAGTCCGGTGTCCAAAATGAGCGCCGGGCAGGTGAGCAGCGCTGGTCATTTCTCCTCCGACCCGAAAGCCTGCCCGGACGGCATCGCGCCGCACGGGCGCTGATGTTGCGTGCGCCTCTGCAGCGTTTCCACGC
>JALYYI010000135.1 GCA_030946705.1 Actinomycetota bacterium | reverse complement strand
GCTCTATGCCGACGCCGAGGGCCTTCGACAGGTTCTGCAGCATCCCCAGCTTCGGCTCCCGTTTGCCGTTCTCGACCAGCGAGAGCTGGGAAGGAGCGGTGCCGACGGCGGCCCCCAGGGCGTCGAGCGTCAGGCCCGCAGCCTTGCGCAGATGCCGGACGCGCCGGCCGAGGCTGATGATGTCCAGTTCGCCGCGTGCCGCTTCAGCGGCGGCCGCGGTAGCGCTCTTTGAGGGTCGGGTCCAGCCTGCAGAGTTCATTTATTGAGCATACGCGAAGAAACGCATTTCTTTCCATCCCTGCCAGCTAGTAAACCTGGAGGAACTGGAGAAAGGTTGGTTTTACGAAGGAACGCATCCACACCGGATGAGGCAAAGGAGCAGAATCATGAGCGCAGCATTTGAAGCACAAGGCCGGACCGCCCAGCAGCAGGCCCAGGCTCTGGAACTCGAGTGGGCTGCCGATCCCCGCTGGGAAGGCACCCGCCGCGACTACTCCGGCGCCGACGTCGTCCGGCTGCGCGGCCGCGTCAACGAGGAGCACACGCTGGCCCGCCGCGGGGCGGAGAGGCTCTGGAACCAGCTGACCACCGCCGGGCAGGACGGCTACACCCACGCGCTGGGTGCGCTGACGGGCAACCAGGCCGTGCAGCAGGTCAAGGCCGGGCTGAAGGCCATCTACCTTTCCGGCTGGCAGGTGGCCGCGGATGCCAACACCTCCGGCAATACCTACCCGGACCAGTCGCTGTATCCGGTCAACTCGGTGCCCACCGTGGTGCGCCGGATCAACAACGCGCTGCTGCGGGCGGACCAGATCGAATACTCGGAAGGTCTGCAGAGCGTGGAGGACTGGCTGGTGCCGATCGTCGCGGATGCCGAGGCCGGCTTCGGCGGTCCGCTGAACGCCTACGAGCTGATGAAGGCGATGATCGCCGCCGGCGCCGCGGGGGTGCACTGGGAGGACCAGCTGGCCAGCGAGAAGAAGTGCGGGCATCTGGGCGGCAAGGTGCTCATCCCCACGGCCCAGCACGTCCGCACACTCAATGCGGCCCGTCTGGCGGCCGACGTCTCGGGCGTTCCGTCCGTGATCGTGGCCCGCACCGACGCGGAGGCGGCCACCCTGATCACCTCCGACGTCGATGAGCGCGACCAGCCGTTCCTGACAGGGGAGCGCACCGCGGAGGGTTTCTACCACGTGAGGAACGGGCTGGAGCCGTGCATCGCCCGGGGCCTGGCCTACGCCCCGTATGCGGACCTGATCTGGATGGAGACCGGCAAGCCGGACCTGGAGCTGGCGAAGAAGTTTGCCGAGGGCATCCGCAGCCAGTTCCCGGACCAGATGCTCGCCTACAACTGCTCCCCGTCGTTCAACTGGAAAAAACACCTCGACGACGCCACCATCGCCAGGTTCCAGCGTGAACTGGGCGCGATGGGCTTCAAGTTCCAGTTCATCACCCTGGCCGGCTTCCACGCCCTGAACTATTCGATGTTTGACCTGGCCCACGGCTACGCCCGGGACGGCATGAGCGCCTACGTCGAATTGCAGGAGCGCGAATTCGGCTCCGAAGAACGCGGCTACACCGCTACCAAGCACCAGCGCGAAGTGGGCACCGGCTACTTCGACCTGGTCGCGACGGCGCTGAACCCCAACAGCGGCACGCTCGCCCTCGCTGGTTCCACCGAAGCCCAGCAGTTCCACTAAACCCCTCCCACACCTCCATCGAGTGCGCAGTTGGTGCGCGTTACAGCCCTGTATCGTGCGCCAACTGCTCACCGGATCCATTTCCCAGGAGAAGCTCCCATGAATTCGACGAACAGCCTGAACGGAATCACCTTCAACGGCATCACCCTGACCGCCGCGCCCATCCACCGCCAGGACGAGGTGCTGACCCCCGAGGCGCTGGACTTCATCGCCGCCCTGCACCGGGCGACGGCGGGGCGGCGCCAGGAGTTGCTGCAGGCGCGGCAGAGCCGGCGGCTGCGGATCTCCAACGGTGCCGACCCGCGCTTCCTGGCCGAAACCTCCGGCATCCGCGAGGACCCGCACTGGCGGGTCGCACCGCCGGCCCCGGGCCTGGAGGACCGGCGGGTGGAAATCACCGGCCCGGTGGACCGCAAGATGACCATCAACGCCCTGAATTCCGGGGCCAAGGTCTGGCTGGCGGACATGGAGGACTCCTCCACACCCAGCTGGGGCAACGTGATCCGCGGCCAGCTCAATCTGACCGATGCTCTGGAGCACCGGATCGACTTCACCTCCCCGGAAGGCAAGGCCTACAAATTGGGGCCGCGGGAATCGCTGCCCACCGTCGTCGTCCGTCCCCGCGGCTGGCACCTGCCGGAGAAGCACATGCTGGTCCAGGACAAGCCGATTGCCGGCGGCATTGTGGACTTCGGCCTGTACTTCTTCCACAACGCGCGCCGGCTGATCGCGCAGGGAAAGGGACCGTACTTCTACCTGCCCAAGATCGAGAACCACCTGGAGGCCCGGCTGTGGAACGACATCTTCATCCTGGCGCAGGACCTGCTGGGCATTCCGCAGGGCACCATCCGCGCCACCGTGCTGATCGAGACCATCACCGCGGCGTTCGAGATGGAGGAGATCCTGTACGAGCTGCGCGACCACGCCTCCGGCCTGAACGCCGGCCGCTGGGACTACCTGTTCTCCGTGATCAAGAATTTCCGCACCCGCGGCCCGCGGTTTGTGCTCCCGGACCGCAACCAGATCACCATGA
>JALYYI010000100.1 GCA_030946705.1 Actinomycetota bacterium | reverse complement strand
CTTGGTCGTCCTCATTTCCAGCGCCAGGATGGGGCCGCCATCGATCGCCCGTGCCCTGACTGTGTAGAACCAGGCCCGGGAGACCTTGTGCTTGCGGCAGAACGCCGCGACGGCCCCCCGCGGAGCGTCCTCGGGCCATGTTGCAACGAGATGGCGGATCTTAATATCGGGATTTATTTAGCTCATGAATAGAGCGAAACCCGCGAAACTCTCCACGATCTCCTGAGACACGCTGTCTACGATGTCTTGAGACAGAACTGTCCATTAAGTCATGAGACTCAACAGCGCTTAAATGGGCGTCGGAGCGTCACTATCTCACGCCTCAACCGGCCGAGGGGCACCGTGTGGCGGGGCCGTTTAGGTGTTTCGCCGGATTGTCCGTTATGCTGGATTTCGCCGTTCTTACAGCTTCGAATCTCCGGATGAAGGCTGAAAAGAAGGGCTGCGCGCGAGTGGCGGAACGGCAGACGCGCTGGCTTCAGGTGCCAGTGTCCGAAAGGGCGTGGGGGTTCAAATCCCCCCTCGCGCACGCATTGTCCTACGGGACAGAAACATAAAACAGCACAAAAAAGCATCCCGGCCAACAGCCCGGGGTGCTTTTTTGTGGCCGATTGTGTTCTGAGCTGTCGGTTCCGCGGCCGCGGGCCCCTGGATCCCGGGCACGACAATCTCCGCCGCCTGCGCAGCCCCATCCCCAGCTCAGAGGCAGTAGTCCCGCCCGGAGGTTCTCCCGGCGGGACTACTTTGCCGCCGTTAAACGGTTGCCGCCGTTAAACGGTTGCTGCCGTTAAACGCCCGCCGGTGCGGGCTCGCACGTCGGCCATGCCGCCGGCGTTGCCGCCGGCGTCGGCGCCGGATTCGCACCTGCGGCGCCGGGTGTCCAGCGGACGTGGTGGACCCGGCTTTCGGGCTCGCTCCGGCGGACCAGGTCCAGGCGCGGGCGCACCGCTTCGGTGCGGGCCGACGGCGGCTTCCGGCGTCCGGCGCGGAAGGGCAGCGGCCACGGGGCTCCTTCGCCGTTGTAGTCCTGCTCGGCGGCCGCGTGCAGCGTCCACTGTGGATCGTAGAGGTGGGTCCGCCCCAGCGCGCACAGATCGGCCCGGCCCGCGAGCAGGATGGAATTGACGTCGTCGTAGGAGGATATGGCGCCGACCGCGATCACCGCCACGCCGTTTTTGGCGGCGGCCTCGTTGCGGATCCGGTCCGCGAACGGTGTCTGATAGCTGCGGCCATAAGCCGGCTTCTCCTCCTTGGCCACCTGGCCGGTGGAGACGTCGATGCCCTGCACGCCGTGGGCGATGAACGCCTCCGCGATCGCGACGGCGTCGTCGTCGGTATTGCCGCCCTCGGCCCAGTCCGTGGCGGAGATCCGCACCGTCATCGGCCGGCCGGCGGGCCAGACGCGGCGGACGGCGTCGAACACCTCCAGCGGGTAGCGCAGCCGGTTCTCCAGGGAGCCGCCGTACGCGTCGGTGCGCCGGTTGGAGAGCGGCGAGAGGAAGGAGGAGAGCAGGTAGCCGTGCGCGCAGTGCAGTTCCAGCAGGTCAAAGCCCGCCTCCGCGCCGCGCCGGGCCGCCGCGACGAAGTCGTCCCGGACGGTGTCCATCTCAGCGCGGCTGATCTCCCGGGGCGCATTGCAGCCGGGCCCGTACGGCAGGGCCGAGGGCCCGGCCACGTCCCAGCCGCCGTCGGGCAGCGGCTCGTCGATGCCCTCCCACATGAGTTTGGTGGAGCCCTTGCGCCCGGAGTGGCCCAGCTGCAGGCCGATCTTGGCCGTGGAGCGGCTGTGCACGAAGTCCGTGATCCGGCCCCAGCTCTCCCGCTGTTCATCGTTGTACAGACCGGTGCAGCCCGGCGTGATGCGGCCCTCGGCGGAGACGCAGACCATTTCGGTCATGACCAGACCGGCCCCGCCCAGGGCCTTGGAGCCCAGATGGACCAGGTGGAAATCCCCCGGCACGCCCTCCACCGCGGAGTACATGTCCATCGGGGAGACAATCACCCGGTTCTTCAGTTCCAGCTCGCCGAGCTTAAAGGGCTGGAACATGGCCGGCACCACCTCGGTGGCGCCATGCTGGCGGGCAAAATGCTCATCCAGCCGGTCCGCGAAGGCGCTGTCGCGCAGTTTGAGGTTGTCGTAGGTGATGCGGCGGCTTCGGGTGAGCAGGTTGAAGCAGAACTGGACTGCGTCCTGGTCCTTGTACTGGCCGATGTTCTCGAACCATTCCAGGCTGGCCTGCGCGGCGCGTTGGGTGGAGGCGACGACGGGACGGCGCTCGGCCTCGTAGGCCTCCAGCGCCTCATCCACGCCGGCGTGTTCGTGCAGGCAGGCGGCCAGCGCCAGCGCGTCCTCCATGGCCAGCTTGGTCCCGGAGCCGATGGAAAAGTGGGCCGTGTGCGCGGCGTCGCCCAGCAGCACGATGTTGCCATGCCGCCAGCTGCGGTTGCGGACGGTGGTGAAGTTGATCCACTTGGAGTTGTTCGCCAGCACCTGGTGGCCCTGCAGCTCCTCGGCGAAGAGCCCGCGGATCCTGGCGATGGAATCCTCATCGCTTGCCCCGGCCGGGAAGGACTTGCCCGCGGAGGCACCGAAGCCGGCACGCTCCCAGACGTCGGGATGCATCTCCACGATGAAGGTGCTTCCCTGGTCGGAGTAGGGGTAACCGTGGATCTGCATGACCCCGAACTCGGTTTCCTTGACGAAGAACTTGAAGGCCTCGAACACCAGGTCCGTGCCCAGCCACATGAACTTGGAGGCCCGGGGATCCAGATCCGGTCCGAAGGACGCTGCGAACCTGGCCCGCACCGAGGAATTAACGCCGTCCGCGGCCAGCACCAGATCAAAGTCGCGGCTGAGCTCGTCCACGTCCGGGGCGGGAGTGGAGAAGCGCACGTCCACGCCCAGGTCGACGGCGCGGCGCTGCAGCAGGCGGAGCAGTTCCTTCCGGCTCATCGCGGCGAAGCCCTGCCCGCCGATGGTGTGCATCTCGCCCTTGAAATGCACGTCGATGTCCGTCCAGCGGGCAAACTGCTCCGCCATTTCCTCGGCAATCACGGTGTCCGCGTTGCCGATGCCGCCCAGCGTCTCGTCGCTGAAGACGACGCCGAAGCCGAAGGTGTCATCCGCGGCGTTGCGTTCCCAGACGGTGATCTGGTGGCTTGGCTTCAGCTGCTTCATCAGGGCCGAGAAGTACAGGCCGCCGGGGCCTCCGCCGATCACTGCGATGCGCATTAGTTGTCCTTTCCGGGCGCCGAAAGCTGCGCCTCGCGCAGCCGGAAGTGCTGGAGTTTGCCGCTGGGGTTGCGGGGGAGGTCCGCCACGAAGTTCACCTCGCGCGGATATTTGTAGGGCGCAATGGTCGCCTTGGCGAAGTCCTGCAGCTCCCGGCGCTTGCCGTCGTCGGCCGGCACACCCTCACGCAGCACCACGAAGGCGGCCACAATGAAGCCGCGCTCCCGATCCGGCTTGCCGATCACGGCACATTCGACGACGTCGTCGTGCTGGCAGAGCGCGGCCTCAACCTCCGGGGCGCCGATGTTGTAGCCGGAGGAAACGATCATGGAATCCGAGCGGGCCTGGTACCAGAAGTAGCCGTCCTCATCGCGGAGGAAGGTGTCCCCGGTGACGTTCCAGCCGTTGCAGACGTAGTTCTCCTGCCGGGGGTCATTGAGGTAGCGGCAGCCGGTGGGTCCGATCACGGCCAGCCGGCCCAGCTCCCCGGCCGCGGCCTCGTTCCCGTCCATGTCCAGGATGGTGGCGCGGTAGCCGGGGACGGCCACACCCGTTGCCCCCGGGCGGATCGCCTCATCGGCGGCGGAGATGAAAACGTGCAGCATTTCGGTGGAGCCGATTCCGTCGATCAGCCGGATGCCGGTTTTTTCGAAAACCTCGGCCCAGACCTGTTCCGGCAGGTGTTCGCCGGCGGAAACCCCCACCCGCAGGCCGCGCAGCAGTTCCGCCTGCCCGTTGCGCAGGATGGCCCGGTAGGCCGTCGGCGCGGTGAACAGGATGGTGACCCGGTGCCGGGCGCAGATCTCGGCAAGTTCGGCGGGCGTGGCGCGTTCAATCAGCAGCGAGGACGCGCCGAAACGCAGCGGGAACACCACCAGCCCGCCCAGCCCGAAGGTGAACGCCAGCGGCGGCGTCCCGGTAAAAATGTCCTCCGGCCGCGGCTTCAGGATGTGCCGGGCAAAGGTGTCCGCGTTGGCCAGGATGTCCCGGTGGAAGTGCATGGTCACCTTCGGCGTGCCGGTGGTGCCCGACGTCGGCCCCAGCAGCGCGACGTCGTCGGCCGCGGTGTCCACGTTGGTGAAGCGTCCGGACTTGGCGGCGCAGCGCGCGGTCACGTCCTGCGCGCCGGTGCCGCCATAGGCCAGCACCGTCATCTGCTCCGGGGCCGCCTGCTGCAGATCCGCCAGGAAGCGGTGGTCCGCCAGTCCGACGGCGGGCCGGGTCAGGTCGATCAGCTGCCGGACTTCCGCGGCACGGAGCGCGTGCATGGTGGTCACGACGACGGCACCGGCCTTGAGCACGCCCAGCCAGCAGGCCACCAGCCACGGGTTGTTCGGACCGCGCAGCAGCACCCGGTTACCGGGCACCACGCCCAGGTCCTCGGTGAGGACCTGGGCGATCTGGTTGGCGTGGCGCAGCAGCCCGCCGTAGCTCCAACGCGTTCCATCCGGGGCCAGCAGGCAGGGCCGATCCGGGCCAAAGGCCGCCACCGCGTCGTCAATGAGCGCTGTAGCGGCATTCAGCCGGTCCGGATACTGCACGTCGGGGATGCTGAATTCGATGGTGGGCCATTGGTCCGCCGGGGGCAGGTTGTCCCGGGCGAAGGTATCCGCGTGCGCCGATGCACCGAGATCCATGGCAAACCCTTTCCTAAGTCCGACGGCGGTAGGCCCCGCCGCCGTCGTCCCTCCGAGATGCCGCCACTGGCTTTGATATGCCGATCTGGTGACGACCGTTACGAATGCGCTACATCAAGTGTAGGCCGGATTTCCGCCGCCGCAAGTGGTTTGGCTCACATTTTTCCCCCACCCCAGCCGTTGAGACCGCACTTCGCGCCCATGTTTGTCGAAAACATGGGCGCGAAGTGCCAACTCAACCGCGGGCGCCGGGGAGGGTGACGGGGAGGGGGACCGGCGGGCGGGCGGGGAGGGTCAGGACTTGCGGATCATGCCTTCCTGGGCCACGGTAGCCAGAAGCATGCCGTCCCGGGTATAGAACTTGCCGGTGGCCAGGCCGCGGCCGCGCTGCGCGGAGACGGCCTCCTGGGCATAAAGCACCCACTCGTCCATCCGGCCCTCGCGGTGGAACCACATCGAATGGTCCAGACTCGCCGTGGCCAGGCCGGCGTCTGCCCAGGCGTAGCCGTGCTGGCGCAGCACCGGTTCAAGGATGGTGTAATCGCAGACGTACGCCAGCGCGGCGCGGTGCAGCTGCGCGTCGTCGGGCAGCCGGCTGAAGGCCCTGATCCAGACCGCCTGGTGCAGCACCTTCCCGCCCTCAACGCTCAGGTAGACCGGTCCGGGAACGTGCCGCATGTCGAAGCTGCGCCCCGCGGACCAGTACTCGGCAGCGGGGCCGGGAACGCCGTCGAGCACTTCCGCCGAGGAGGGCAGCGATTCCGGACCGGCCAGATCCGCCGGCATCTCCATCATGAACTCCTCGCCGTCCTCCGGGGCGTGGAAGGAAGCCAGGGCCACGAAGATGGGCTTGCCGCTCTGGTAGGCGCGCACCTGCCGGGTGGAATAGGAGCGGCCGTCGCGCAGCCGTTCCACCTCGTAGCGGACCGGGGAGAGCACGTCCGCGGGGCGCATGAAGTAGCTGTGCATCGAGTGCAGCACGCGGTCCGCCCCGGTGCTGCGCATCGCCGCGCACGCCGCCTGGGCCACCAGGTCTCCGCCGTAGGCCTTGGGCCAGGGCACGTACTGGGTGACCGCGGTGAAGGCCAGCTCGAAGAATTCCGGCTCCGTCCCGGTGAGTTCGACGGCGTCCAGGAACGTTTGCGACGTGGCGGCCGCGGCGGATGAGCTGGGGCGGCTCATGCGCGGCGGTAACCCACGAGGACGGCGTCGTCCACCTCGGGCAGGTTGACCACAATGTTGTCCGGTGTGCGCGTGGTCAGCCAGACGAGTTCCTCGGTGGTGCTCATGTTCGCCTCGACGTGCGGCATGTACGGAGGGACAAAAACGAAGTCTCCCTCGGCCATGTCCAGGAATTCGGAGTAGTCCTCGCCGAAGAAGATTCGGGCCAGGCCCTTGAGTACGTAGCCGCCGGTCTCGGCCTCGCCATGGTGGTGCGGAAGCGAGCGGAAGCCGGGCTCGTTGCTGACCTTGCCGAACCAGATTTTCGTGGCGGGGGTGTGCTGGATACTGACGCCCGAGACACGGTGGGCGCCGCCGGATTGGCCGGTGTCCGCATATTCGTGGCCGTGCTTGGTGACGACGGGCTTCACGTCGTTGCGCAGGACGGAACCGGTCATGGCCTTCTCCTCATATGGTTGGCAGGGGTCGTGGTGGCCCGTGGAAGGGCGTCTGGATCGAAAATAGCACAACATTCCGCATGAAGGAATAGCGTGCTACATTCTTCCTGTATGCGGGAAAACGCAATTAACGGAGGGGAAGAGACGGCAGATGGCACAAACCCTGCAGTCGGTCGGCCAGGCGCTGAGAATCCTGGAGCTCCTCCAGGTCCACGAGACGCTGGGTGTGTCCGAGATTGCGGAGAAGCTCTCGGTGGGATCCTCCACCGCGCACCGGCTGCTGGCGACGCTGGCGGAGGCGAATTTTGTGCGTCAGGGACCGCAAGGGCGCAAGTACCAGCTTGGCCCGGCGATGCAGGGCTCCGGGACGGGTGCGGCGATCGAGCACTGCGTGGAAACCGGTAGCCCTCATATGGAACGGCTGCGCGACGCCACCGGGGAGACGATCCATCTTGCCGTCCTGTCGCGGACCTCAACCCGGTTCGTGGCCGCCGTGGAATCCAACCACATGATGCGCGTGACCAGCCGGGTGGGCCGGATCCTGCCCGCGCACACCACCGCCGCCGGAAAACTTCTGCTCTCCTACCTTCCGGACGATGAACTCGCCGCGCTGTACCCGGACGGCGCCCTGCCCAGCGGGACCCCCGAGAGCCTGCACAGCCTGTCGGACCTGCGCGCGGAGCTGGAGTCCGTGCGCGCCGACGGGTACGCCAGGAACCTGGCCGAATCCGAGCAGGGTGTTGCCGCGCTCGCCGTTCCGGTGTACCGCCCGGCCGGACCCGTGCTGTGCTCCCTGACCATCACCGGCCCGGATTCCCGCTTCAATCCGGAGCGGAGCCGGGAGCTCTCGGTCCGCGAGCGGTCGCTGCTGGCCCAGCTCATTGAGCATGCGCAGAAGATTTCCGCCGAATTGTCTTTCTAGCCCGTCGGCACAGCTCCGGGCCGGCCACAGATTCCATGCCCGCACCTCCCACTCGCCGCACCACACCTGCACCTTCCACCACACCCGCACCAGCAAAGGAAAGCGCCATGATCAACACCGTCGTTAACCCGCCCCAGCTTGCCACGCCGTCAGGCTTCGCCCATGGCGTGCTGGCCGGGAACGTCCTTTACCTTGGTGGCCAGACCGCCATGGACAAGGACGGCAGGATCGTCCCGGGCGGGGTTGTGGAACAGTTCCGGCAGGCCTTCGGAAACGTCCTTGCCACGCTCGCGGAAGCCGGCGGCAAGCCCAGCGACCTGGTCAATGTCAACATCTACCTGACCGATGTGGACGACTATCAGGCCCACGGCCGGGAGATCGGGCGGATCTGGCGGGAGATGGCCGGCAGCAAGTACCCGGCCATGGCAGGGGTCGGCGTTACCCGGTTGTGGCAGAAGGAAGCCGTGATCGAAATCCAGGGCGTCGCCGTGCTCGACGGCGATTAGGCCCGACGGCGATTAGGCCCGACGGCGATTAGGTCAGCTCTGGCGGATGACTGACCGGGCATGGCGCTCCGCCAGCGGTCCCAGCAGCCGGTGCAGGTCCGCGAACAATGCCTCCGCCTCCTGGCCCTTCCAGTCATCGGGCAGCAACTCCAACGGCAGGCCCGGATCCAGATAGGGCAGCCGACGCCACTCGGTGAACATGGCAACGTACACGGCGAAGGCGGCGGCCAGGTCGGCGTCGCGGAACCCCCCGATGCCCGTTTCGCCGCCCGCCTCGTCGGTTTTGCGGCGCCAGCGTTTCAGCACCGGCTGGTACCGGCGGACGAAGCCGGCATAAAGCTCCACCAGGGCATCCAGGTCCCACCATTGGGAGACCTTGGCGCGCAGCTCCTCGGGGCTCTGGTGATCGGCAACGAAGAAATCGACATATCCGTCCAGGCCGTGCTGGCGCAGCTGGGCCTGGACCCGCTCGCGCACCTTGGCCGGGGCAATCCAGACGCCGGAGGTCACCGAGCCGAAGCCCAGCCGGATCAGTTCGGAGCGCAGCGTGTGGCGCTTGGCGCGCATGGTTTCCGGGATGGAGAACACGGCCAGCAGCCACTTGTCCTCCAGCTGGGCCCTGGGCGGTGCGTAGATCCGGGCGTCGCCCTCGGCGAAAATGTGCAGGCTCTGCGGCGAAATCGCGTAGGTGGCCGCGCCGCCATGGCGGCGGCTCTCCAGCACCCCGCGGCGCTTGAGCCTGGACACCGAGGAGCGCACTCCCGCCGGTTCCACGCCGAGCTCCCCGAGCAGACGGACCAGCGCTGATACCGGCAGGGCGTCACCCTCCTGCCGCGCATACAACCCGTACAGGGTCATGATGAACTGTTGGTGCCGGGGCGCGGAGGAAATTCTCTCAACCATGAGGCCGTCCCGCCAGTGCTGGCATTGCCGATTCAGTCATCTGCCCTCTTATTGCGCTCATTCCGTTACCGATGTCCAGCCTATAGCCCCGGACCGGACGGTCCGCTGAGCGGTGCTCCGGCGGCCGGGACAGCCGCGGGTGGCAGCCGGGACAGCCGCCGGTGGCGCGGTGACCTGCGTCTCATCCGGAATAGCGCCCTGGCCGGACCCGTTACCGCCATGTAACGGACGCAGACCGAAAGAGGCATTTGTGAAGCTTTTCTCCCCCCTGACCCTTGGCGAACTGGAACTGCCCAACCGAGTCGTGATGGCTCCCCTGACCCGGGTCCGGTCCGGCCGCGAGGGGGTGCCCGGCCCCCTCGTTGTCGAGCATTACCGGCAGCGTGCCTCGCTGGGACTGATTGTCAGCGAGGGCACCTACCCCAGCCACGCCGGGCAGGGCTTTCCGGGCCAGCCCGGTCTGGTGACCGATGAACAGCTGGCCGGCTGGACGAATGTTACCGGCGCAGTCCATGAGGCGGGCGGCCGGATCTTTGCCCAGGTCATGCACGCCGGCCGCGTTACGCACCCGGACACCAACGGCGGTCGCGCGGTGGTTGGACCCAGCGCCATCGCCATCGAGGGTGAAACGCGCACCTATGAGGGAAAGCGGCCCTACCCGGTTCCGCATGAGCTAAGCGCCGAGGAGCTTTCCGGTGTCATCGAGGAGTTTGTGCAGGCGTCCCGGAACGCGGTGGAGGCAGGGTTCGACGGCGTTGAGCTGCACTCCGCGAACGGCTACCTTTTGCACGAATTCCTTTCCCCCGCCTCCAACCAGCGCCAGGACAGCCACGGCGGCTCGCCGGCCAACCGGGCGCGCTTCGTGCTGGACGTGGCCCAGGCCGTTGCGGCCGCCATCGGAGCGGGCCGGGTGGGCATCCGCATTTCACCCGAGCACAATATCCAGGACGCGCTGGAAACCGACGCCGACGACGTCCGCGCCACCTACGGCATCCTGATGGACACACTGGCACCCCTGAATCTGGCGTACCTGAGCGTCCTGCATAAGGAACCGGCCGGGGTTTTGGTCCAGGACCTGCGCCGGCGGTTCGGCGGGCCGGTGCTGGTCAACAGCGGCTTCACCGCCATGACGTCGCGGGATGAGGCCGTCTCGGTGCTGGAGGACGGGCACGCGGACGCCGTCGTCGTCGGACGCCAGGCCATCGCGAACCCGGACCTGGTCCGCCGCTGGCAGGAGGACCTGGAACTGAACACGCCGGATCCGCTGACTTTCTACGGCGAAGGCGCCCGCGGCTACACGGACTACCCGGCGCTGCTGAATTAGCGGCCGCTCGGCGCCGACCCGCTCGCGGCGCCGGCCGCCGTCCTGCTGCCGTCCAGCCGGCTATCCGGCCCGCTGGCACAGGGCGATGAAACCGCCCAGCTGCTCCAATCCTTCGGGATGTGTGGGCAGATAGTTGGTCAGCTCGGGGGAGCGGACGATGACGGCCCGCCATTGGCCGCGCGAAACGGCGACATTGATGCGGTTGCGGGAGAGCAGGAATTCCATCCCGCGGGGGACGTCGCCCGCCGCGGAAGCGGCCATCGAGACGATAACGACCGGGGCCTCCTGGCCCTGGAATTTGTCCACCGTGCCCACGCGGACCCGGTCCAGACCGGCATGATCCAGCTCCGCGCCAATGAGCTGGACCTGGGCGTTATAGGCGGCGACCACCAGGATGTCCGCCTGGCGCAGCGGCCGCACCCCGGTGCCTTCTTTGGGATCGCGCCACCCGAGGCCGAGATGGACGCGGACCTGGCGAACCACCTCGGCGGCTTCCTCGACGGAGGAGGTGGAGTTGCCCGCATGGTCAACATAGGAGCAGCCGACGCCGGGGGCGGCGCCGTTCAGGTGCCGGGCCGAGGCCGCGGGCGCTGATGCCAAGCGGCCGTCGTAGGACAGCTCGGAAACGGCCGCGCAGAGATCCGGATGCATCCGCCACGATGTCGCCAGGAAGTAGCCGAGCTCGGGAGGCAGGGTGTGGAACCCCTCGGAAAGCCAGCCGAGCGCGGATTCATCCACCGGCTCGGGGTGGGTTCCCTGGGTCACCTGCGGCAGCTGCTGCGGATCGCCAAGGAGGAGCAGGCGCCTGGCCGCCCGGGAAACGGCCAGGGTGTTGGCCAGCGAATACTGGCCGGCCTCGTCAATGACCAGCAGATCCAACGACCCCTCCGGCACCCTGGATCCGGTCATCGTCCACGCCGTCCCGCCGATCAGGCAGCCCGCGCCGTCCGCCAGGAGTCTGCTGACGTCGTCGTCGGTCCGGCCGCTCCACGGCGCCGCCGCGGTGGCTTCCGCGGTGTCCGTGCCGGATTGCCCACCGGAGCCGTTCAGCCTTTTCGCGACCCGGTCCGCGGGGACCCCGGCCTTGAGGATCGCCGAGCAGAGCATGTTTTCAACCACGGCATGGGACTGCCCGACGACGCCGACCTTCCAGCCGCGGGCCACCAGATCCGCAATCACGTGCGAGCCGACGTGCGTTTTACCGGTACCGGGCGGACCCTGCACGGCCAGGTAGGAATGGTCCAGATCCGCCACCGCCGCGGTGATGGCGCTGATGTAACCGTTCGGAACTTCGGACACCGCCGGCAGGGCGGGCAGGCTGGCCAGCCGCGGAGCCCGGCGGCGCAGCAGGTCCAGCGCCGGGTGCTTGGGCAGGGACGGCAGCGCGGATGCCACTTTGACCGCCAGCTCGGAGAGCGCCTTCTTCAGGCTGTCCGTCGGGATCGGGTTGTCGGGAGTCAGGGCGACTGGCGTTTCGAAATGCCCGGCGGCCCCGCGCGTCAGCTTTTCCCGGATCACGATGACGTCCCGGTCGCCATCCCGTCCAACATCCAGTACCTCGGTGCCGAATTTGCCGCAGCGTCCGTTCCGGCCGTCGTCGCCCTGCTGCAGGAACTCGGGAAAGGGCGGGTTGTACATCCGGAAGAATTTCTTGCCCGGAGCGAAGCCGGAACCTTCGGCGATCCTCCCGGTGAGCCGCAGCGTGCGGGCCGGACTGCTCCGGGAATTCGGCTTGGCCCAGCCGGAGAGCGCCTCCGCCCGTTCCACGACGAATACGTCCCGGGTGTCCGCCCAGTCCTCGACGGGCTGGTTGAGCCGGTCGAAATGGCCCCACCAGAACTGCTTGTCCTCCCGCCGGTGATAGCCGACGGCGGCGGCTACCATGGCGATGGCCTGCTCGTCCGGCCCCAGCGGTTCGTGCTCCGGCAGACCGGCCAGATAGCCCAGCAGTTTCGCTTCCCCGGGCTCCGGTTCATCCGCCGGCAGTCCATCCGCGTCCTCGAGCACGGGCTGGACGGTCGCAGGGGTCAGGCCCCTTTCCGCGGCCAGCTTCAGAAGCCAGTTCCGCAGTTCCAGCGTGGAGAGGCAGTCGTATTCGTTGTAGTCGGAGATCCCGGCCAGAATCGTCGCGGCCTCGCGATCCCGGCCCGCATCGCGGGCATCGCAGTATTCCGCATACGCCACCACCGAGGCGCCCGCGTCCGTGACGTCGCCGCTGCGCAGGTTGGTGCCCATATAGAGCGGTTCGAGTTTCTTGATGCTGTAGGAATCGGCCGAGATCCGCAGGCTGTGGCGCACCGTTTCGTACAGATCAACGAGGATCCCCTCGCGCAGCAGCTCATCCACGGCGTCCTCGCCCACCACATGGATCAGGGACAGCTTGCGCAGGGCCGTCTTCTCGTAAGAGGCATAGTGGTAGATCCGCAGATCCGGATACCGTTTCCGCCGCTCGGCCACATAGTCCAGGAAATCGACGAAGGCCCGGCGCTCCTGCGGACGGCTGTGCGCCCAGAACGGCTTGAAGGCGGGTTTGCCGGAGGGCAGCACCGGGTTCTCCACCACACCGAAGAGGTACTCCAGCCCCCATTGTCCGGTGGCCGGGTCCTGCCACAGCGGATCGCCCTCGAAGTCGAAGAAGATGTCCCCGTCGTCGGGAGCCGGCAGCCGGGACAGCGTATTCGACTCCAGCACCCGATAACTGAGGGTCTTGGCGTTGCCGTCCTTGTCCGCGTAGGTGACGCTGCCATCCGGAACGGCGGTGCCGGTCTGGAGCCGTGCCTGCTGCTGCAGCCGGGCCAGCGTCGAGTCACCGCCGGGGGCCATGGCGGCCAGCCCGTCGATCGTCGTGATCCCGGCGTCGTTCAGCTTCTGCCGCCGGCTCCTCGTCATCCCGGCCACCATCAGCAGGTCGCGGTGCAGGGTCACCTGTTCGGCGCAGTAGTCGCAGCGTCCGCAGGCGGTGTAGCGGGCGTCGCCCCAGCGGACCGGTTCCCCGGCCCGGTGCCCGGCGGTGATGGACAGGAACCGGGTCCGGCGTTCGCGGAAGACCGGCAGCACGTCCGCGAGCGGGTGGTTGCTGTGGAGTCCGTTGCCCAGCACCAGGGTGACAAGGGGCGACGGCGTGATCCCGGCTTGGCGGAGCTGGTCGCCGTAGGCAGCCAGCTGGAGCAGGGCGGTGACCTTGGCATGGCGGGCCAGTTTGGTGTCGTAGACCGCGTAGCTGACCCGGCCGTCGTCGTTATCCGGCTGCCGGACCAGGAAGTCCGAGCGGCCATGGAAGGTCCCGTCAAAGAACGCGGCCTGGAAAACGACGTCCGCGCCCGCATCCAGTGCCGAAATCGATTCATTGTGCTTGGCCTGCAAAATCGCACGGTCCATCGATGTGGCGGGAACGACGTCGTAAACACCGCGCCCGGTTACCGGATCCCACGGTCCGAACTCCGCCAGATACCCCTGCAGGACCCGGTGCTCGTGGACGTCGCCCAGCCTGGAGGTGCGCTCCAGCATCGCATCCTTCTCGAACACCGGCCTGGGCGTGCGCCCCAGCCGCTCGTCCAGTTTGCGCAGCAGCTGATACTCGCACTGCGCCGCAGTGACCAGGTCGCTGGCCGAATAGATGAGATCCTGCGGCCGGCCGGGTACTTCTGGATCGAGGAAAAACACTGTGCCCCCATGCGGGTGAGTTGGTGGATTCAACGTATCAGGGGGCGGGGACAAAATAGCGGGCGGAGGCCCGGAGGCCCGGAGGCCAGGCGGGCGATGGGAGCACCAGGACATAGGCTAGGCGGGAACCATATAGGCCCACGTTGGAAGGAAGGCGCCATGACTGACCCGGCATTTGAGGCGGCTTTCCAGGCTGCGCAGAAGAGCCTGCGTGAGGGCGGCATTCCGATCGGGGCCGCGCTGGCCCGCGGCAGTGAGATTGTTGCGACCGGCCACAACGAGCGGGTGCAACGCGCGGACCCTATCGCGCACGGCGAGATGTCCGCCCTGCGCTCCGCCGGCCGGCAGGCCAGCTACCGCGACACCACCTTGTATACAACGCTGGCGCCGTGCGCGATGTGCGCCGGCACGGTGATCCAGTTCAAGATACCGCGCGTGGTGGTGGGGGAGTCCGGTACGTTTTCCGGTGAATTGCAGCTGCTGCGCTCCCGCGGCGTCGAGGTGGTGGTGCTGGATGACCAGCGCTGTGTTGACATGATGCGCGCGTTCCAGGCGGAACATGCTGCGCTGTGGTCGGAGGACATCGCCGAGTAGATGGCCCTGCCCCCTGCTTCGGGACCAAGCGGGCGCGGGCGTAGGACGATCCGCCCGGAAATGCCGGTTTTGGCCGTTTAGCGGCCTGACGTCCTGCGCTGGCGTCCGCGGCCACCCGCCGGCGGGCGGTTAGCCGCCGAGATCGTCATCGGGAACGGGGCCGGGACCGATCCGACCATCCGGCAGGAACTCCTTATCGCCGGTGATCGGGTCGGGACTTGCTTGCTCCGGGCCTCCCCCCAGCAGGGTCTCCTCGTAGCCGGAAGCCGGGCCGCCGCCGTCGCCCGCCTCCTCTTTGGCCTCGCCGTACGTCCGCAACCCCCCGCCGGGCTGGTAATGCTGGCGGAGGCGGTGCTCCTCCTCGGCGCTGGGCCCGTGGTCGGCCGCGAGGTGCGGGGCGTCCTTGACCTGATCCTTGCTGAACGGAACCAGGATGTCGCGGCCGTCGATGCGCGCGCCCTCCAACGGGACCAGGAGCGTCGAGCCGGCGGTAAGCCCGGTTTTTGCGGCCACCCACGCCGGCTGCGCGGTCTTCCGGTCCGGATAGATGGCGCCGATGCTGCCGATCCTGTCGCCGCCGGTGGTCATGACGTGGCCATGGCCTCGGACCAGACGGTCCACATCTTCATTGCTGATCATGCCCAGCTCCTGTCGTCGCGGTCCTCATGAGGCCTTGCCGCGGGGTCCCCAGGTACTGAGAATCCAGATGGTCCCCGCGCACATCAGCAGGAAGCCCGCCACCCCCAGCAGAGTCAGTTGCGCCATCACCCCAAGGATCAGCACAGCTATGCCAATAAGCGCGGTCAGCAGGCCCAAGGTAATATGGGCCGCGCGCGCCCGGGGCGCTGGACCGGTCTCCAGCTGCTGGGCAAGCTTGGGATCCTCGGCGGCCAGGTCGCGTTCAAGCTCCTCCAGCCGCTTGCGCTCTTCGTTCGACAGTGGCATCACTGCCTCCTCCACCACCGGTTAGCCTCAGTTTGGTTACTATCATTCACCCAACCGGAGGCAAATAACACCCCGTCAAACATCCCGCCGGAAGCGCTGTCCGAAAGGTCCGACGGCGGCGCTAAAGTTGGCGGAGAATCCTTGCGGTGCGCTTTTCGACGCTCCGCCTTGCGGGCTGGAGGTGCGGATCCCAGCCGGCCGGCGCGGGACGATCGGAACCGTCCCTGGAACATGTTGATAACGTGATCTAACAGATTCCCGCCGCGAAAGGACCGCCAAGTGTCATTCCTCGAAGAGAGTAAAGCCCTGCTGCCCGAGCTGGTGGCCCTGAGGCGGGCACTGCACGCGGAACCGGAGCTGGGCCTGGACCTGCCCAAGACGCAGAACAGGATCCTGGAGTCGCTGGAGGGCCTGGGACTGGAGATTACGCTGGGCCAAAAGTCCACCTCGGTGGTGGCGGTGCTCCGGGGAGCCAAGGCTGGTCCCTCCGTCCTGCTCCGCGGGGACATGGACGCGCTCCCGGTGAAGGAGCTGACCGACCTGGACTACGCCTCCACTAACGGCAGCATGCACGCCTGCGGACACGATCTGCACGTCGCCGGCCTGGTGGGCGCGGCAAGGCTTCTGGCTGCGCACCGCGAGGAGCTGGCCGGCGATGTGATCTTCATGTTCCAGCCCGGAGAGGAGGGCGACGGCGGCGCGGGCATCATGATTGAAGAAGGCGTCCTGGATGCGGCCGGGGAACGGCCCGTCGCCGCCTACGGCATCCACGTTGCGCCCGGACCGATGGGCACTTTCTCCACCCGCAGCGGTCCGCTGCTGGCCGGCGCCAACGAGCTGCGCGTGACCGTCCACGGCTCCGGCGGCCACGGTTCCCAGCCGCACACCGCCAAGGATCCGGTGCCCGCGCTTGCCGCGATCGTCAGCGCGCTGCAGAACATGGCCACCCGAAGCTTCTCCGTCTTCGATCCGATCGTGCTGACCGTGACGCAGCTGGAGGCCGGCCAGGCCATCAACGTCATCCCCGACACGGCACGGCTCGGCGCCACCGTGCGGACGCTCTCCCGTGAGTCAGTGGACAAGCTGATCACGGAGACCAAGGCGCTCGCGGACGGAATCGCCGCCGCGCACGGCTGCACGGCCGAGGTCAGCTTCGAGGTGAGGTATCCGGTCACCATGAACGACGGCGGCAGGACCCGGGAAGCCATCGCGGAGCTGCGCGGGCTGTTCGGCCACGATCGGGTGCTGGAGGCTGAGAACCCGCTGATGGGTTCGGAGGATTTCTCCCTGGTGCTGGACGAGGTTCCGGGGACCTTCCTGTTCCTCGCCTGCACCCCCGCGGGCATCGACCCGAAGACAGCGGCCTGGAACCACTCGCCCCGGGTGCTGTTCGACGACGGCGTACTGGGAGACCAGGCGGCCGCGCTGGCCCAGCTGGCCTACAACCGCCTCACCGCCTGAGCCCATTCCGCTCCACCCTCATCGACTGCTCATTTGGTGCTGGATACGGCCCTGTATCGGGCACGGAGTGCTCAGTCGATGGGGGACCGGGGGTTCCGTTGACATATCTGTTATGAAAACATGACAAAGAGTGTAATATGGCCCTTGGATCCGAACTTTTGGGTCTGCCCTTCGCGGTCTCAGCTAAATCGGAGTGCATAACTGTGAGCGACTATTACCCGTTCCGTCAGTTCGATCTGCCGGAACTCTGCAGCAATCACCTGACCCACGGCCTGGTCCCGACCATCGCAACGGGCCGTTCCAATGGAAAAGTCACCTTTTGGAACCTGATCGCCGAATTGGAGCCCGCCGGTTCCCGGGATATGGCGGTCGAAGGTCAAGCCGCCTGAGACCCAATTGCAGAGGCGCGGGTCCTGCGGACATTTCGAGTGACGAGAGCCCCGGGCCGTCCGCCGAACGGTCGCTGAGTCGGGTTTGCCGGCGCCTTGCCGGCGCCTTGCCCGTGCCTTGCCGGCGTCAAGCGGCCCGTCAGCGCCCTTTCGAACCGGATGCCCCGGACCCGTCCGCAGCCGGAACCCGCACCGTTAGTGCCCCGGCCTCAACGCTCATCGCCAGGTGTGTGCCCTGGCCCAGGTGATCGCCGTCCAGTTGGATCTCCTGCGGCCGTGCCACGGAGATTTCCACGCTCCGACCCTTGAAATATTCGACCGCCGCGCCCTTTCCGCTGCCGCGCTGCCGCTCAATGAGCGAGCCGACGACGCCCAGCCAGCCGAGCCGGCCGGACGGCGCCATGGTCATCACGTCCATGAGGCCATCGTCCACCTTCGCGTCCGGGAACATCTCGAAGCCGCCCTGCAGCCGCCCGCAGTTACCGGCGCTCACGCCGCGGATGTGCCGGACCGCGGTGCGGCGGCCGTCAATCCGGATCATGGCCCGGACGGGGCGCCCCGGCAGGTTCCGGATCCCGGCGTCCACGTAGGCCAGCCAGCCCAGCCGGTCCTTGAGTTGGTCGTTGGCGTCCGCCATAATCGCCGCGTCGAAGCCCAGCCCGGCCATCACCAGGAACAGTTGCCCCTCGCCGTCGTTGTCCACCACCGCCCGGATCATGTCGATGCGCCGGTCGGCTCCGGTCAGCGCCTGCCGCGCCGCGAGGGCCGGATCGTTGATCTCCAGGCCCAGGTTCCGGGCCAGCAGGTTGCCCGTGCCCAGCGGAATCAGGCCAAGCGCGGTGTCCGTGCCCGCCAGCACCCCGGCCACGGCGCGGACCGTACCGTCGCCGCCGGCCACGATGACGAGGTCGGCCCCCTCCTCCAGCGCCTGCCGTGCCTGCCCCGCGCCGGGATCCTGCACGGTCGTCTCCAGCCAAAGCGGCTCGGCCCAGCCGGCCTCGCGGCAGAGGTCCGTCAGTGTGGCGCGCAGGTCGATGCCCGCCTTCTTGGCGGGATTGACGACGACGGCGACCCGTCTCAGGTCCGCGTGCGCGGCGTCCCCGCCGGCCGAAGGAGCGACAGCGGGGGACGCGGATGGGGCTGGTGCGGATGAGGCCGGGGAGGAGGTGTCATGCGAACTGGTCATGATGTCCCTTTCAGTGGACGGCTGCGCGGCGCCGGACCGCGGCGGCGGACGGTGAGATACAGGCGGTGGGCCGTGATGACCAGCGCCAGCCAGGCAACACCGAGCGTCCACGCAGCCAGCACATCGGTGAACCAGTGGTGGCCCAGGAACACCCGGCTTAGCCCGATGGTCAGGGCGAACAGGGCAGCCGCGGAAATGGTCAGCACCCGGGCCCGGGCGGAGTGCTGGCGCAGGATCAGCAGGTACGCCACGATGCCGGCAATTACGACGGCGTTCAGCGCGTGGCCGCTGGGGAAGGAGGCGGAATGCTCGTACGGGGGGACCGCGTCGGCCAGCGGCGGCCGGGCCCGGCCGATCAACTGCTTGCCGGCCACCGTCATCAGCAGCGAGCCCGCCGCGGCCGCTGCAATCAGGATCACCGGCGTCCAGGACCGGCGGCGGAGCGCCAGCACCAGCAGGGTGGCGGCCGCCAGGATGGGCATGGCGATGGGGCCGCCCACATCCGTGTACGCGGTCGCGGCCGCATCCAGTGCCGGGGAGCGCAGCGAGATGGCGGTCTGCAGCAGCGGATGGTCCAGGCCCGCGACGCCGTCCGCTTCAGCGACGGAGTCGTAGACCTCCGCGGAGAGCACCGTCAGGGAGACCGCGATCAGTCCGCCCAACGCCAGGGTGAGGACGAGCGCCACGTTCGGGCCAAGCCGTGCGCTGACCCACCGGACCATGCTCGCCAGGAATTGTCCCACCGGTGATTTCCAGTTGGTCAGGTCCGCACCACCCACAAAGCGGTCCTCGCGCACTTCGCCCCGCGCGCCCGGCCGATTGCCGTCCGGTGCGTCCTGCTGATCCTTCGCCACGCCCCCAGCTTATCCGGTGGCCCCGACGGCGGGCTCCGACGGTGGCCACCCTCCGTTGGCCCCGATGGCGGGCTCCGACGGCGGCCACCTGCGGGACTCGACGGCCGGCCCCGGCAGCGGCGACCCACCGCGGGCCCGGGATCCGCTGGATTGCCCCTTGCCCCCGGAGACGCCGGTGGTAGCGTGGAAGAATCCGGCCGGGCAGGCCTCGGTGATGTGCGCACGGGGACGTGTGCACCGATGGGCGCAGGCCAGCCCGCCAGCACTTTCTCGACAAAGGAGCTTCGGATGGGACACGGTGGATACGGCGTTTTTGAATGGATTTTCTGGGTGCTGGCCTTTATCTTCTTTGGCCTGGCCCTGTTCCGGGGCGAGAAGCTCTCCACCGGGCCCGTCGCGGGGGTGAGGCTGCGGAGCGGACTCCTTGCCACCATGTGGATCCTGGGCTTGGTCTTTGCCCTGGCCGGCTTCATCACCGCCATCATCTATATGCGCGCCGGGCTCTCCTGATGGCATTGCCCGGGGCGGGGGTGTCCAGCCTGCCGCCGCTGGACAGCGGAAGCTCCGATGCGTCCGCCGCCCCCGCACCCGGGGGCGGCAGCCCGGGTCCGCCGTCGGGCTTTCCATCCGGCGTCCAGTACCGGATCAGCCACGGCGAGCAGGCCGTCATGCTCACCGAGGTGGGTGCGGCGCTGCGCGTGTACACCGTGGGAGGCCTCCCGGTCCTGGACGGCTACCAGTCCGGCGAGGTCTGCACCGGGGCGCGCGGACAGTCGCTCATCCCGTGGCCGAACCGGATCCGCGGCGGCCGGTACCGCTGGAACGGCAGCGATCAGCAGCTGGACCTGAGCGAGCCGGCGAAGCACGGCGCCATCCACGGCCTGACGCGCTGGGCCAACTGGGAATTGGTGGAGCAGCGGGCCGAGCGCATCAGCTTCCGGCACATCCTGCATGCCTGCCAGGGCTGGTCCGGGGTGCTGGACTGCCGGCTTGACTACGAGCTGGGCGACCGCGGGCTGACGGTACGGACCAGCGCCACCAACGTCGGCTCCTCGGCCTGCCCCTACGGCACAGGAGCGCACCCCTACCTCAGCGTCGGGTTACCGGCCATCGATCCCGCCATCGTGACGGTCCCCGGCGCCAGCTACCTGCCGGTGGACGACGCCGGCATTCCGATCGGGCACCGGCCGGTGGAGGGCACGCCTTATGACCTGCGGACAGCGCAGCCGCTGGGGGACCGGCAGATCGACGTCGCCTACACCGAGCTGGACCGCGGGGCGGACGGCCTCGCCCGTGTCCGGCTCGCGGCGCCCGACGGCGGCCCTGCGGTGGAGCTGTGGGTGGACCGGTCCTACCCCTACGTGGAGATTTTCACCGGCGATGCGCTGCCGGATCCGGGCCGGCGGAGGACCGGCCTGGGTGTGGAGCCGATGACCTGCGCCCCGGATGCGTTCAATTCCGGCGAGGGGCTGCTGGTGCTGGAGCCGGGTCAGAGCCACAGTGCCAGCTGGGGCATCCAGCCCTTCGCGGCCCGCGGATAACCCGCGGATAAAAGGAGCGCTTCGCCGTGATCTTCATCGTCGTCAAATTCCACGTGAAGCCGGACTGGACCGACCGCTGGCTTGACCTGACCCGCGGTTTCACCGAAGCGACCCGCCAGGAGCCGGGCAATCTGTGGTTCGACTGGTCCCGCAGTGTGGAGGATCCCGGCGAGTTTGTCCTGGTCGAGGCGTTCCGCGACGATGCGGCCGCGGACCACGTCAACAGCAGCCACTTCGCCCAGGCCATGAAGGACATGCCGCAGGCGCTGCTGGAAACCCCTCAGATCATCAGCGAGAGGATCGACGCCGAGGGCTGGGGGCGGATGGGAGAGCTCACCATCGGTTAGTGCTCGGGTCAGGTGTCCCACCTGAACGGGTCGTGGGGTTGGCGGTGGCGGCCGGGCTGCCGTTCAGCCCCTGAGGCTGCGCAGCACGTCGTACGAGGACTGGGCGCCGGGGCGGGTTGCGGCCCGGGCGCCGGCCTTGGCTGCGAAGGCGGCGGCCTCGACCAGTGTCGAGCCGGATGCGAGCCGGTGCGCGATGCCGGCGGTGAAGGCATCGCCGCAGCCGGTGGTATCCACCACTTCCGCCGGTGCCGGGGCAATTCTGCGGATCCGGTCGCTCCCGCCATCCGGGATGCCGGCATGCGCGTTCTGGCCTTGGCCGTCGGCGCTCCGGTCAAGCACGACGGCGCCGTCCCCGCCCAGGGTGACGACGGCGCGGGTTATGCCGCGGCCGGCAAAGCGCTGGAGGGCCAGCTCCCAGTCCGCGGCCGGTTCCGCAACTCCGGCCAGCAGCGCCGCCTCGTGCGTGTTAGCCAGCAGCACGTCGGTCAGTGCCAGCAGTTCGTCCGGAACCTCGCGGTAGGGGGAGAGGTTGAGGAGCACCTGGGCGCCCGCCCGGTGTCCGGCCAGGGCTGCGGCCTGCACGGTCTCGAGCGGGATCTCCAGGCTGAGACAGACCACCGCCGCACCGGAGAATCTGCCGAGTTCAAGGTCCTCCGGACGCAGCGTGCCGTTGGCCCCGGCTGAGACGATGATGGTGTTTTCGCCGGCGGCATCGACCACGATCATGGCCGTGCCAGTGGCCGCGTCCGGTCGGCGGAGCACGCCGTCGACGTTAACCCCCGCGCCCCGGGCTGCCGCCAGCAGCAGATCGCCGTGCGCATCCTGGCCCACGGCGCCCAACAGCGCCACCTGTGAACCCAAGATCGCGGCGGCGGCGGCCTGGTTGGCGCTCTTGCCGCCGGGGGACGTGACCGCTTCGGACCCGGACAGCGTCTCGCCGGGCCTGGGAAACCGCTCAGAGTGCACGGTCAGGTCCGCGTTGAGCGACCCGACGACCAGCACCCGGCCGGCTTTCATCCCTGGTGTTCCTCGGTCGGCATGATCGAAGTCAATCACACGGACTGCCTTCATCGTTGACCGAGGGATCACTCCCGCCGGTCTTACCAGCGACAGTAAGAGTTAGCCATGAGATCAGTTTGCATAAATCCGCTGATTTACGCAGAGGAGGCGGTGGGGTACGAACGGATCGAAACGCTGGAGGCAGCCCTGCAAGCGTGCCGCAAGCTACGCCGTCGCGCCCCTGCTCCCGCCGGCCACGGTGTAGCTCCACAGCTCGGCGGACACTCCCACCGGCTTCCGTTTAGGTGCCTCACCAGCCGGCTGGCCGTGGCCCTCGCCGAAGCTGCGGGAGGACTTCCAGGCCTCGAAGGACTCCTCATCCCGCCAGCGGGTGATGACCAGCCAGGTGGTCCGCTCGTCGGTGGGCTTGAGCAGCTCGAAGCCCTCGAAGCCGTCCTGTTTGTCCACCGCTCCCGCGCGGGCGGCGAAGCGCTGGGCGAGCTCGTCGCCGCTGTCGGCCGGAACGGTGATGGCGTTGATCTTGATGATGCTCATCGGTCCATTATGTCTGAGCGGGCTGAGCGCCTTCTGTGTGGTGACTGCTACAGCGGCCGGACGTCCCGCAGGAGTCCCAGGCCGAGGAAATCGCTGATATTCCGCGTGTAGAGAACGGCGTCGTGGGCGAGTGCCGTGGCGGCGATGAGCAAATCAAAGCTGCGGACGCGCGGGTTCGTTCCGGATAGTTTGACAGCCTGGGCCAGCAAACCGTAATTCCGTGCCACGGCCGTATCCACAGGAAGTGCGGAGAAGCGGTTTTCGATCGCGGCTAAGCGCCGCAATCTCAACGCCCGCTGGGCCGGTTCAGCAATCAGGACACCATAGTGCAGCTCCGACAGGCTGATGGCGCTGATGCCGATTTCCTCATCGACGCTGGGAACGTCGTTGGCGATGAGCAGGTTGGTGTCGAAGATGGCTCTCACGGCTTTGACCAGGGATCGGCTGGGGTCTCCTCGAAGTCATCCAGATCGCGCTCTCAGTCCGGATCCGTGGCCACCGCGAAAACGTCCTGAACTTCCGTGTATGTCCGCCAGACCGTTCGGGAACTGGGTCCAGGGACTGCTGCAGGCCGCCCGGACACCGTAATGG
>JALYYI010000095.1 GCA_030946705.1 Actinomycetota bacterium | reverse complement strand
GGTCCCGGTTCCTGCCCCCGGGGCTGCGCCGGATCATCCTGACCCGCGACGGGGGCACCTGCCGGATCCCGTACTGCGGGGCACCGATCCGCCACACCGACCACATCGTGCCCTGGCGCACCAGCCGCAAGACCAGCGAAGCCGGCTCGCAGGGGCTCTGCGAACGCTGCAACCAGGCTAAGGAAGCCCCCGGCTGGTCCTCCCGACCACGCCCCGGACCCCGGCACACCGTCGAAACCCGGACCCCGACCGGCCACACCTACCGCTCCACCGCGCCACCACTGCCCGGAACCACCCTGACACCACCCGGAACGACGATGACACCGCCGGACCGGCGCGAACCGGACGGATCGAAGGCGGAAACCGCCGGTGTGGACCCCAAAGGGCTGCGCCGGCGCGAACACAGCCGCGCCGCCCGGACCCGGGGCGTCCACAGCCGGATGGTCGAACCCAGGAACGCCAGCGCGGAATGAGCACCAGACCCAGGGACCGGGCGGTCTCGGCTCAGAGACAGCCCGGGCCTTCGCTAATCCGTCAGGATCCGCGCGGGATGGGTGTAAGCGTTCAGACTGCTGCCGCGGCTGAAGCCCACCAATGTGACCCCGGAACTTTCGGCCAGCTCCACCGCCAAGGACGACGGCGCGCTCACCGCGGCGAGCATGGGGATTCCGGCCAGTGCCGCTTTCTGGACCAGTTCAAAGGACGCGCGGCCGGAGACTTGCAGCACCGTGCCCGCAAGCGGCAACCTGTCTTCTCGCAGGGCCCAGCCCACCACCTTGTCCACGGCATTGTGGCGGCCAACATCCTCGCGCAGGCAGAGCAGGTCACCCTCCGACGTGAACAATCCGGCGGCATGAACACCGCCCGTCCGATCGAAGACCTTCTGCCCGGCGCGCAGCCTGACCGGCAGGGACGCCAGCACGTCCGCCCGGATGTGCAGGGATCCGTCCCGGGCGCCCGGACTCCCAGCCGTTCCGTCGGGCGGCGGCAGCTGCGGGAAATGGGAGGACTTCCGTACCGCGTCGATGGAGGCGGTGCCACAGATCCCGCACGAGCTGGTGGTGTAAACGTGCCGCTGCAGACCGGCGTCGGGCAGGGCGACGTCCGGGCGAAGCTGCGCCTCCACCACGTTGAACGTCTGGCGCCCGTCCTCATCCTCACCGGCGCAGAAGCGCAACGAAATGAGTTGCTCCTGCTTCCAGATGACGCCCTCGGAGACCAGGAAGCCGGCCACCAGGTCAAAGTCGTCCCCGGGTGTGCGCATGGTGACGCTGAAGGCCTCGCGGCCCAGCCGGATCTCCAGGGGCTCCTCCGCCGCCAGAATGTCTTCGCGGTGTCCCACCGTGACCGCAGGGAACACCGCGTCACCGGCACCCGGGCCGCCGTCGTCGTCGCCGCGCCTAAACCTGTATTTGGTGACCTTCACCAGCTGCGTGAGCCGTCCCATCGGTCCTCCTGACCTTGCAATCCCTCTAAGATCAGATTAGGGCTTCAACGAGGAAGGGACGTGGTTCTGTGGCCAGCAAGGCACCGGCGGAGGACATCAACGAGGCAGACCTGAAAGTAAGCAGCCCCAAGAGGCGGGCCGTTGGCATCCCAGGGGTAGCGCACGCGCTGGAGATTGCGGTGAAGCAGATGGGCGCCGTCCGCACCGCGCAGACCCTGTTGCAGGTCAACCAGAAGGACGGCTTCGATTGTCCCGGCTGTGCCTGGCCCGAGGAGGAGAAAAGGCACGCCGCGGAGTTCTGCGAGAACGGTGCCAAGGCCGTTGCGGAGGAGGCAACCCGGCGCCGTGTCCCGGCGGCCTTCTTCGCCGAACATTCGGTGGCCCAGCTGCGTGAACGTGACGACTACTGGCTGGGACAGCAGGGGCGGCTCACGGAGCCTATGCTGCTGGATGCCGGGGCCAGCCACTACGAGCCGATCGGCTGGGATGAGGCGTTCGGCATCATCGCCGAGGAGCTGCGTTCGCTGGAGAACCCGGACCAGGCGATCTTCTACACCTCCGGACGGACCTCCAACGAGGCGGCGTTCCTCTACCAGCTGCTTGTCCGGGGGTTGGGCACGAACAACCTGCCGGACTGCTCCAACATGTGCCATGAGTCCTCCGGTTCGGCCCTGACCGAGACCATCGGGATCGGCAAGGGCTCGGTCAGCCTGGCGGACCTGCACCGGGCGGAGCTCATCCTGGTCGCCGGGCAGAACCCCGGCACCAACCATCCCCGCATGTTGTCCGCGCTGGAGAAGGCAAAGAAGAACGGCGCCGCCATCGTGGCGATCAATCCGCTGCCGGAGGCCGGGCTGATGCGCTTCGAGAACCCGCAGACCGTGCGCGGCATGGTGGGCGGCGGGACCGCGCTTGCGGACGATTTCCTGCAGATCCGCCTCGGCGGTGACCAGGCGCTCTTCCAGGGGCTGGGCAAGTTCCTGCTGGAGGAGCAGGAGCGCGCCGGAGATCCATCGGAAGGTCGGGTGTTCGACGTCCCCTTCATTGAAGGCTCGACGGCGGGGCTCGCCGGCTACCTGGACCAGCTTCGGGCCGTCACATGGACCGAAATTGTCCGCGCCAGCGGCCTGAGCGAGGAGCAGATCCGCGGCACCGGCAGGCGGCTGCTGGCCTCCAAGGCCACGGTGGTCTGCTGGGCGATGGGCCTAACCCAGCACAAACACTCGGTGGCCACGCTCAGGGATGTGGTCAACCTACTGCTGCTGCAGGGCAACATCGGCAAACCGGGTGCGGGCGTCTGCCCCGTCCGCGGCCACTCCAATGTCCAGGGCGACCGGACCATGGGCATCTTCGAACGCATGCCAGAGGCTTTCCACGATGCCCTGGATGCCGAGTTCTCTTTCGCCTCCCCGCGCAAGCACGGCTTCGACACGGTGGCTGCCATCGCCGCCATGCGTGATGGCCAGGCGCACTTGTTCATGGGGATGGGCGGAAATTTTGTTCGAGCCACACCGGATTCCGCGGTTACCGAGGCGGCCCTGGCCAACACCCGGCTGACCGTCCAGGTCTCCACCAAGCTGAACAAATCCCATCTGGTCACCGGCCGGCGCGCCCTGATCCTGCCCACCCTGGGCCGCACCGAACGGGACAGCCAGGCCGGCGGCGACCAGAAGGTCACGGTGGAGGACTCAATGAGCGCGGTGCACGCCTCCCGCGGCCGCCTGGCTCCTGCTTCGGCAACGCTGCTCTCCGAGGTCGCCATCGTCTGCCGGCTGGCCCGACGGCTTTTCGACGGCGGCGGGGCACCGGATGGCTGGTCGGCGAACCGCCCGCGGCTGGACTGGGAAGCCCTGGAGGGCAACTATTCGCTGATCCGGCGGCACATCGCCGCCGTCGTGCCCGGCTTTGCCGACTACGAACGCAAGATCGAAAATCCAGCCGGGTTTGTCCTGCCGCACGGCCCCCGCGACGAGCGGAAGTTCAGCACGCCCAGTGGCAAGGCCATCTTCACCACCAACCCGCTCGAGTACCCCAAGGTTCCTCAGGGTCGGCTGCTGCTGCAGACCCTGCGCTCGCACGACCAGTACAACACCACCATCTACGGCAAGGACGACCGCTACCGCGGTATCTACGGCGGCCGCCGGGTGGTGCTGGTCAACCAGGCGGACCTCGACGCGCTGGGAATCGCCGACGGCACCCTGGTGGATCTGGTCTCGGAATGGAAGGACGGACGGGAGCGCCGCGCCGAGGGTTTCCGGACCGTTGCCTATTCCACGCCGGCTGGCTGCGCCGCGGCCTACTTTCCCGAGACCAACGTTCTGGTCCCGCTGGATTCCACCGCCGACATCAGCGGAACACCGACCTCAAAATCCGTCGTCATCCGCCTCGAACCCCGCTAAAGACGCT
>JALYYI010000094.1 GCA_030946705.1 Actinomycetota bacterium | reverse complement strand
CGTCCGCCCGCGCCGGCAGCAGGCCGCGCTCGCGCAGCAGCGCCAGCATCGACTCCTGCTCGGCGGCATCCGCTGCCCGCTCCTGCTCTACCGGGCGGCCCAGCAGCCCCAGCGATTCGCGCAACGTCACGTGCTCCCCCGCCAGGTAGCCGGCGGTGGGCGGCAGGTCATGGGTGTTGACGCTGGTGAGGCAATCGCGCCGGTACTGCTCGGGCGGCAGCGGCACCCCGTCGGCGCGCTCAAACCACACGATGGACGTGCCGAAAATGCCGCGCTCGGCCAGGTACTCCCGCACCCAGGGTTCAAAAACCCCCAGGTCCTCCCCGATCACGATGGCTCCGGCCCGCTGCGCTTCCAACGCCAGTATGCCGATCAGCGCCTCATGGTCGTAGTAGACATAGGTGCCATCCCCGGGGCCGGCACCCTCCGGAATCCACCAGAGCCGGAACAGCCCCAGGATATGGTCCACCCGGATGCCGCCGGCATGGCGCAGGATGGTCCGCAGCATGTCCCGGTACGCCGCGTAGCCGGATTCCGCCAGCCGGCCGGGATGCCAGGGCGGCTGCGACCAGTTCTGGCCCTGCTGGTTGAACATGTCCGGCGGCGCTCCCACCGTCACCCCGCCCGTCAATACCTGGCGCAGCGCCCAGGCGTCCGCGCCCTGCGGATCCACTCCGACCGCCAGATCATGCACCACGCCGATCCGCATACCGGCCTTCTTCGCCGCCCGCTGCGCCGATTCCAGCTGTTCGTCACAGATCCACTGCAGCCAGCGGTAGAAGCCGATCCGGTCCGACAACAGCTCCCGCTGCCGTTGTGCCTCCGGCGCCCGCGGGGAAGCGAACGTCCGGGCCCATTCCGGCGCGTCCTTGGGGAACTTCTCGGCCAGCGCGCACCAGAGCGCAAAGTCCTCCAGACCCTGTCCGTGGACCTGGCAGAAGGCCCGGAACTGCTGGGCGCGGGCGGGGCTGCGTTCCACCGCGTAGATGTGCTCGAGCGCCTCAAGTTTCGCCGCATAGGTCCCATTCCGGTCCAGCATCTCCGTTTCCAGGTTGGCCGGGTGCAGACGCTGCGCCAAAGATTCCACCGTGGCCCGTGGCGCGGGCGCCAGGTATCCATACTCGGGGATGTCCTCCACCCGGATGTAGAGGGGATTGAAGAAGCGCCGGGTCGCGGGCAGATACGGCGAGGGCTCCATCGGCGGCACGGGCTCGGCGGCATGCAGCGGGTTCACCAGCACGAATCCTGCGCCGTACCGGTCCGCCGAAATCACGGCCAGGTCCGCCAGATCCGCGAAATCGCCAATCCCCCAGGACCGCGAGGACCGGACCGAGTACAGCTGAGCGGTCAGCCCCCAGCTCCGCTCCCCCGCCACGGCCTGCGTCGTGGCGAGCCGTTCCGGGGTGACCACCAGTGCGCATTCCGCAGTGATTCCGCCGCTGTCCGCATGCAGGGTGTGCCAACCCAGTGGAAGATCCGCCGGCACGGCAAAGGTGGCGCGCCCGGTAAGCACGCCGTCGACGTCTCTGGGCCCCTCCCGATCCTCCAGCTGCACGGCCTGGCGCCGGCCGCCGTCCTCGATGCTGACCCACACCGTGAGCGGGCTGCCGTGCCGGACATGGACCGGCAGCTGGCAACCCTGGCCCTGGCGAAGGACGACGACGGGCGGCAGCGTCCGCCGCCACGGCGCCAGCTCATGCTCCCGGAGCGAGTCGCGGATCTCCGCCGGGCTTCCGGCCGGAACACCAAGGGCCGCCAATACGCGGTTCAGGGTGCCGCCGTCGACCTGCCGCTCCACGCCATCCCAGCCCCAGAAGGACGTCCCCACTCCGTGTGCCCCCGCCAGTTGCTGCAGTTCTGCCCCTGCCTCGGGTTGAGCGTCTACCGTTGCATCAGCCATGGCCCCACTCTATGGGCTCGCGCTTCCGCCGGGACAGCCCCCTGTTGTACGGTGCGGCCCGGTGGTACCGTGCTTAAAAGTCTGTGCCTAACAGTTTGTGCTTAACAGTCTGTGCCTAACAGTTTGTGCTTAAAACTAAAGAGAATAACGGCTCCAGCGAAAGCACCGGCCCGGCTTCGCTGTTGACCCACTGAGAGGGCTGGAATCCTGGTGGCGAGATGAGCACGAGTCCAGCGGGCCAGGCGGCCCAAAGTCCCGGAACTGCAGGAAAGTCCCACTGGGGACGGGTGCTGGTCATCACCCTCGCTGCGGCTCTGGGTGGTCTGCTGTTCGGCTTCGACACGTCGGTGATAAACGGCGCGGTCAACTCGATCCAGTCCACGTTCGGCCTTGGTTCCGCTGAGGTGGGAATCACCGTGGCCATCACCCTCATTGGCTGCGCCATCGGGGCCTGGTTTGCCGGCCTGCTGGCGGATATCTGGGGTCGCAAGCCAGTCATGGTCCTGGCCGCCGCCCTCTTCGTGATCAGTTCGATCGGTTCCGGTTACGCCTTCGCCGTCTGGGATCTGATGCTGTGGCGGACCATCGGCGGGCTGGCCATCGGTATCGCCTCGGTGATCGCCCCAGCCTACATCGGCGAGATCGCACCGGCCCGGGTCCGCGGCGGGCTCAGCTCGCTGCAGCAATTGGCCATCACGCTGGGCATCTTCCTGGCACTGCTCTCCGACGCCGGCCTGGCGCGGGCCGCAGGCAGTGCCGACAACGTTTTGTGGTGGGGCATGCCGGCCTGGCGGTGGATGCTGCTGGTGGGTGTCATCCCGGCGGTTGTTTACGGGCTCCTCTCGCTGACGATTCCTGAGTCGCCGCAGTTCCTGATCCGCAAGGGCCGGAACGAGGACGCGCTGACGGTGATCCGCGGAGTCACCGGATCTGCGGATCCGGATCAGCGCCTGAAAGAGATCGAGGAGAGCCTCGAACACGAGCGGCGTTCCACCTACCATGACCTGCGGGGCCCCGCCCTTGGACTGCAGCCCATCCTGTGGATCGGTATTGGGATGGCCGCTTTCCAGCAGCTCGTCGGCATCAACGCAATTTTCTACTACTCCACGACGCTGTGGCAGTCCGTCGGTTTCAGCCAACGCGACTCCTTCACGACGTCGGTGATCACCGCCATCATCAACGTCGCCTTTACGTTCGTTGCCATTTTCTTCGTGGACAGAGTCGGACGCAAGAGGCTGCTCCTGGCCGGCTCCGTCGGCATGTTCATCGGACTCCTCGCGGCGGCCATCTCTTTCTCGCAGGCAACCGGTTCCGGTAAAGACATCACCCTCGGCGCGCCCTGGGGCGCCATCGCCCTTATTGGAGCTAACCTGTTCGTCATTTTCTTCGCCGCCACCTGGGGGCCGGTCATGTGGGTGGTCCTCGGGGAGGTCTTCCCCAACAAGATGCGGGGTCTGGCCCTGGGCATCGCCACGGCCTTCAACTGGATCTTCAACTTCCTGGTGACACTGCTGTTCCCTATCATGAGCCAGGCGGTGGGGCTGGGCTTCGTGTATGCCGGTTTTGCGTTCTTCGCCGTGCTCTCCTTCATTTTCGTCAGGGCGCTGCTTCCCGAGGTCAGCCGTCTGGAGCTTGAAGACAAGAACAAACTGGTCCACCGCAAACCCGTCCACCCCAAATAACGTGCGGCGGAATCCCCTCCACTGGGCCCCAAATCGTGATCATATTGCCAGCTCGGGCACAGCCCGGATTCCTACGCTGGGAGGAGAAGGGGCGCACCGGCCGTGTTGGATATCAGCGTAGAGAAGCTATTCATCCTGCGGGTCGTCGCCGTGCTGGTTATAGGTCCCACCAGGCTGCCCGAGTACGCCGCAAAGTTCGCCCAGCTGGTCCGCCAGGTCCGGCGCATGGCGGCGAATGCCCAGGAACAGCTCAGGGAAAGGCTGGGGCCCGAGTTCGAGGACGTGGACTGGCGGAAGCTGGATCCGCGCCAGTATGATCCGCGGCGGATTATCCGTGAGGCGCTTCTGGCCGACGATCAGCAACATTCCCCGGATCCGGATTCAGCCGCGGCGCCAGCCCTATCCGAACGCCCCACCACCGAACCCCTCCGGACGGTAGTTGCCGGATCCGCATCATCCCCGGGACGGGCGCGGCTGGTTCCCGACCAGCCGGCGCCCTTTGACCCCGACGCAACCTGACCGGCCCCGGTATGAAATCGCCGGGGCGCTTCACCGCCAGAGGTGCAACTCCGCCGGAGCCGGTCCGCGGGTGGCTGCGCCGGCACCACATGCTGACCGCCGCCTCGGCCGCCGTCGTCGTAGTCCTGGCGGCGGTTGGCGTTTTCTTCGGCCTCGGCTGGCCCCGCCCTCCGGCCGCCCATGGTGTCGCCGCCGATGCAGGAATCAGCAGGATCAAACACGTCGTGATCATCACGCAGGAGAACCGCTCGTTTGACAGCTACTTCGGAACCTTCCCGGGGGCCGACGGCATACCCAGGCACGACGGCGTCCCCAGCGTCTGCGTCCCCGATCCGGCCCGTGGTTCGTGCGTGAAACCGTATTATGACCCGGCCGACCGCAATGCCGGCGGCCCGCACAGCCAGACCAATGCCACCGCGGACGTCGACGGCGGCAGGATGGACGGGTTTGTCGGACAGGCGGAGGCGGCTGCGAGGAACTGCGCGCCGAACGACCCCTCCTGCTCCGCCGGATCCCAGACCGACGTTATGGGTTATCACACCGGCCAGGACATCCCCAACTATTGGACCTATGCCAGGGATTTCACCCTGCAGGACCATATGTTCGAGCCGAACGCCTCCTGGAGCCTTCCCTCGCACCTGTATATGGTCTCCGAATGGTCAGCCAAATGCAGCCGGACGGCCGATCCGCAGTCCTGCGTCAACGCCCTGCAAAACCCCGGACTCCCGCCCGATTTCACTACGACAATCCGGAACACGCTGATCGGCAAATGCCGGCTGGGACTGCAGAACAGCGCCTGCCGGACGGCGCTGCTGGCGGCAGGTATCACTGCGGAGATGGCGGCCCAGCTGCATGCGCTGATCCTCGCTGACTGCAGAAGTGCCGGTTCCTATCCCACCTGCCAGTCAGCCATCGACAGAGCCGTGATTCCGGCGCCGCTGAAGCAGAAACTGCTCGACGCAGCCAAGGCGCTGGCGCCGCCGGACTACGCCTGGACGGACCTTACCTACCTGTTGCACAAGCAAAACGTGCCCTGGGCCTACTACGTATTCAATGGAACCGAGCCGGACTGTCAGGACGCTGCCGCCATGACGTGCAGCCCGGTGAGCCAGAATGCGACAACACCGGGCATCTGGAATCCGCTGCCGTACTTCGACACGGTCAGGAAGGACGGTCAACTGGACAACATCCAGTCGCTGGCAAACTTCTATACGGCCGCGAAAAACGGCACTCTCCCGGCCGTGAGCTGGATCGATCCGACGGGCTCCGTCAGCGAACACCCCCCGGCCCTGGTCAGCGCGGGGCAGGCCTACGTGACCGGCCTGATTAATTCGATTATGCAGTCTCCGGACTGGAGCAGCACCGCCATCTTCCTGTCCTGGGATGACTGGGGCGGCTTTTACGACCACGTCACCCCGCCCAGCGTGGACCAGAACGGCTACGGCCTCAGGGTTCCGGGAATCGTCATCAGCCCCTACGCCAAGCCGGGGTTCATAGACCACCAGATCCTCAGCCAGGACGCGTACGCCAAGTTCATCGAGGACGACTTCCTGCACGGCCAGCGGCTGGACCCCTTAACGGACGGACGCCCCGACCCCCGGCCGGATGTCCGCGAGAACGACCCCCAGCTGGGTGATCTGGCAAACGACTTCAACTTCAGCCAACGACCGGCCGCCCCCGTCATTCTCACCGGTGGCACCACGTATTAGCCGCCGCCCGCGGATCAGGCCATGGCGAACAGCATGGTTGCCAAACCTGCGGCGATGAGGGCCTCGTTGAGTCCTTTGAGCGCCGGGATCGGCTTGGCAGTGGTGTCCTGTTTTGGCGTAGCGAAGGTCGCCAGCAGCCAGGCGGCGCAGGCCAACGTGAGCACGACGGCGGCTATCAGGGCTCCCAGGATGGAGCCGAGCTGGTGGGAGCCGGCTGTTTGCTGCGCCGACGCCAGAATCCAGGTGGCAATGGCGAGCGTGAGTGCCCGGTAGAGGCAGCCGCCGGCGCTGAAGCCCGTTTCGCGGGCCCACGGTTGGGCGTGCAGGACGGCTTGCGCCGCAAACCACAGGAAGGCCACCGCCAGGACCACCACCAGTGGGACGACGGCGGCGCCAACGTTCCAGCCGAGCGCCACAACCAGCACGGTGAGACTCATCACAGCGGTCAGCAGACAGTTGGTCCGGGCCGTCCCGGATTGCGCACGGATCGCCGATGCAAGGCAAAAGAGCGACACCAGTGTGAAAATAGCCGTCAGGGGCAAAACAATGAATGGATCGCGGAGCATACGCGGTTTCCCTTGGTCCTTTCTCGGCTGGTCCTATTTCGGCTGGTCCTATTTCGGCTGGTCCTTTTTTTCGGCAAGGGCGGCAGACTTGCTTCTGCGCAACCCAAGACGGCCAAAGACAACCCCCGTCATTCCTACCGCGGCCAGCTACGAGAATGCTGGGAACGGCTGGTACCCGAGGGCATGGCCAGCGCGATCCGCACTAAGCCCACCCGCCAGGTCTTCAGCTGCTGTGCTGGGCGATCAGCCAGCGCGCCATTTCCTGGGCGCGGCCAGCGGCAAGGGTCCGTTCCCGGTACTCGATGCTGGCCCGGCCCAAAGGGGGGCTGCCCCCGTTACCTTTCCAGGGGCACAATGATGAAGGAACACGCCTCGAAGTCGTCTACCGCAGGAAGGCGATCACCAGAACGTCCTTGGAGGCGAAGTGCCGGTAAAAGGTCGCCTTGGCTACGCCCGAGCGTCCGATGAGCTCGTCGACTCCGACGCCGCGGATACCCCGTTGCGAGAAAAGTTCGTAGGCAGCTGACAGTACCCGGTCGCGAGCATCGGGCCGTTCGGAGGCCTGCATGGCCGTCGTCATGCGCGGGACACTACCTGTGGGCTGGCCCAGAAGTTAAACGCGGAGCTCGGCAGGAGTCAGATTGGCAGCGGCACAGAGGCAGCGACACCATCGGCTAGCCCGCAATCATCGCCTCGACAATCGCCTCGCGCAGGGCCATCTCGGCCCGATCCAGATCCCCCCATCTCAACCTCCGCCGAAGCCACCCACACGCCCTTGAGCTTATTGTTCACGAAAGCCTCCATGATTCCCGTCTCACCATTCATCGACGGCAACACGGCGGTGATGGTCATATATTACGGGTGGGTCAGACAGGTCTGTCTCGGCACCCAATTACCCACTCGAGCCAGGGCTCTGTGCGGTCCGGACACCTCAGCGAAGCGGGCGACGCCCGCGGCCCGGCTGCTGACGGAGAGCTTGGAGTAGACGCGCTCGAGATGTTTCGCCGCCGTCCGCGGGCTGCAATCCAGCTACCTGACAATTGCCGCGTTGGTTCCGCCGGCTGCCACCAGCGTCAGATCGTTCAGTCCGCGGTCGGCGAGCATCTCCAGTACATCTGCCCGCACTGCCATGAGGGTCTCACGGGCCGCCTCACGCCGGAGCAGACGGCCAATGTGGCCTGCGAGTGGGCCGCGGAGCACCGCCATGAGACGGTCCCTGAGTCTGGTGCTCATTCCGCGCTGGCGTTCCTGAGTTCGACCATCCGGCTGTGGACGCCTCGGGTCCGGGCGGCGCGGTTGTGTTCGCGCCGGCGCAGCTCTTTGGGGTCCGCACCGGCGGTTTCCGCCTTCGATCCGCCTGATAGAGCGTTGCCCGGCGGTGTCATGGTCGTGCCGGGCGGTGAACCGTTGTCGGGCGGTGTCAGGGTGGTTCCGGGCAGTGGTGGTGCGGTGGAGCGGTAGGTGTGGCCGGTCGGGGTCCGGGTTTCGACGGTGTGCCGGGGTCCGGGGCGTGGTTGGGAGGACCAGCCGGGGGCTTCCTTAGCCTGGTTGCAGCGTTCGCAGAGCCCCTGCGATCCGGCTTCGCTGGTCTTCCGGCTGGTGCGCCAGGGCACGATGTGGTCGGTGTGGCGGATCGGTGCCCCGCAGTACGGGATCCGGCAGGTGCCCCCGTCGCGGGTCAGGATGATCCGGCGCAGCCCCG
>JALYYI010000076.1 GCA_030946705.1 Actinomycetota bacterium | reverse complement strand
AAATTGGGCTAATCTGGGACATCAGAAAGGTGCTTCTTTCAGCCGGTGGAACAGTGCGTCGATAACACTATTTTCCCAGCTCAGAAGCGCCTTTCGTCGATTAACACGCCCTCAGGCCGCCATTCCTATGAAAACCCCGGGTTAGCTGCAACTTTAAACTGACCGTAGACGGCAATTTGGATTGACCGTTCGCGGCAGTGGTTTTGACCAGTAGTTTGCCGCCGATCGGCGGCGGGGGGTGCGCTGGGATTCCCTTGTCCATCCCTCGTGTCGTTACGAGGAGAGCCCCTTCCTTCGGGGTGAAATGACGATGCCGATCGTTTGGATTTCACCCATTTGGGAAGGAAGGGGCTTGTTGTGATGTCTCCAGGAGAGTTCATGGAAATTTTAGGGCTTATGATCTGACCGGGCGTACCGTGGCGCCGCCGAGGTCTGCGGTGTCTCGCATAACACGATCCGGGCGTATGTGAAGGCCCGGCAGGAAGGCGCCCAGCCGGCACGGCCGGGTCACTGACCCTTTCCTGCCGCAGATGAAGTCCCTGGTCGAGCAGTCCCGCGGAAAGATCCGCGGGGACGTCCTGCATGACAAACTCGTAGCCCTTGGCTAAACGGCTCGATCCGCACGACCCGCTACGTCCTGGCCGGGCTGAAATCGAAATACCAGGCCCAAAACGCCCGCGTCCACCGGCCCTGGGTTGTGAAACCAGGTCTGTGGCCCTTATGAAGAATTCTTCATAAGGGCCAGTGGCTAGGCTCGGTGATCCACGGCCTGGTGCGTGGCCTTTGATGATGCGACGGGCCAAAAGGGGCGCCAGTGTCTCGGCGGCGACTTCTTCGTCGATAACTGCCGAGCCCGCCCTTCATACCTGAAAAACTGAGCAGCCTGGACCGGCTATTTGAACGATTTCACGCACCTGGGCATGACAGAGCGGGCGTCCGGTTCCCGGCTCGCCGATCTGGCCACGTCGATGGCCGCGGTACTGGTCGCTGAAGGCTGCAACCTCGGATTCGCCCCGGTGATCAAACACGGCCATCCGGCCCTGAGCCGGCGCCGGCTCTCGCACGTGGCGCAGAACTACCTGCGCAGCGATACCCTGGCCCCCGCCAACGCCCGTCTCATCGATGCCCAGGCCGGCGTTCCGACGGCTCAGGCGTGGGGCGGTGGCCTGGTTGCCTCCGTCGACGGATTACGGTTCGTTGTCCCGGTCCGCACCCTGGATGCCGGCCCGAATCCGCACTATTTCGGTCAGGGGCGCGGCGTGACCTGGCTCAACGCCATCAACGATCAGGTCTCCGGCATCGGGGCCGTCGTGGTCACGGGGACGATGCGCGACTCCCTTCACGTCCTGGATGTGATCCTCAACCGTGACGGCGGACCCGCACCGCAGATGATCGCGACGGACACCGCATCCTACTCCGACATCGTGTTCGGGCTCTTCCGTCTGCTCGGCTACCAGTTCAGCCCGCGTCTGGCTGATATGCCCGACCAGCGTCTCTGGCGCCTCACCATGCCCGGCGGGCGGGCCGCCGACTACGGCGCTCTGAACGCCGTCGCGACGAACAAGCTATCGGCCGAGCGCATCCGGGTCCAGTGGGCGGATATGCTGCGTGTCGTGGGATCCCTGCACAGCGGTTCGGTCGCCGGCTACGACCTGTTGCGGATGCTCGGCCGCGACGGCAACCCCACCCCGCTCGGGGCAGCGTTCGCTGAATATGGCCGCGCCGCGAAGACACTGCATCTCCTTGCCATGTATGACCCGGATGACGAGAGCTACCGTCGCTCGATCCATGTTCAACTCACCGTCCAGGAATCCCGGCACCGCATGGCCCGAAAAATCTTCTACGGCCAGCGCGGGGAACTACGTCAGCGATACCGCGACGGCCAGGAAGACCAGCTCGGCGCACTCGGACTCGTCCTGAACGCGGTCATCCTGTGGAACACCCGTTACATCGACGCGGCCCTGACCGCTCTGAGAGATCAGGGGCATCCCATCGACGACGCCGATGTCGCGAGGTTGTCTCCTCTGGGAGACGCGCACATCAATGTCCACGGCCGATATGCCTTCACCACGCTCTCAGATGACGCCCTCCGGCCCCTGCGTGATCCGACGACACCCACCGACGACGAATAACACGACGCTCACAATCGATTGTTGTTTACGGTGGCGTCGCTGCGTCTGCGGTGGGCGGGGCACCGGCTCCAGGGACTGTGCAGCCTTCTGGTCGGGGATGGACTGCTGTCCGCCGTTGAAGTTATAGCCACCGAAGCGCGGCATCGGCTGGGTCACGAATTTTCCACAAGCTGCCCGATGACAGCTGCCATGGCCGAGGCAATGTTCGCGGCTGGCTGTGTCTAATCACCGGTGTGAGTGGCTGAGGGATGCGCTGACATTCTGTTGATCCGGGAGATCCGACGGAGCCGGGGTTCGATGAGGTTGTTCCATAGAGGAAGCCAGAACAATATTCCCGCGGTGCTGATCAGTAGGGAACCGGCAACATCGGTCGGGTAGTGGACACCCAGGTACAGCCGTGACACGGCCACCATAATGGCGAAAATACCACCCACGACGGCGGTAACCGCACGCTGCGTTGGGGTGCGGGCGAGGACCAGGACCGCACCCCAGACCAGGGCGGCCGCGAATGCCGTGTGGCCGCTGGGAAAGCTGTCGGACCCGTTTTCCAGAATCAGTGCGTGCGTCACTGAACCCGGGGGCCGCAGTCGGGCGACCGTGATCTTTCCGATTTCCGAGGACAGCCACCCCACAGCAACCGTGGAGCCGAACGCCAGGGCGGTGAGCGGCCTGCGCAGCCCGAACATCAGGATCAGGCACGAAAGTGCGAGGATGACGACGTTGCCCGCTGGGGAGAGGGCGTCGTTGATGATTGTGGCGAGGGTCGTCAGGGCCGGGTTTCGATCAGGTATGAGGCTGACGTCGACGTTGAGATCCGGTCCCGGGGAGCCGTAGCGTTTCGCCAGAACCCCCATGGACAGGGTGAGAACGAACAGGATTACGGACACCGGCAGCAGCCACCAGGAGCGCCAAGGCAGGCGCAGGGGAGGGATGCCGGAGATGAGGTGCTTCAATGTCTTTCCTTACGGGAGTACGGTCTCGTAGACCTGTTGGGCGTAGCCTTCCAGGGCGCCGGTGCAGCGGGTCAGGTGTTCCTGCGCCGTTGCGGCCTGGGAGAGACGGAGGACGTCGCGAGACTTGAGGTCCCGGTACCAGCGACGCAGCCGTTCCAGGCTTTGTTCTTCTTCTTCGAGTTCTCCGAAGGTGAATTTTGACTTGGCGATCTCACGGGCTATCTCATCGTCGAACTTCCCGCAGTCGGCGATGAACTCGGCCCATTCCTCGGCCCTCGCGGCCGCAAACGCTTCGCGGAAAAGTGCCTTACCGGCATCGTTGCGGGGTGCTGCATCAACGACGGTGAGCGTGCCTGATCCGCGCTCGGCGAGTTCCCCGGCCCGTCCCAGTGCGGATTCGAAAGCCGGTAACGCGGGCAGCACCCAAGTGCCGTGGGAGACGGGAACGGCCCCGGCCCGGCGCAACTCCCGCCATACCGCCACGCGGTGCCGGGACGGCTGGGCGGGGATCTGCACGAGAACCAGCAACCACCCGAAATCTTCCATCGTCACACGCATAAATGTATCATTTGTTACTTGATGGCCGGATTTCTGCCGGTTGGCGCAACACGCGAGGAGCAGGCCGTGAACCAGGATCCGGTAGTCGAGCACTTCCTGAGCGGGGCCCGCGGTCTTCGTACCCGGGGAAGCGGTGCCGGGTGAGCGCGTTCGTGGACAGCATCCTGAACGTCAATCCGGTCCTGGCGTTGACCCTGGTGGGGCTGCTGGTGTTCGCTGAGGACGCTTTGTTCATCGGGTTCGTGATCCCGGGAGAGACAGCGGCGGTCCTCGGAGGCGTCCTCGCCAGCCGGGGCCACGTGGAGCTGTGGACGATGATGGTCCTGGTCGTGCTGGCCGCCATTGTGGGGGACACGGTCGGCTACGAGATCGGCAAACACTTCGGCCCCCGGGTCCTGAACCTGAAGGTCATGAACAAACGCCGCGCCAAACTGGACAAGGCGCAGGACTTCCTGCGCCGCCGGGGAGGATCAGCGGTCTTCCTCGGCCGGTTTGTGGCGTTCTTCCGGGCGGTCATGCCTGCCCTGGCCGGGACGTCCCGGATGCACTATCCCCGGTTTCTGGTCTTCAACGCCGCCGGCGGCCTGGTCTGGGGCGCGGGGTTTGTGCTGCTGGGTTTCCTGGCCGGCAACTCCTACGAAGCCGTCGCCAAGGCGGCCGGACGCGACATCACGGCCGTGGTGCTGGTGGTGGCCGTGATCGCGTTCATCGTCTGGCGCGTGCGCAAAGCACGCCGGGAACGCCGCGCCAGCGCGCCCGTTCCCGGATCCGCGCCGGAGCCCGAGCAATGACAGCGGACGCACAGGGCGCCGGGGTTCCAAGCCCCCGGCGGCATCTGTTCCCCCTGTATGCGGCCGGCTTCACCACGGCGTTCGGTGCCCATGCCGTGGCGGCGAACCTCGGCGCCTACAGCATCGGCCACGGCCAGTCCCTGCTGCTGCTCGGGGCGATGCTGGCCCTGTACGACGGGGCCGAGGTGCTGCTCAAACCCGTTTTCGGGACACTCTCCGACCGGATCGGCGCCAGACCGGTCCTGCTCGGCGGCCTGGCCGCCTTCGCCCTCTTTTCCGCAGCCTTCGTCCTGGCCCGGGATCCGGCATGGCTGTGGCTGGCCCGACTGGGCCAGGGCGCAGCCGCCTCAGCGTTCTCCCCGGCAGCCTCTGCCCTGGTTGCCCGGCTGAACCCCGCGGGCCGCCAGGGCAGAGCGTTCGGCTCCTACGGGTTCTACAAGAGCATCGGATACACCGCCGGTCCGTTGATCGGAGGAACACTGGTGGCCTCCGGCGGGCTGGAACTGCTGTTCACCCTCACCGCACTCCTGGCACTGGCGGTAGCCGTGTGGGCCTTCCTGGCCGTGCCCGTGGCGGCGCCGCTGCCCCGTGGCCGGCAGACCGTCGCTGACCTGGCCCGGCGGCTGGCCGATCGGGCCTTCCT
>JALYYI010000066.1 GCA_030946705.1 Actinomycetota bacterium | reverse complement strand
GCGACGAAGGCGTTTCCTGTGGCCGAAAACCAGTAAGTGTTGCCGAGCCAAGTCGTCATCCAGGACAGGGAGCTGCCTTCCTGCGTCATCAGTATCCTCCGCGCACGGTTTAGATCGTCCGCGTTGCGGCTGTGGACCGGTTTCAGGAAGGAGAACAGGATCAGCACGGCGGCCAGCGTCCAGAAGGCGACTCCGGTGCCTTCGTAGAGCAGAACGGCGGGGGTGCTTTGCGGGAAAAAGGTGGGGGGAATGTCCAGGGTATAGCCCAGCGGCAGGAAACGGTCCGGCACATCGGCGGCCAGCTGGAGAAGACCGGGGACCGGTGTGAAGCCTCCGGCCAGGAACAGGCCGGCCACGATGTAGATTACGGCCAGGACGGAGCCCCCGGCCAGGAGGCGCAGGCCCAACTGACGGTAGGTGCCCGGCGGTGCGGAGACGGCAAAAAGCCTTCGGGACGCCAGGACGAGGAGCAGGAGCAGCATGGGAAGCAGCAGAGGCAGCACAAGGCTCCACGGGTGCCGGAATTGAGTGAGGTCAAGCCCGCCCATGGTCTCCTCCTGTACGGTTCCCGCTAGCGCCGGAAACAGAAGGGCCGCGATGTGTGTGCCGGCCAGCACGCCCATGGCACCAAGTACGACGACAGTGGCGCCCCAGGCGAAGCGCCTTCCGCGGCGCAGCCCGTCCGCGCATAGCAGAAGCATGACTGAGGGCAGGATGGACATGAAGATTCCTCCCGCACCGGCCCTCAGCTGGAGTCTCATCATCGCGCAGTCGTTGGCCTGCGCCAGGTCCGTGCACACGGACTGAAGGGTCTGCGGGTCTACCGGCTGGATGTCCGTAAACAGATAGCGCAGGACCGACAGCGGGCCCGCCGAGTGCGGGGCCAGGCCCGCGATGACCGGGCCCACTGCGAAGGCGGACAGGCTCAGGGCGAACAGGACGCGTGCCTCCCGCCGAGACATGGAGGGAAATGCAGGCCTGGGGCTACGCCGGTAGAGGATGGGCCCCAAACCGAGTCCGATAACGGCCGCTGCGAACCTGACCAGGTCCGGGAAGGAGCCATCGTAGAGGGCCAGCAGAAGCAGCAGCACGAACGTTGTAACGCGAAGCCGGCGGCGCCACAGCGTTGACATGGTGGGTGTTGCGGCCATGGCCACACCGAAGAGGGCCGCGCTTGGCCCCAGATAGAGGTGGGTCACCAAATCCGCGGACCAGGTACCCATCAGACCGCGGGCAGCCCAGACGAAACCCGCCGCCCCGAGGATCCCCGGAATTTGAGTGGCCGCGGCGGCGATGGCGAAGCGGAGGCTGCCGAGCCTTCGCTCCAGGGGTATTCCTGCCAGCAGGAGTAGGAGCGTGAACGTGACGTAGAGGCCGATCCCCTGTACCCAGAAGCCCGAAGTCACGACCGACCACGGACGGGTGGCCAGGTCGGAGGCTGTGACCGCCACAGCTGCCCTCGCGGCCCGTACCGGGACGGCCGGAATGAAGGCGGATCCCAACCCAAGCGCCCACAAGATGAAGAGATAGGTGAAGGTTACCGGCGCGCTCCACGGGTACCCTCCGACGCGACCGAGGTGCGCCGGGAAGGACGGCCCGGGTGGTTTCCCTGGCCGGGCGCCGGTCACATCCACTCCATCGGTTATCACGGCTTCACACCGGACCAGGGCCTGGTCATGGCGGGGCGAGGCCGAACCGTTGATAGAGCAGAGGTAGCCCGGTCTTCAGCCCGTAATCGACGGAATCCCCGCGGTGGCCGATCCCGGTGCCGACAAAGCGCTGCGTTGTCATGCCGGCGGCTTTCGCGTCAGCCTGCGCTGTCGCGGCCTGAGGGGTGTAGGTCGGGTCAAGGGCTCCGCTGGTGAAGACCGCGAGTTCATCAATGTATTTGTGCGCTTTGAGAATGTTGGCTGGCTTTTCCGCGTCAAACGCGGCCGTGCTACCCCCGAACACCGTGCTGACGGTGTTGGCCGTCGTGCCGTCGATCGGTTCCAGCTCACCGGAGATGTCCAGCAGCGAGCCGAAAAGGTCCGGCCTCTTGGCACCGAACGAGAGGGCGCATTCGCCGCCGTTGGAATAGCCCGCGACCGCCCACTGGATCCGGCCGGTGGCCACGTTGAGGTTTTTGCGGACGTAGTTGACGACGTCGGTCGTGACGTACGTGTACACATTGCCCTTCGCTGAGTCCACGCATACCGGGTTGCGGTAAGGGTTGCCCAACTGGTCGATGGTGAGGAAGAGCGGGGCCAGCCCGTGATTGCGTTGGGCCAGGGCGTTGAGTTCCTGGACAGCGGATTTGTTCTGCTCGGGCCCCCCGGGCTGGCCCATCATCATGATCACAATCGGCAGGGGTGGAGGGTCAGCCACCAACGCAGCGGGAGGGAGGTAAAGGTAGGCATCACGGGCATGGAAGCCTGAGGCGTCTGCGGGAATGGTCACCGCACCGGTCCGCCCAACGAGCGGCATCCCGGCCGGAGCCTTCCAGGTCTGCCATAACGCGGCGCCGCTTTGCTGGAGTGCAGGGTGCAGTTTCGGCAAAGTCAGATGCTGGACCGGGTTGATACCGAGCAATGAACCAAGCGTCGCGTTCAGTCCGTAGCCGGCGTTGATTCCCAGGGCCGCGGTCACAAGAAAGACCGGAACAGCGAGCGCGGCGGCCGCCTTCCGCCACCAACGTGAGCGCCACAAATTCACCAGCGCCAGGGCCACTCCGGCGAACGCAGCGATGACCCAGACGTGGGTATCCGGATCCAACGGTATGCCGAAGATGTTCAGCAGCGTTTCGCAGACGAACAATGTACCCGCCCCCAGCACGGCCCCACCAACCAGGGCCGCGGCCGCCGTGAGGAGCCAGATCCCGCCCCGCACCGGCCCAGGCCGACGGCGTAAATCAATCCCTGGTCGGGAGGGGCGTTGCAGGAGGGGCAGCAACACGGGCCGGATGAGCAGGTACAGCACCGCCAGGACGCTCAGGGCATAAAAAGCGTATAGGAGTGGTTTTTGGACGATATTGAAGCTGAGAAGCTGCTGCACGTGGCCTCCTCTTCAGCTGCGTCGTCGCCCGGGCAGGCACGAAGCAAGGTCGCACTGCGACCGACCCGCACGCATGCAGGAGGCGCCACGCGCACAGGGGGATCTGTCTACTCCCACCCCAACACTCCTCCTCCGACTCCAACCAGCAGTCAGCACCAGCGACACTAATAGCCGTTATAGCACGTCAGTAACACATTAACGTCGACGCCGAGGGCCGGAAGCGTCAGCACGTACCAGTCGGCCGTCCGGGCGGGTCACGTCGATATTCAACCGGGGTGCGGCACGGACCGGATCCGTCTCCGCCACGGTTCGCAAGAGCATGGATGGGGCTGCTGAGGGCGCCCCGGAGCGGCGAAACCGGTTGGGTAACAGTTGAGGTGTGTCAAGGAAGTGAGACAGTCGGGTAGTTTCTTTTTGGCTAAGCGGCAGCGGGAAGCTGCTGATTCTTGGGTGTGAAGTTGGCCATCGCGGTGGCCGGGGGAAGGCCCTGGTTGTTGCTGTGGGGTCGCCAGCGGTTGTAGAACACCTCGATGTAGCG
>JALYYI010000053.1 GCA_030946705.1 Actinomycetota bacterium | reverse complement strand
ATCTAACTGATGAGACGCCAGCGTCAGCGGCTTCCGCTCCATCCTTCAGTGAATCCGGTCCTCCTTCTATGCCCTCGCAAGCCAAAGTCCCGGTGAGGACCAGGAAGGACGGACCCTCCCCGGCCTGTGTCGGACTGCCCGGTGTCGAACTGCGCTGTGTCAAACTGCGCGGTGTCGTTTCACGTGAAACGGCAAAAGTATGGAGGGCATTCGTGCCAGCTCGTCTCGCGATGGACATGACGGCAGAGTCCCAGCCCCATCCCCCTCGGCTGCTTTGGCGCCGGAAGACCACGAAGGGAGACCTCGGACACCCAGGCAACATAGCGGAGACGGTGCTGTTGGAGCCGGCGTTTCACGTGAAACAAAAAATCCAGCCACCCCCGTCAGCTGATAGTTGGTCCCAGGTCTGATGATAGGTCGGCCACAAAAGGTTCAATTCACCCATCTGCAGCTGATTCATACGCATCCTGCATCCCGCGGTGAAGGTGATCCTCAGTATGGGAACAGGCGCACAGCTTGGTTTTTAAGCGCAAAGATTGACATAGGGGTCAATATGACTGCATAACGTTCCATAGGTTTGGATAGTTGTTCGGGCCCCCGTGCTCCCGAGGGCTGATGTACTCCCCGATGGCGCGCCGGTGTGAGACCGGATCCCCGCTTGGCGCTGCCCGATTGTCCGCCGTAAATCGACCGGGTTCAAACAGTGCAGCCCGGGGACGCCGAGCTCTGTTTCACGTGAAACAGGCGCGACTGGGCTGGCATCTCGGATACGGACCGGATGGAGCTCGAATTGCCGGCCAGAACACGTCGGGCGGACCAGAATTGGTCGTCGAACCGAAAGGCGTCGAACCCACCCTCCCTGCGGCCACCTTTGATTGGAGTCACGGCGCTTTTCGGATCCAGAACCAAGGACATACACGGTCCAGTTGTCGCCCTTGGGGAACCAAAAGTCAACACTGACCTCAGAATGTCGAGTTTCAACGACTTGGCCATGCCAGGATCACCGTGCACTCAACTATTTCGGACCGCCGCCGATACTTTTCATCGCAGGAACAACGAGACAAGCGTTTCGAAGCGCTCGAACTCCAATCAACAACTAGACCCGCGGTCTGGCAGGTACAAATCCGTGATTTCAGACCAGCGGCGGTCTACATATCAGCGGGGCGCTGCATCTTCGTCCTTGGGGACCCTGACACGCTCCCACATGGCGCGCGCCGGAGCAACACCCCTGAATGACAAAGGAGTCTCGATCACCGGCGCAGAATTATCGACCGCCCGCTCCGGCCAGGATCAAAAGAAACAGCCGGCTGACGCGTTCATCGGTTCCACGTAAAACAGCCGCCACCGCGCTTGCGTCTCGAATATCGGTCGTTTATGGCGCGAAATAATGGCCAGACGACGCGGGGCTGAGACAGAATTGCGCCTTACAACCGCGCCTGACGAACCCAGAAGGCGCCGAAACCACTCTTTGCGACCTTCCACGACTGGGTTCACGGCTCCACAAAACGGAAACGCTCCTCACCCAAGCCCAATCAAAGGGGGCGGTTTGTTTCACGTGAAACGGACCGCCCCCTATTCAGACGAGAAAGCTAGTTTTCAGATCCAGAACCAAGAACGTCCATGATCCGGTTGAGGTCCTCCACGGAAGCAAAGTCGATACTGACCTTGCCCTTCCTGGCTCCGAGGGTGATCTTGACATTCGTATCGAGACGATCCGACAGCGAACTGGCCAGGAAGTCCAGACGTTCGTGACGGGCGTTGGGTCGCGGAGCAGTATTCCTGGCAGACTGCGGCTCCTGATACAGCGCTACGGCTTCCTCGGTCCCGCGAACGGACATTCCTTCCGCAACGATGCGCTGTGCCAACCGCTCCATGGCCGCGGCATCCGGCAGGGACAGCAGTGCGCGAGCGTGCCCGGCTGACAGCACGCCAGCCGCCAGACGGCGCTGCACCAGGGCCGGCAACTTCAGCAACCGCAGTGTGTTGGACACCTGCGGTCGTGAGCGCCCGATCTTGTCCGCCAGCTGTTCGTGCGTGGTACCAAAGTCCTCCAGCAGCTGCTGGTAGGCGGCTGCTTCTTCCAGGGGATTCAGCTGGCTGCGGTGCAGGTTCTCCAGAAGTGCATCCCGCAGCAGGTTGGTGTCGGCTGTGTCCCGGATAATAACCGGGATTGTATCCAGTCCCGCGGCCTGGGACGCCCGCCAGCGGCGTTCCCCCATCACCAGTTCATACGGTTCACCGCCAGGTTCCGTGGAATTCCTGACGACAATGGGCTGCAGGATTCCGATTTCACGAACCGAATGGACCAGCTCGGCCATTTCATCCTCATCGAAAACGCTGCGAGGCTGCTTTCGGTTCGGGTGTATGTCCCCTACCGGGAGTTCGGCGAAACGCGCCCCCGGGACCGCCACCAGCTCGGCACCGCTCCCTGTTTCACGTGAAACAGACCCCTCTGCTTTCCTCGATGCGGATTCCGGAAAAAACAGATCCACCGGTCGCGGCGCGCTCGGAGTCTGGGGTCTGTCGCTATCGTCATTGGCGGAACTGGGGATCAATGCACCAAGGCCGCGGCCGAGTCCCCTGCGCTTTTCGGTCATGGACGGTTCCTTCCGGTGGAAGCCCGGGCAGTCGCCGGGAATATAGATCGCTGTAGTGAAGAAAGTCTAGCGTTCAGCCATTTCGGCCGCTGCTTCCAGATAGGACAGCGCACCGGAGGACGACGGGTCATATGTCATCACCGTCTGCTGGTAGCTCGGCGCCTCGGAGATGCGCACCGAGCGTGGGACGACGGCTTTAAGTACCTGATCCGGGAAGTGTTCGCGAACGTCAGCGGCGACCTGCGCCGCCAGGTTCGTCCTGCCGTCATACATCGTGAGCAGGATGGTGGATACCACCAGTTCGCTGTTCAGGTGCTTCTGTATCATTTCAATGTTCTTCAACAGCTGGCTCAAGCCCTCCAGGGCGTAGTACTCGCACTGGATCGGAATCAGGACCTCATTGGCCGCGCAGAAGGCGTTCACGGTGAGGAGCCCCAGACTCGGGGGGCAATCGATAAGAATGTAGTCCAGCGGCGCGTCGCCGTTCTTTTCACGATGAGCGGCGTACACATCGAGGGCCCGGCGCAGGCGCTGCTCGCGGGCCACCAGGGACACCAGCTCGATTTCGGCGCCCGCCAGATGGATGGTGGCCGGCGCACAGAGCAGATTGTCGATGTCAGGGCAGGGTGCGACAACATCGGAAATGGCGAAGTCATTAATCAGCACGTCATAAATACTGTCCACGTCCGCGTGGTGCTCGACGCCGAGGGCGGTGGAGGCATTGCCCTGAGGGTCAATATCGACTACCAGCACGTTCAGTCCGGCGGAGGCCAGTGCCGCAGCAATGTTGACAGTCGTGGTGGTCTTGCCGACCCCGCCCTTCTGGTTCGCGACGGTGAGAATGCGTGTTCTTTCCGGCCGCGGCAGTTTGCGTCCCAGAAGGCGCTCGCGTCTCTTGTTTTCACTTGCAAGCTCCCGCGCGATGGGGCTGTCATCCATGGTATCCATGATGCTTCCACCGGATTTTGAATTTGTTTCACGTGAAACATTGGAGGCGACATCAACCTGAGACGGTTGATTTCCTTGGAATACCGAGGGTCTTACCACCGTCATGGCTGCCTGCTGCGAGCCCACTCGCGCAGATCCCAGGGACATAAACGGTGGGATCCGCTGCGAAAACGCTTCGCTGCTGGTCACAATGACACTCTCACTTTCCTCTGGCGATGCTTGCCTCCTCTAGCCTAACGGGTCGGTCCGGTGCAAAGGCCCATAACACGGTGCGGCCCGCCGTAACAACTCCAAAGCCAATGGCTGCGGGATGCGTTCTGCTACTTCTTCGACACCCTGATCCGGACCACGGTGGTCGGCTCGTCGAGAATCCCCACGCCTGCGGTAAAGACGCCAATTTCGACGCCGCCGAGCTTTCGGATGATTTTGGCGGCTTTGTCCACTTCCTCGGCCGCACTCCGGCCCTTGATGGCGAGCACCTCTCCCTTCCCGCCCAGCAGCGGGATGGTGAGGCCGGCGAGGGTGTTCAATGCGGAAACGGCTCGGGCGGTCACCACGTCGCACTCGACCCTGCCCACCGCCTGTTCCGCACGGGCCCGCATGATCTCGACGTTGTCCAGCCGCAGATCCATCACGACTTCCTCAAGCCATGCCACCCTCCGCTCCAGCGGTTCAATGAGTGTAACCTCAAGATCGGGCCGTGCCAGGGCAAGAGTCAGGCCGGGAAGCCCCGCGCCGCTGCCCACATCCGCAACACTGGCGCCGTCGCCAATCAACTCCGCGACCACAGCGCAATTAAGAACATGCCGGCTCCATAACCGCGGCACTTCGCGGGGACCAATCAGGCCCCGCTCGATTCCCGAGGTGGCCAGGTGCTCAACGTACCTCTCAGCCAGTTCCAGACGATCCCCGAAGATCTTCCGGGCAGCAACAACCTCGGTGCCGTTCAGCTCAACCACAACTATCCCCTCAATTTTCCGCCAGGACCGAGGCTTACCCCGAACCGGCGGAGGCAGTTACTCTGCGGCGGACACCACGATATGGCGGTCGGTACCTTCACCCTCGGACTCGCTGACGAATCCGAAGTCCGCAACGGCGTCGTGGACAATCTTGCGTTCGTAGGCGCCCATAGGCTCCAGATCCACGGGCTGTCCGGTCTCCTTGACACGGTTCACGGCCTCCTCCGCGATGCGGGCCAGTACTCCTCCACGCTCCTCGCGGTAACCGGAAATATCCAGGACCAGGCGAGAGCGGTTCTCCGTTGACGAGAGCACGGACAGCCGGGTCAGCTCCTGGAGCGCCTCAAGTACTTCCCCTTCACGGCCCACCAGCGATTTCAGGTTGGAGCCTTCCTCTTCCGAGACGATGGAGATGTATGTGCGCCCGTTCCGGACCTCAATGTCGATGTCACCGTCAATGTCGGCGATGTCGAGCAGCTCCTCTAGGTAATCCGCGGCGACGTCGCCCTCTTCATCGAGGCGGCTCACACCGGAAGTGGCCTCTTCGGACGCCTCGGCGGCATCGTCTGTAACAAGCTCTTCGGGTCGGTCAACAGACATTACTTCCTCTTTCTGTTCTTGCGCTGGGGCTGTGAGCGCTGGCCCTTGGTGTCAACTACTACTTCGGCTACCGGCTCGGCCTTCTTGCTGGCTCCCAGCAGCGGCAGCCCCTTGGCTGCCCGGCGCTGCTGGTATTCGCGGTAGGCAGGGGAACCCGGCGTCGGCATGCGGCGGATCACGAAGAACTGCTGGGCCATGGTCCAAAGGTTGGTGGTGGTCCAGTAGATCAGCACGCCGATGGGGAAGTTGATACCGCCCACACCGAACACCAGCGGCAGGACATAGAGCATCAGTTTCTGCTGCTTCATGAACGGGCTGGCCATGGCTTCGTCGGACATGTTCTTGGCCATGATCTGTTTCTGCGTGATGAACTGCGACGCCGTCATGGCCAGAATCATGAGAATGGAAAGTATGACGACGGCGGCGTTGACGTTTCCACCCTGGACCTGCGGCAGGAACGCGGCCGAGAGGGGGGCACCGAAGACGGAGGCCTGATCGAACTGCAGGACCTGCTGGTGGCTGAGGGCACCGATGCCCTCAGTGGTCTGCGTCGCAGCGTGCGACACCCCGGAGAGAACCTGGAACAGCGAGAAGAAGAAGGGCATCTGGATCAGCATCGGCAGGCAGGCCGAGAACGGGTTGGTCCCGTGCTCCTTGTACAGCGCCATCTGCTCCTGCGCCATCGCCTGGCGGGAGAGCTGGTCCGTCTTGCCCTTGTATTTGGCCTGCAGCTTCTTCATGTCCGGCTGCAGCGCCTGCATGCCGCGCTGGGCCTTGATCTGCTTGACGAAGACGGGAATCAGGGCGGCCCGGATCACCAGCACCAGACCAATAATGGACAGTGTCCAGGTCACGCCGGAGGCGGACGGCAGGCCCAGGAAGGTGAAGGCATCGTGGAAGACCACCATGATCCACGACACCAACCATTTGAATGGCGCCAGGATCGTCCCGAAGAAATCAAACATTCTTTTCCATACTCCTCAAGCCGCGCTGCGACCTTGTGTATCTGACGTGTCAGCTAGAAACTTCTCTGGGTGGTTCAGCTGGATTATGTAGGGGATCCTTGCGGGATCCTGATCGTGCCGGTGGCCGACCGGAACGTGGTCGATCCCGCCGGCATTCCACGGATGGCATCGGATGAGCCGCCGCGCAGCCAGCCAACTTCCCCTGATGGCGCCATGAACGGTCACCGCTTCGAGCGCATAGGCCGAGCAGGAGGGAAAGAACCGGCACACCGGGCCATACAGCGGGGAAATGATCCGTCGGTAAGCCTTCAGCGCCAAAATCAGCAGGTTCCGCGGCAGGTCCCATGCGAAGCGCAGTACCCGGAGGGAGAGGGCGACGGCGACGGGACGGGCTGAGGCCGGACCGCCGAAGGCGTCGGTCACGTCAGCGTCACGCACGGCGCGGCCGAATGTGGCAGGCTCGACGGCGGAACGGGCGGCACGAGATGTCATGGCGTCTTGGTCCCTTCCTCTTCCGTCCCCGCAGACACACTGCCAGCCAGCCGATTGACTGCCTTGAAGCAGGCCGAGCGGTAGTCATTCAACAGTGCGGCCCAATCCGAACCGGCCGCAGCGGGCAATGCTCTGACCACAATCTTTAATCCGGTCGGATGGCTGCGCACTGTAAATGCAGCCGCTTCTCTTAGTCTCCTCTTAACGAGGTTACGTACAACAGCGTTCCCTACGGTTTTTGCCACAATGAAACCAACCTGCGTTGGCTCGGTTGCAGCCGTAGTTGCCGCATATAACACTAAGTTCCGGCGTCCATTGCGGACACCGGAACGTACAGTATTTGAGAAGTCGGCCGAGGCCCGCAATCTGTTCCTGGTGGCCAGCACCGTCAGATCAACTGCGAAGTCTCAAGCTCGACAAGACAGTCAAGCGTATTGGTTAGGCCGACAGCTCTACGCGGCCCTTGCCCCGACGTGCCGACAAAATGGCACGGCCGGCGCGGGTGCGCATGCGAAGGCGGAAGCCGTGCTTCTTGGCACGACGGCGGTTATTCGGCTGAAAAGTCCGCTTGCTCACGGTAGGTTACTCCAAGACAATCAAAGATGCGCCTTACCCGTAACAACAGGGGGAAGAACAGGCCGACGCGAAGATTCAGGTGCCTACTGGCCGCAAAGTTGAGCGCATGCCAAAAGGCACAAAGTAGACACAAAGGACTTCACCACGGTAGGTCATCCCAGGCTCAACAGTCAAACCAGACCGGCGCCCCTTCCCTCCAAATTGCGGCGGCACGCAGCCTCCCCAGGAGACCGGCGGGCCCCCAACTGCCGCTCCGGGGACCCTCGGTGTGAGAATTATCCACAAGGCGTTCTCTCACTGTCTTCAGGCCACAGCCATCCTCTAGGCTGGGCCAGTGGCTGTTTATCCACTGGCTGTGAATAACTCTGTGGATGACTTGTCCGGAAGAGATTTTCGTCCGGAGAATCCGGCAACAGCAAGCGACAGAAGATCTAGGGGTTTTGATGAACCGAATCGGTAGGCATTTCGATGGATGGTGCTCCGGTGAGCACTGACGAGATCAACGATGTCGGGAGCTCGTGGCGCAAAGTGGTCCGGATCCTGGAGCAGGATGACCGTGTCACGCCCCGGCAGCGCGGTTTCGTCATCCTCGCGCAGCCGCAGGGACTCATCGGGACGACGCTGCTGGTGGCGGTGCCCAACGAGCTCACCCGTGAAGTCCTGCAGACCCAGCTCAAGGGCGCCTTGGACGATGCGCTGCGCCAGGTCTTTGCGGACGACATACTTTGCGCTTTCAGTATTGACGCCGATCTGCTCCCTCTCCATGAGGAGAAGGAGCCCCCTGAGCTTCCGACTCCCGAACCGGAGCCGGAAAACAAGCCGCAACCCACACTGCCGAGCACTTCCCACGAATTCGGCCGGCTGAACCCCAAGTATGTCTTCGACAGTTTTGTCATCGGCCAGTCCAACCGCTTCGCCCACGCGGCCGCCGTCGCCGTCGCCGAAGCACCTGCGAAGGCATACAACCCGCTGTTTATCTACGGTGATTCGGGTCTGGGAAAGACCCACCTGCTTCACGCAATCGGACATTACGCCCGGCGCCTCTACAACGGCATCCGCGTCCGCTACGTCAATTCCGAGGAATTCACCAACGAATTCATCAATTCAATCCGCTATGACGAGGGCACCAGTTTCAAATCCCTCTACCGCAATGTGGACATCCTGCTCATTGACGACATCCAATTCCTCTCCGGCAAGGAGGCAACGCAGGAGGAGTTCTTCCACACCTTCAACGCGCTGCACAACCACAACAAGCAGGTGGTCATCACCTCCGACCTCCCACCCAAGCAGCTCTCCGGCTTTGAGGAGAGGATGCGATCCAGGTTTGAGTGGGGCCTTCTCACGGATGTGCAGCCTCCCGAGCTGGAAACCCGCATCGCCATCCTGCGTAAAAAGGCGATTGGCGAACGGCTGCATGCCCCCGACGACGTGCTGGAGTACATCGCTTCCAAGATTTCCACGAATATCCGCGAGCTGGAGGGCGCGCTGATCCGTGTGACGGCGTTTGCCAGCCTTAATCGCCAGACGGTGGACGTCGCACTGGCGGAAATAGTCCTCAAGGACCTCATCACCGATGACGGGGCCCAGGAAATCACCGCCGCGGCCATTCTTGGCCAGACAGCGGCCTACTTCAAACTCAGCCTTGAGGAGCTGTGCAGCAAGTCCCGGACCCGGACCCTAGTGAACGCCCGCCAGATTGCCATGTACCTCTGCCGCGAGCTGACGGACATGTCCCTGCCTAAGATCGGCCAGGAACTCGGTGGCCGCGACCACACCACCGTAATCCACGCCGACAGGAAGATCCGGGAGCTGATGGCCGAGCGGCGCCTGATCTTCAACCAGGTCACCGAGCTGACCAACCGGATCAAACAGCAGCAACGCGAGAGCTGAACCCCAATTCCGGCATGTGGATATCACTGTGGATAAACAGGTGCACAAGTCCCTCTGATGGGGGAACAACTTTCCGTACCCCTGTGGATCCCTGAAATGGCATCAAATTTTGTCCACCGGTGCGACCGGGCGTGTCCGGTGTGGACCCACATACTATGCACAGGCCACATCGCCGGAATGGCGCAACCACACCCGGTTATCCACAGTATCCACAGGGGTTATTAACACTACGAATCCCAAAAATTGGATTTCTTTCAAACAACATTTACCCCTCGGCCAAGACGGCGCAACCAGCAGAATCCGTCGAACCCAACACCCATTCGGCCGTCCCAAATCCCAATGCAAGCGCCGACTGGCCAAAGGGCTAAGCTGTCTGCAAGCATGTAGTTCCCCGGGAAGCGTTTTGTCATTCGATAGGCCAAAACGCGCTGAGGCGATCCCCAACGATAATTTTCAGGATGAAAGGCGGCACCCTTCCGTGAAGTTCCGAGTTGAGCGGGATGTCCTGGCCGAAGCCGTCAGCTGGACAGCCCGGTCCTTGTCTCCGCGGCCGCCCGTCCCGGTTTTGTCAGGATTGCTGCTCAAGGCCCACGCCGGCACGGTCAGCCTTTCCAGCTTCGACTACGAGATTTCAGCCCGTCTGGAAATTCCTGCGGACGTTGCCGAGGAAGGGACCATCCTGGTTTCCGGACGCCTGCTGGCGGACATCTGCCGCAGCCTGCCCTCCGCTCCGGTGGATATCGCAACGGATGGATCCAAGGTCACCCTCAGTTGCCGCAGCAGCCGCTTCAACCTGGCCACCATGCCGGAGAATGACTACCCGGAACTCCCGGCGTTACCGGAAATCAGTGGAACCGTCTCCGGGGAGGCTTTTGCCCAGGCCGTTTCCCAGGTCATCATTGCTTCCAGCCGGGATGACACCCTGCCCATCCTGACCGGTGTCAAGATGGAAATTGAGGGCGACCTGATCACCCTGCTGGCCACTGACCGCTACCGGCTTGCGCTCCGTGAAGTCCGCTGGCGCCCCAACGTTCCGGGGATTTCAACCAGCGCGCTGGTCAAGGCAAAGACCCTCAACGAGGTAGCCAAGACGCTCGGCGGTTCCGGCGATCTGAACATCGCCCTGTCGGACAACAGCGAGCTGATCGGCTTTGAAAGCGGTGGCCGCCGCACCACCTCGCTGCTGGTGGACGGGGACTACCCGAAGATCCGCTCGCTTTTCCCGGACAGCACACCCATCCACGCCACCGTGGAAACAAGTGCCCTGGCCGAGGCGGTGCGCCGTGTTTCCCTCGTAGCCGAGCGGAATACTCCCGTCCGACTGGCATTTACCGATGGCCAGCTGAGCTTGGACGCCGGCACCGGCGAGGATGCGCAGGCCTCCGAGGGCCTGGAAGCGGCGTTGGTGGGCGATGAGATCACCGTTGCCTTCAACCCGCATTATCTGAGCGAGGGTTTGAGCGCCTTCGACAGCAAGTTCGTCAGGTTCTCTTTCACCTCAGCCCCAAAGCCGGCGATGATCACGGCACAGGCGGAGATCGATGGCGAAGACCAGGACGACTACCGGTACCTGGTGATGCCGGTCAGGCTTCCTAACCAGTAGCTGCGTGCGTCGTTGACAGCGACGCAGGCAGGGATCCGGACAACAGCAATAACCAACTCCAGAAAAGAGAAACACCGTGCATATCGGTCTCATCGGCCTTGGAAAAATGGGATTCAACATGCGGGCGCGCCTGCGCAATGCCGGGATCCAGGTCAGCGGCTATGACCGGAACCCGGAGGTTACCGACGTAGCTTCCTTGGAGGAGTTGGTGGCCGCTGTCCCCGCACCGCGGATCATCTGGGTCATGGTGCCAGCAGGGGAGGTAACGGATGGTGTCATTACCGACCTCTCCGCGCTGCTGCAGGACGGCGACATGATTATCGACGGCGGTAACTCGCGCTTTACCGAAGACCTGAAGCACGGCGCTGTTTTGGCCGAGAAGGGAATCCGCTTTGTCGATTGTGGTGTCTCCGGCGGCGTTTGGGGTCTGGCGAACGGCTACGGTCTGATGGCCGGCGGGGATGTCGAACATGTGCAGGCAGCGATGCCCATTTTCGATGCGCTCCGCCCGGAGGGCGAACGCGCCGAAAGCTTTGTCCACGTCGGCGACGTCGGAGCCGGCCATTACGCCAAGATGGTGCACAACGGGGTCGAGTACGGGCTTATGCAGTCCTACGCCGAGGGCTACGAATTGCTCATGGCCAAGGACATCGTCAAGGACGTCCCGGGCACCTTCGCCGCCTGGCAGAAGGGCACCGTGGTCCGTTCCTGGTTGCTGGACCTGATGGTCAAGGCGCTCAAGGATGACCCCGAGCTGGCACAGATTGCCGGCTACGTTGAGGATTCCGGCGAAGGCCGCTGGACTGTTGAAGAAGCCATCGCCAACGGTGTCCCAGCCCCGGCTATCACCGCCGCACTCTTTGCCCGGTTTACCTCCCGGCAGGACGACTCCCCCGCGATGAAGATGGTCTCCGCGCTGCGCAACCAGTTTGGCGGTCACGCCACCAAGCCGGCCAAGCCCTCAGGCTCCTAAAGGACAGCGTCCTGGTGGGCGGTTACGTTCCGCCATCCAACTGCCCTTGAGTACCGCACCATGTCCGTGAAGCGAGCCGCGTGTATCTGGAACACCTGTCCCTGACCGATTTCCGCAGTTATGCACAGGTCGAACTGCCGCTGGAAACCGGTGTTACGGTGCTGGTTGGTGCCAACGGACTGGGTAAGACGAACTTGGTTGAGGCAGTTGGGTATCTTTCCACGCTCAGCTCGCACCGGGTCAGTTCGGATGCGCCGCTGCTGAGGTTCGGCACGGAACGGGCGATGATCCGTGCCAGGCTGGTCCGCGGCCAGCAGTCAATCAGCGTGGAAGTCGAAATCAACGCGGGCCGGGCCAATCGGGCCAGGATTAACCGGGCCAACCCGGTACGCGCGCGGGACGTGCTGGGAATCTGCCGGACCGTGCTCTTTGCACCCGAGGACCTGGCCTTGGTCAAGGGCGATCCATCCAACCGCCGTCGTTTCCTGGATGAGCTGCTGGTTACCCTGATCCCCCGGCATGCTGCCACCCGCAGCGACTACGAGCGGGTACTGAAACAGCGCAACGCGCTGCTGAAATCCGCTAAGGCGCAGCATTTTTCGCGTACCGGGGTCAGTGATTCCCATGAAGCCACCCTTGATGTTTGGGATCAGCACATGGCCGCGGCTGGCGCCAGTTTGCTGGCCGCGCGGCTGGAACTCCTGGAAAGGCTCCAACCGCACCTTGGGATGGCGTATCGGCAGCTGACAGACGGCAGCAAGGAAGTTGCTGCCCACTACCGTTCGACCCTTGAGGTTCAGATCTCCGACGACGGCGACGCGGAAAGTAGCGCCGGTAGCGGCCCCTCGGAGCTGGTGGGGCTCTCCGTGGCGGAACTGACCGAGCGGTACATCACCGCATTTGCGGCCGCCCGCCGCCGTGAGCTCGAGCGCGGCCTCTCATTGGTGGGGCCGCACCGCGATGAATTGGAACTGGTGCTGGGAACGGCTCCGGCCCGCGGCTATGCCTCGCACGGTGAAACCTGGTCCATGGCCCTGGCCCTGCGCCTTGCATCATATTACGTGCTGTTGGACGATGCCCAGGTGGAGGGAAACACGCCAATACTGATCCTCGATGACGTTTTTGCCGAGCTGGATGTGCAGCGCCGCGCCAGGCTGGCCTCGATCGTCTCCGGTGCCGAGCAGGTCCTGGTCACGGCGGCCGTGGAGGCGGATATTCCCGCAGAGCTCTCCGGGGCACAGATCCGCGTTATCCCGGGAGGCGTGGCGGCCAATGGCGGCTAGAAAACCTGCTCCGGACAATGGACCGGCCGCGGAGGCCAATCCGGCCAACCCGACGGAGCTGTCCACGAATGTGGATGCCGCGCAGGCGGCGTTGAACCGGATGCGCGAGGCTGCAAAGAACCGCGGTGAGATTAGGGTTGCTCCCGGCCGTAAGCGCCAGGACGCCGCGGTCAAGACGGCCCGTCGTCGTCGTTCCTATATAGACAGCAAGGATTCAGGTAGGGACCCCCTGGGGTTGGGCAGCGTCGTGAATCGGCTTGTCAGTGAGCGCGGCTGGTCATCGCCGGTCGCGGTGGGATCCGTGATGGCGCAGTGGAATACGCTGGT
>JALYYI010000025.1 GCA_030946705.1 Actinomycetota bacterium | reverse complement strand
GACCTGTATCGGGCACCAACTGCTCACCGGTTTAAGTTGCGTGAGGACAGGTCTGCGGGCGCTCTCCTTGCGTGATGGGAGCCGGGTTTATAGGCTTAGTTCAGCCAGGCAACTGGCCAGGAGGCATTCCCACGCGCCACCTCCGGCATGGGCTCCCGCGACAATTGCATACGTTCGGCGGCGCCAAGTTCTTCCGTCTCTGTTCGGGCCCTCGTCTCTGTCCTAGGCCCTACAGTTGAACAGCAGACGGCACCCTTGCCATCAATAGGAGGTAGCAATGAGTACCAGCTATGAACCGGCGGACCAACAATCCGAAGAGCCGCGGCGCGGAGCCGAGGGGGAGCCCCATCCGCCCCGGGGCGAACACCGGGCAACCACGCGCGCGGGTGCAACCGACGGCGGCAGTGCCTCTGCCGGGAACGAGGCACCGTCAAACGACCGTGCAGCAGCCCGCGACGGTGCAGCATCAACGCCCGAGAACGATGGCGCTGGCCGCGAAGATGTCGCTGCGCGTGACGGAGAAGTCATCACCGAAAAGGAGAAGTACGGCGGTGTGAAAATCGGCTCCGCGTTCTTCGGCTGGGTCACGGCGACCGGTATGGCGGTGTTGCTGACGGCGGTGGCCGCAGCCGCGGGCACGGCTGTGAGCGTGGCGAACAACACCAACGTCTCGGATGCTTTGAACCAGGCCACCAAGAATCCGCAAACGGTGGGGTTCGCCGGCTCCATTATCCTGCTGGTCATTATCTTCATCGCCTACTATTGTGGCGGCTACGTGGCCGGACGGATGGCGCGTTTCAACGGGATCCGGCAGGGCCTGGCGGTCTGGCTCTGGACCGTTGTCATGGCCATCGTCGTGGCCATCCTGGGCGCGGTGGCCGGCAGCCAGTTCAATATTCTGGCCAATCTGAACAGTTTCCCACGGATCCCGGTCAATGAGGGCACGATCAGTACGGCCGGGATTGTCGCCCTGGTCATTGCCGCGGTGGCCAGCCTGGTCGGGGCGGTCCTTGGGGGGCTGGCGGGCATGCATTTCCACCGCAAGGTGGACAGGGCGCGGCTCCATCCGGAGACCCGGAAGGCCGTCTAGCACCCGGGCCACCCGCCGGCGGCCGTGATGCCCGGCGGCCGCCGGCCGGGCGATAGGCACGGACGATCGCGCGAATCGGGTGGGGCCTCAGGCACGGATGATCGTCCGCGCCCGGCCCGGTCTGCCGCCGTCGGCGTCCTGTACATCCGAGTCCGCCTCGCGCACCGCCGCCCAGCCGGCCGACATCAGGTACACCTGGCTGACGAAGTTGAACCAGATCAGCAGGCCGATAATGACGGCAAAGGGTGCCAGCAGCGGATTGGCACCGGCTTTGGCCAGCAGGACACTGCTGAGCAGCTGCAGGACCGTGGCCCCGGCGCCGGCTATCAGGGTTGCCTCCAGGAAGACGCGGCGCTTCAGCTCCAGTCCGGCCCCCAGCCGGTACATGACACCCACGGTCAGCCAATTCAGCAGCAGCCCGACGACGAAGCCGACCAGGTAGCCAACGGGATTCGCAACCGCCCGGTCAAGGCCCAGAGCCCCGGTCACGGCGTCCAGGGCCGCCCCAAAAACCACGGTGACAACGGCGGTCAGGACCAGCGCAACGCCCAGCAGCAGCAGCGTCCCCACGTCCTTAAGTATGGCCAGCACCGGATTCCCGTAAACGGGCGGAAGTTCCAGGACGCCGCGCAACCCGTCGCGCAGGGACTGGATCCAGCCCAGCGATGTGACAATCGTGACCACCGCCGCGATGATGGCGGCAAGGCCCAGCCCGGTGGGATTGAGCAACTGCGCCGGATCCACCAGGCCGTCCTGGCCGTTGGCCTTTAGCAGGCCCGGCGCGCTCCTGGCGACGCTGGAGATGATGGCGTCCAACAGCACCGTGTCTTTGCGCAGGAACAGACCGGCCACGGAAAATCCCGTCGTCAGCAGGCCCGTGATGGAGAAAAACATGTTGAATCCGACGCCGGCTGCCATCAGGGAACCGTGCTGCAGGTTGTATTGCCGGAACGCCCGCATCGGGAGGACGGCATTCAGCCGGGCCAGCTGGTACTGGATCCAGGCCAGCGCGGCACCCGCCGGGCCGCTGCCGCGCAGCCTGGCCTTCCCGAGCGCTTCCCGCTTGTGGATAGCCTCCAGCCTGAGTTTGGCCCGCTCGGTGGGCCTAGCCTTCGGAGCTTCCGGTTTTTGCTGTTTCAGACTTCCCGCCAAATCTGAGCTCTTCCCTTAGTAGCCATACTCCGGAACTGTCGTGTTCGTAAAGTCCCATGCTACCGACGGGAAAGCTGGCCTCGAAGTCCGCCAGGGATTCCTCGGCCTCGTCCATCCCGTGGAGGCTGATGTCATGGGCCACCGTGATGTGCGGATGGTAGGGAAATGGCAAGGCCCGCTCCAACGGCCCCAGCTGCAGCTTTCCATGTAGCCGGACGCACTCCTCGAATCCCTCGATCACGTTCAGGTACACCACCGGCGAGACAGGCCGGAAGGAGCCGGTGCCTTTGAGTGTGACCACAAAGGAATGCTGGGCGCCGGCCACCCGCCGCACGTGGCGGGCGGTGGCATCCCAGTCCCCCACCGGCGTCGTGGTCACCAGCGTGATATGCGGCGGGATCACCGCGGCCAGGGCGTCACCAAATGACAGGCGCCAGTCGCGCAGTTCGGAAGCCAGCGGTTCCGGAAGGGCAACGATGATGCCCACGCTGCCCGGTGCCGGCGCGATGGGGGCCGGCGAAGCCGACGGTCTGCCCGTGGTCCCGGCGCGGCCGTCCGCGGAACCGACCGTCCGGGCGCTTCGGGCCGGTTGCCCGCGGACCGCAGTGCCGGCGCCGCCCCCGTCGACCAACGTGCCGCCGCGGCCGCGGGACGCCCTGGCTGCGGTTGGCTGACCGGCCGACTTGCCCATATTTCTAGCGGCCGTCGTTCAGCGGCAGGAAGCCCAATTTTTCAAACACACTACTCAGTGTGACAGATGCGATTTCCCGTGCGCGACCGGCACCGCGCTGCAACAGCCGGTCCAGTTCCGCCGGATCGTCCATCAGCTCGTTGGTCCGGTTCCGGAGCGGGGTCAGGAACTCAACCATCACCCCGGCAAGATCCGTCTTCAGATGCCCGTACATCCTGCCCTGGTAGGCCTGCTCCAGGTCCGGGATGGACCGGTCTGTCAGGGTGGAGAAAATGGTCAGCAGGTTGGACACGCCGGGCTTGGCTTCCGCGTCGAAGCGGATCTCGGTCCCGTCGTCGGTCACCGCGGACTTGATCCGTTTCGCGGCAATCTTCGGCTCCTCCAGCAGCTGGATTGCGCCGTTGGGGGACTCGCCGGTCTTGGACATTTTCGCCGTCGGATTCTGCAGATCGTAGATCTTGGCGGTTTTTTTCAGGATGGTGGCATCCGGAACCGTGAACGTCTGGCCGAACCGGGTGTTGAAGCGGTGGGCCAGGGTCCGGGTCAGTTCCAGGTGCTGGCGCTGGTCCTCCCCCACCGGTACCAGGTCGGTCTGGTACAGCAGGATATCCGCCGCCATCAGCGTCGGGTAGGCGAACAGGCCCAGCGTGGCGGAGTCGGAACCGGACCGCTGCGTCTTGTCCTTGAACTGGGTCATCCGGGAGGCCTCCCCGAATCCGGTGATGCAATTCAGCGCCCAGGCCAGCTGGGCATGTTCCGGCACATGGGACTGGACAAAGAAGATGGACTTTTCCGGATCGATGCCCGCCGCGATGTACTGCGCCGCCACCGTCCTGGTCCGCTTGGCCAGCTCGGCGGGGTCAAAGTCCACCGTGATCGCATGCAGGTCCGGGATGAAGAAAACCGCGTCGTACTCCGCCTGCATGTCCACCCACTGCCGCACGGCCCCGATGTAATTCCCCAGGTGCAGGGAATCGGCGGTTGGCTTGGCTCCGGAGAGGATGCGCTGGCGTGGGGCGGTCATGGGATCAATACTCTCAAATCTCTAGCGGGCGGTTCGTGCGGGCGCGGGCCTGGCGGCCGGCCTAAAGCGCGTAATCGACCACCAGGGGGGCGTGGTCGGAAAACCGGGTATCCCAGCTCGGGGCGCGGTCCACCACGGCGGCAGCAGCTGCGGCGGCCAGCTCCGGGGTAGCCAGGTGGTAGTCGATCCGCCAGCCGGTGTCATTGTCGAAGGCCTGACCGCGCCAGGACCACCAGGTGTACGGTCCCTCGACGTCCCCGGCCAGCCCGCGATGGACGTCCCGCCAGCCGATCTCATCGCCGAGGAAGCGGTCAAAGTAGGCCCTCTCATCGGGCAGGAAACCGGCCCGCTTGACGTTGCCCTTCCAGTTTTTGATATCAAGCGTGGTGTGGCCGACGTTCAGGTCGCCCACCACCAGCGCATGGTCGCTCTCGCGGCGCAGTTCCGGCAACCGGCCGGTCATCACATCCAGGAAGCGGTACTTGTCCACCTGCTTGGGCGTGTCCGCCTCACCGGAGTGCACGTAGGCGCTGGCCACCGTCAGCTTCGTGCCCGTCCCTGCCGCATCGGCCAGCAGGAAATCCGCTTCCACCCAGCGGCCGGCGGTGGCGAAGTAGTCATCGCCGATGCCCACCCGAGTGGCCACCGGTTCAAGGCCCCGGCGGGAGGCAATGGCGACGCCGGCGCGCCCCTTCGCCTCGGCCTCCGCGTGCAGCACATGCCACTCGTCGCCGAGGTACTCCTGCAGCACGGCGTCGGGGGCCCGGACCTCCTGCAGGCACAGGATGTCAACGCCGCGCCGGGCCAGCCATTCGCCCATGCCGCGCCTGTAGGCGGCGCGGATGCCGTTCACGTTCACGCTCGCGATGCGCAGCTGGCCGTCGGGGGCCTTCGTAGTCGATGCCATACTCACTCGCTCCACTTTACCGGGCGCGGGACCCTAGCCGACGACGACGCCGGTGACGGGCCCGTCGTCGTCCGGGCCCGGGGTGCCGGGCCCGCTTGGTCCGGGCGCACCGTCGGGCCGGAGCATGCCGCGGCCGTTGTGGGCGGTGATCCGGATGGTCTCCAGTGCCCGGTCCAGCGTCTCGCGGTCCTCTGGCGCTATCAGGCCAAGGGCTTCCTCGATGACGGCGGCCTGGACCTGGATGATCTTGAAACTGTGGTCGATCTTCAGGTCGCGGATGCCGTCCGAGCCGCCGTCGACCAGCCGCGTCCCGTCGGGGTCCCCTTTGCGGGCGGGGACGCTGCCGCCGGCCCGGGCCAGGTGGGCCTGCGCCTGGCGCACCTGGTCGGCGCCGAAGCGGGCGGCCTTGTGCACGCCGATGTAGACGAAGGTGGCCAGCGCCAGCCAGCCAAAGGCGATGACGGCAATGATCCAGCCCAGCACGTCATTTCCATTGGCGGCCAAGACCAGGGCCACCAGGAACACCACGGCCAGCACAATGGGCCCTACCGCGGCCCACCGTCCGGGACGGCGGGGGTTGTTGCTGCTGTCGGTGCCTAGGGAGTACATACAGCCATTCTCTCAAACCCGTCCGGCCGCCGGGGCGCCTTCCACCAGCGGCGGAATCCGGTCACCTCCGTTGCTGGGCGCCGAAGTCGCGGCACAGCCGTCCACGGGCTGCAGGCTTTCGGCGACCTGGTTGGGTTTCGGGCGACCTCACCGATCAGCGCAGGAACAGTTTCCGCAGCCGGCCTGTGGTGAGCACCAGACCCAGCACGATCATGACCAGGTAGTAGGCAATGTGTGCCAGCGTCGTCATCGAGAAGGCTCCGACGCTGAGCTCGCGCAGCAGCTCCACACCGTGCCACAGCGGCATCGCCTGGATCAGCCACTGGATGGCGGGCGGATACACCGAGAGCGGGTAGAACGTGGCGGAGAACAGGAACATCGGCAACATCACGAAGTTGATCCAGTCCATCTGCTGGAACGTCTTCATGAAGCTGGTGATGCCCATCCCGAAGCTGGCGAAGCCGAACGCAATGAAGACGGAAGCCGGGATCATCAGCAGCGCCCACGGGGTGGTGATCAGGCCCATCAGCCCCATCACGACGGTGAAGCCGGTGGCGTAGATCAGGCCGCGCAGCAGGGCCAGGAAAATCTCCCCCAGCGCCACATCCAGCGGACCCAGCGAGGTGTAGAGCATGCCCTGGTACAGCTTGGCGAAGTTCATCTTGAAGAACACGTTCCAGGTGGAGTCGTAGACGGCGCCGTTCATGGCGGAGGTGGCCAGCAGCGCCGGGGCGATATACGCCGCGTAGCTGATCGGCCGCCCGTCCGGACCCGCTACGGAACCCACCAGCGCCCCCAGTCCAATCCCCATCGAGAGCAGGTACAGCACCGGTTCAAAAAAACCGCTCACCATGACCAGCCAGTTCGTGCTCTTGGTCGCCAGCAGCCCCCGGCCGATCACGGCCCTGGCGTTGCCGGAGTAGAGGCTGGCCAGCGGGCGCGTGCCGGCGGTCAGCTCCGTCGTCGGCGTTCCTGCCGGTGGCGCTGCGGCGCTCACTTACCCAACCTCCTGATAAAGATCCGCTGCGAAAGGCGCCAGCCGACGACGGCGGTCGCGGCCATGTAGAGCACATGGGCAATGCTGAGCCAGACCGGCTCGGCGTGGCCGTAGCTGAGCACACGGCCGATTTCCGTGGCATGCCAGAGCGGCGAGAGCCAGCCGATCCACTGCAGGAACACCGGCAGCGTGGCCAGCGGGAAGAACGTCCCGGAGAACAGGAACAGCGGCGTGACGATGAAGCGCTGGACAATGGCGAACTGCCCGGCGTCCTTCTGCAGGGTGGACACGTAGGCCATCAGCGGCAGGCCGAAGGAGAGCGCGCAGAGCGTCGCGGTGAAGATGGAGAGCCACGCCCACGGACCCGGGGCCGCGCCGAACAGCGCCACGATCACGAAATAAATGGCCGTGGGCAGCAGGATCCGGATGCCCACACCAATGATGTGGCCGTTGGCAATCTGCTCCGGACCCAACGGCGAGGCGTGCGGGCCGTAGAACGTCCGGCGCCACTTGAAACCGTCCATGATCGGGAACATGAATTCCCCGGTGGCGGACATCAGCGCCGCCGAGGCCACCAGTGCCGGCGCCAGGAACGTCAGGTACCCGACGCCGGCGAACTGGCTGCCCCCGTTGGCGTTGATCAGCGCCGCGAGCCCGACGCCCATGGCATACAGGTATGCCATCGGCTGGCCAACGCTGTAGAGGAACACGCTGACGGCGTAGCGGCCCATCACCCGGAAGGTGTGCTCGGCGAAGTACCAGGACCCGAACCGGCGGGCCCGGGCGGCCGAGACTTCGGGGGTCAGCGGCACCGGCAGGGGCGTGGTCCGCGGACGGGGCTTCGCCGTGTCAACGTCGTGCTCAGTCAATGAGACTCCTTCCCGTCAGCCTCAGGAAGACATCCTCCAGACTGGACCGGCGGATCAGTGAGGTTATCGGATGCAGGCCGCGCTGGGATACCTGATCCTTGGCGGCCTCGCCGTCGTTCGTGTAGATCAGCACCCGGTCCGGCAGGGTCTCCGTCCGCTCGCCGATGCCCTGCAGCTCCCCGGCAACCGTGGCGTTGCGCTCGGAGCCGAAGCGGAGTTCCAGCACCTCTCGGGTGGAATATTCCCGGATCAGCGCCGACGGGGATCCTTCCGCCATGATCCGCCCCTTGTCCACCACAATCAACCGGTCGCACAGCTGTTCCGCCTCATCCATGTAGTGCGTGGTCAGGATCAGCGTGGTGCCGGCTTCCTTGAGCCGGAACAGCCGGTCCCAGAGGATGTGCCGCGCCTGCGGATCCAGGCCGGTGGTGGGCTCGTCGAGTAGCAGGATCTTCGGGTCATTGACCAGCGAGCGCGCGATGGTGAGCCGGCGCTTCATGCCGCCGGAGAGGTCATCCACCTTGGACCGGGCCTTGTCCGTCAGCTGGGCGAACTCCAGCAGCTCGTCCGCCTTGGGCCTGAGATAGCTCAGCGGCAGTCCGAAGTAGCGGCCGTAGACAATCAGATTGTCCCGGACGCGGAGCTCCTCATCCAGATTGTCCTGCTGCGGCACCACGCCAAGGTGCGAGCGCACCTGCGGACCGTGCCGCTCCGGGTCCAGGCCCATGATGGTCAGCGTGCCGGAGGTCCGCTGCGAGACCCCGCCGATCATCCGCATGGTGGTGGATTTTCCGGCGCCGTTGGGGCCCAGCAGGCCGAAGGACTCCCCCGCCGGAACATCGAAGGAAATATCGTCGACGGCGGTGATGTCGCCGTACTTTTTTGTCAGGTTATGGGCGGAGATGACATATTCACGCGCGTGGCTTTCTGAGACGACATTGGACACTCACCCAAGGTTAGTACAAACCTTCGAACCCGGTAAGTGGTTCTCCGCGGCCCGGATTTGCATACCACCACGGATGGAGGGGAATGGGGCCCGGAAAAGTGCCCCACGGGCCACTGCAGCCCGTCCCGTCCCAGCACCCGTTGCGTAGTGCAAGTCCGACCCGCGGTCCGCCTCTCAGTCGACGATGATGCCCGCCTGGCGCTCCGCGGCCTCAACCACATTGGCCAACAGCATTGCCCGGGTCATCGGACCCACACCACCGGGGTTCGGGGACAGCCAGCCTGCCACCTCGGCGACCGCCGGTTCCACATCTCCCACAATGCGGAACTTGCCGGTCTCCTCATCCTCGACCCGGCTGACCCCCACATCCAGGACGATGGCGCCCTCCTTGAGCTGATTCGCCTTGACCATCTCGGGGAAGCCCGCGGCGGCAACGACGACGTCCGCCAACCCCAGCAGTTCCTGCAGGTCCAGGGTTCCGGTGTGGGCTATCATCACCGTTGCGTTGATCGAACGGCGGGTCAGCAGCAGGCCCAGCGGGCGGCCGACGGTCACGCCGCGGCCGATCACCAGAACCTTCTTGCCGTTCAGTGAGATCTTGTGCCGGACCAGCAGCTCCACGATGCCGTGCGGTGTGCAGGGCAGCGGCGCGTTCACCGGGGAACTGACGTTGAGGACAAGCCGGCCCAGGTTGGTCGGATGCAGCCCGTCCGCATCCTTGAGCGGATCCACGCGCTCCAGGATGGCGTTGGTGTTGATGTGGTCCGGCAGCGGCAGCTGGACAATGTAGCCGGTGGTCCCGGCGTCGGCGTTCAGCTCGTCAATGACGGCCTCAAGCTCCCGCTGGGTAATATCCGCGGGCAGGTCCCGGCGCACCGAATTGATGCCGATCTCCGCGCAGTCCCGGTGCTTGCCATTCACATACCACCGGCTGCCAGGGTCGTCGCCCACCAGCACGGTGCCCAGACCGGGGGTGATGCCCTTGGCCTTGAGCACCACGACGCGCTTGGCCAGCTCGCCCTTCACGGCAGCCGCCGTCGCCTTTCCATCCAGCACGCGTGCGGCAATCGGCGTGCCGTAAGGGGTTTTTTCCCGCTCGGTATTGGTGCTGTAGGTCATCGGCACGGTCACCATTCTTCCTGCCCCGGGTAGAGCGGGAAGTCTTCGGTCAGCGTGTGCACGCGGGCGCGCAGCGCGCCAACGTCCACCCCGGCGGTGCCGTTTTTGAGTGCGGTGGCAATGATGTCCGCCACCTCGGTGAACTCCGCGGCACCGAAGCCGCGGGTGGCCAGCGCCGGGGTTCCGATGCGCAGCCCGGAGGTCACCATCGGCGGCCGGGGGTCGAACGGAACGGCGTTGCGGTTGACCGTGATGCCCACGCTGTGCAGCAGATCCTCGGCCTGCTGCCCGTCCAGCTCGGAGTGGCGCAGGTCCACCAGGACCAGGTGAACGTCGGTGCCGCCGGTCAGCACGGAGACGCCGGCCTGGGCAACATCGGCCGCACTCAGGCGCTCCGCAATGATCTTGGCGCCCTCCAGGACACGCTCCTGGCGCTCCTTGAACTCCGCGGAGCCGGCCACCTTGAAGGCGACAGCCTTGGCGGCGATGACGTGCATCAGCGGCCCGCCCTGCTGGCCCGGGAAGACGTTGGAATTGATCTTCTTGGCCCATTCCTGCTTGGCCAGGATGACGCCCGAGCGCGGACCGGCCAGCGTCTTGTGCACGGTGGAGGTGACGACGTCGGAATAGGGCACCGGGGACGGGTGCAGCCCGGCGGCAACCAGGCCTGCGAAGTGGGCCATGTCCGTCCAAAGCAGGGCGCCCACCTCGTCCGCAATGGAGCGGAAGGCCTCGAAGTCGAGGTGGCGGGGGTAGGCGGACCAGCCGGCGATGATGACCTGCGGCTTCTCGGCAATGGCCTGCTCCCGCAGCTTGTCCATGTCGATGCGGAACGTCTCCGGATCCACCTGGTAGGCGGCCACCTTGTACAGCTTGCCGGAAAAGTTCAGCTTCATGCCGTGCGTGAGGTGTCCGCCGTGGGCCAGCGACAGCCCCAGGATCTTGTCCCCGGGCGTGATCATGGCCGAGAGCGCCGCCGCGTTGGCCTGGGCGCCGGAGTGCGGCTGCACGTTGGCGTACTCGGCGCCAAAGAGCGCCTTCACCCGCTCGATGGCGAGATTCTCCGCGACGTCGACGAATTCGCAGCCGCCGTAGTAGCGCCGGCCCGGGTAGCCCTCCGCGTACTTGTTGGTGAGCACGGAGCCCTGGGCTTCCAGGACGGCGCGCGGGGCGAAGTTTTCCGAGGCGATCATTTCAAGGGTGTCGCGCTGGCGGCCAAGCTCGTCCTTCAGGACGGCGGCAATTTCAGGATCCAGCTCTGCGAGCGGAAGGTTGGTCACTGACTGTGCGGTATTGATGGACACTAAGGACTCCTGGCTGGGGGTAGGTATTTCTACAGGTCAGGCTACCGGTTGGCGTGCCACCCACGCATAGTGAGACGGGCATGAGGCAAATCCCTTGTGCAGGAGACCCTCCGCAACCGGTAGAAACATGACCCTCGGCCCAGGCGTACGATCCGTGGTCTCCAGTACGTTGCTCCCCGGTGGTGTCCCACCTCGCGCCAGTTACAACAGTGACTAGTGTATTACAGACCGACTACTGTATTACAGGACGGCCACTGCATTACAGGCCGAGGGCGGACCCCCAACGTGGCCGGTACCCTTAAGTCCGTGAGCGAGCATCCAACCAGCACCCGGAACAACTCCCCCAAGTCCGGCTTCGTCCTGACCCTGTCCTGCGCGGACCGCCCCGGAATTGTGCACGCCGTTACTGGGGCCCTGCTGGCCGCGGACTGCAATATTACGGATTCCCAGCAGTACGGCAGTCCGGTCACGGGCACCTTTTTCATGCGCGTCGCGGTGGAAACGACGACGACGTTCGCTGTCCTTGACGCGCACCTCACCCCGGTGGCCCGATCCTTTGGCATGTCCTGGGAGCTGCACGAGGCGGGTGCGCCGGTGCGGACCCTGATCATGGCGTCCAAGTCCGCGCACTGCCTCAACGACCTGCTCTTCCTGCAGCGATCGGGCACCTTGCCCATCGAGATTCCGGCCATCGTGTCCAACCACCGCGAGCTGGCTGAGCTGGCGGATTTCTACCAGGTCCCGTTCCACTACATCCCGGTGACGGCCGAAACCAGGACCGGCGCGGAGGACGCCCTGCGGGCCCTGATCGCCGAGAACCACGTCGAGCTGGTGGTGCTGGCCCGCTACATGCAGGTGCTCTCCGATGATCTGTGCGCCGACCTTTCGGGCAAGGCCATAAACATCCACCACTCCTTCCTGCCATCCTTCAAGGGCGCCCGCCCCTACCACCAGGCTCACGCCCGCGGCGTGAAGATCATCGGCGCGACGGCCCACTACGTCACCGCCGCGCTGGATGAGGGTCCGATCATCGAGCAGGAAGTCATCCGGGTGGACCACGGCCGTTCCGCGGAGCAGCTGGTGGCGTTGGGCCGGGATGTGGAGGGCCGGACCCTAGCGACCGCGGTCCAGTGGCACGCGGAGCACCGGGTGCTGCTGGACGGCAACCGGACCGTCGTCTTCAACTGACGGTCCCGTTCCCCCGGCGCGTCAGTCCAGCGGCACCGGCCCCAACTCGTCCAGCAGCTCCCCGGGCCCCGGATTTCCCGCCGCCGAGCTTCCGCCCAGCTGCGCCAGCACGCCCCAGACCGCGTTGAGCCCGGTCGTGACCGCGCCCTCGGCCCAGCCCGCGGTAAAGGAAACATCGTCCCCGGCCAGGAAAATGCCGCGCTGGGCCGCAGGCAGCGAGTCCTGCTTGAAGTGTGTGAAGAGCCGCTGCTGGTAGCGGTAGTGCCCGGGCAGGTTGGCCTTGAACGCCCCCATGAAATTCGGGTCCGCCTCCCAGGACACCGTGATCGGCTGGCCCACGATGTGCGAGGCGATGTCCACCTTGGGGTAGATCTGCTTGAGCGAATGCAGCATCAGCTCCACCCGCTCCTCCGCGCTCAGCGCCAGCCACTTCAGGGCGTCGTCGTTCCAGGTGTAGGAGAGCAGGATGACCGCGGGCTTGTCCGGTCCGTTGTCCAGCAGGTAGGTGGCCCGGTTCAGCCGGTCCGTCAGCGTCATGGAGAGGACCTCGCGGCCGGTTTCCGGGTCAATGTCCTTCCAGAACGGCCGGTCCACCATCACGAAGGTCTTCGAGGACTGCATGTAGTGCGAGCGCTCGATCGCGGTCCACATCTCCGGGGCAAACAGCCCCTCCTCGGTGTGGATCCGGGTGGAGAGCAGCCAGGACTGGCAGGTGGTCACCACGGCGCGGTAGCTGGCCGAGCGGCCCCAGCGTTCCTGGACGCGGATATTGCCGTCCGGCTCGCGGGAGATCTTCGCGACCGCCCCGTGCGGTGAGCCGTGGTGCAGCGACGCCAGCGAGGTGCCCGCGGGCCAGTGCACCATTTCCGACGGCGAAACCTCCGACGGCGAGTGGTGCCAGAGCGCCTCGGGCAGCCGTTGCGCCCCGCCCACCAGGGAGCGGTGGCCGTCGTCGGCGTCCGTATAGACCACCCGCAGGATCTCCAGGATGGAGTTCGGGAAGTCGGTGTCCCAGCCGCCGGTGCCGAAGCCGACCTGGCCGAAGGCCTCGCGGTGGGCGAAGCCGGCATCCCTGAAGGACTTGCTCTGCGCAATGAAACCGTAGAACGTCTCCTCATCCAGCTCCGGCAGCAGCGCGTTCCAGAGCGTCTTGATCCGGGCGGTGTCGCGGGCGCGGATGGCGTCCTGCATCTCGGCGAACTGCGCGCCGTCGTTCACGGCGGTCTTCCACGCCGCCGCCACCTCGTGGAAGAACGCCGGCAGGTCCCCGGAGGTCCTGGCGTAGTACGAGGCGCCGGCCAGCTCGATGACGGTGCTGGAGGTGGCCTCCGCGAGCGGGTTGGGGAACGCCGCCGTCGCCAGTCCCAGCTTGTCCACGTAGTGGTAGAAGGCCCGGCCGGAGACCGGGAAGCGCATCCCGCCCAGATCCGCCACCACATCCGGCGCCGCCGGGAAGCCGGCCGTGCGCAGCCGTCCGCCCAGCTGGTCCGCCTCGTAAACGACCGGACGCAGGCCGAGTTTCATCAGCTCATAGGCGGTCACCAGACCGGACAATCCGGCGCCGACCACGGCGACCTCGGTGCCGTAGAGCTCCGCCGGGACGGAGCCCAGCCCGGCCGGGTGCGCCAGGTACAGGTCGTAGCTGAACGGGAAATCCGGGTTCAGCATGGTGACCGGGGGTGTGCCGGGCGGCGGCTGCTGCGGATCGGTGGCGATGGTCATGGCTGCCCGACTTTCATGGGTTCGTCCTCGAATGTGCTGGTCGCCAGCACACGGTACTCCTCGGCGCTGAGCTGCGCCACCTTGGAATGCCGGCGGCCGTAGCCGAAGTAGGCCGCGATCCCCACCAGCATCCAGGCGGCGAAGACCAGCCAGGTGATGCCGCCCAGGTTGATCATCAGGTAGATGCACATCAGCGAGCCCAGGATGGGGGTCAGCGGGTACAGCGGCACCCGGTAGCTGCGCGGCAGTTCCGGGCGCTTGCGGCGCAGGTAGATCACGGCCAGATTGACCAGCGCGAAGGCGAACAGCGTGCCGATGCTGGTGGCGTCCGCCAGGGCACCGAGCGGGATCAGGCCGGCGGTGAGGGCGACGGCGATGCCCACGATGAGCGTCCCGGCCACCGGGGTGCCGGTCCGGGCGGAAATCCGGCCGAAGACCTTGGGCACCAGCCCGTCCCGGGACATCGACATCAGGATGCGGGTCTGCCCGTACAGCACGGTGAGCACGATGCTGGCGATGGCCAGCACGGCGCCGACGGAGAAGGCGAAGGCGATCCAGGGCTGGTGGGTGATTTCCTGCAGGATCTGCACCAGCGCGGCCTGGGTGCCGTCGAACCAGGTCCATTGGCGGGCGCCGACGGCGGCCACGGCGACCAGCACGTACAGCGTGGTGACGATGACCATGGAGAGCATGATGGCGCGCGGCAGGTCCCGCTGCGGGTTGCGGGCCTCCTCACCGGCGGTGGAGGCGGCGTCGAAGCCGATGTAGGAGAAGAACACCCGGGAGGCCGCGGCGGAGACGCCGGCGGCGCCCATCGGCATCAGCGGTTCGAAGTGGCCGGAGTTGAAGGCGCTGAACGCGATGACGCAGAAGAAGAGCAGGATGACGATCTTGATGACCACGATGGCGGTGTTGATCCAGGCGCTTTCCTTGGCACCGCGCACCAGCAGCGCCATGGCCAGCAGCACAATCACCATGGCCGGCAGGTTGAACACTCCCCCGGATCCCGGCGGTGCCGAGATGGCGTCCGGCAGGCTCAGGCCGAAGGCGGACACCGTTTCATTGACGTACTGGCCGGCACCGACCGCGACGGCGGCCACCGAGACGGCGTATTCCAGCACCAGGCACCAGCCGCAGATCCAGGCCATCCCCTCTCCGAGGGTTGCGTAGGTGTAGGAGTAGCTCGAGCCGGAGACCGGCACCAGTCCGGCCATCTCCGCGTAGGAGACGGCGGAGAACAGGGCTGCCAGCCCGGCGATAACAAAGGATATCCAGATCGCCGGTCCGGCGAGGGGCACCGAGTCGCCCAGGATGACCAGGATCCCGGTACCGAGCGTGGCACCGACGCTGATCATGGTCAGCTGCAGCACGCCGAAGCTGCGGATCAGCTTCCGGCTCTCGGAGCCGCTTCCCGCTTCGTGGACCATCTGGCCCAGCGGCTTGCGGCGCAGCAGTTGGCTTCCAAGGCCGACGGCGGGACGGGCACCGTTACCCGTGGCCGGGCGGCGCGGCGGCCTCGGGGCGGCCGCGGTTTCCTGCCGGGTTGCCGGTGTCCTCGGCTCTTTCAGTTGGCTGGGCACAGTCACCGTTGACTTCCAATCATTGCGTAGTTGATGGGTTCCCCCAATCCAGAATAGGGTTGTGACCCAGCTCTCAAGGTTGTGCAAAATGTCCTATGATGGACCTCCATGAGACGTATTGCACTGGATCCCAGTCTTCCCGTGGCTCTGGATTCGGGTCAGGTCAGCGTTGACCTGACCGCGATTTCAGACAATGTCAGCGCCCTGAAGCGGTTAAGCCGGGCCCGGCACTTCATGGCGGTGGTGAAGGGAAACGCCTATGGGCACGGCCTGCTGGAGGTGGCCCGCACGGCGCTGGACGCCGGCGCCGACTGGCTGGGCACCGCCCAGCTCACCGAGGCCCTGGCCCTGCGCCGCAGCGGCATCAGCGCGCCGATCCTGGCCTGGCTCTATCTGGCCACCGCGTCCAGCGCGGCCATCGGTGAGGCCGTAGCGCACGATGTGGATGTTTCGCTCGGCAGCCCGGAGCAGCTGGCGGTCGTGGCCGGTGCCGCGGCCCGTTTGGGCAGGCCCGCGTACATCCACCTGGAGCTGGACAGCGGGCTCAGCCGCGGCGGCGCCCGGCTGGAGGACTGGCCGGAGCTGGTGCGGCAGGCCGCAGCGGCGGAAGGTGCGGGAACCGTCGTCGTCCGCGGCGTCTGGACGCACCTGGCCTGGGCGGATGTGCCGGCCCACCCAGGCAACGCGGCCGCCGTCGCCGGCTTCGAGGGCGCCGTGCAGCAGGCCCGCGAGGCCGGGATGGACCCGCTGTTGCGGCATGTGGCCAGCTCCGCCAACATCCTGGAGCGGCCGGAATTCCATTTCGACATGGTCCGGGCCGGGCTGGCCATCTACGGGCTGGCCCCCGCGGACCATCTGGCACCGGCGGACTTCGGGCTGCGGCCGGCGCTGCAGGTCTCCGCACCCGTGGTGCTGGTCAAACGGGTTCCGGCCGGCACCGGGATCAGCTACGAGCACCAGGCCATTACGCACGAGCCGCGCTACCTTGGCCTGATTCCGCTGGGCTATGCGGACGGCATCCCTAAGGGGATCAGCGGGCGCGGCGTGGTCCAACTGGCCGGGCGCCGGGTGCCAGTGATCGGCAGCGTGTGCATGGACCAGTTCATGGTGGACCTCGGCCCGGAAACCGGCGGCGTGTCGGTCGGCGATACCGCGGTGCTGTTCGGCGATCCGGCATTCGGTGCGGCCAGCGCGGACGAATGGGGCGCCGCGATCGGCAGCCACGGGGATGAGATCATCAACCGGATTGCCCCGCGGCTGCCGCGCGCCTACCTGCCGGCGGGACACGCGCGAGGCGTGTCCGCCGATCAGCCCGGCGGCCCGTTTGAGGTCCGGACGGCCGGCTCTTCGGCCAGCCAGCCCGGAGGGAATCATGCCGCTGCTCTCTGAGGAGCTGGAGGCGCGGTTCCGTTTCGTCACGCTGGCACAGTTCCGGCAGGAACTTCCGGCCGAGCTGACCGTCCTCCATGACGCGGACCAGGGTGCACTGCTGCGCTGGGTGGAGCCCAGCGAGCTGGAGGATCCCACCCCGTACCTGATGGACGGCGAATTCATCCTCACCGCCGGGCTGCCCTTCGTTGGCGTGGGCGGCCGTCCGGAGCCGGTGGATGCCTACGTGGCGCGGCTGGTGGACGCCAAGGTCTGCGCCCTGGGCTTTGGTCTCACGCCGTACCATGACTCAGTCCCGCAGCCGCTGATCGACTCCTGCCGCCGGCGTGGCCTGACGCTGATCGAGGTCCCGCCCTCGGTGCCCTTTGCCGCGATCGGCCTGCAGTTTGCCCAGCTGCTTGAATCCGAGGGCGCCAAGGTGTTCCGCCAGCTGGCCGACGCCAACCGCGTGCTCATGCGCGGCGTGCTTTCGCGCCGGCCCGAGCACGAGCTGCTCCAGGCCCTGGTCCAGCGCTTCCCCTGCTGGGCCGTGCTGGCGGGAGGCGATGGCCGGATCCGCGGGCGAGCCGGCCAGGGACCGCCGGATTCCGGCACTCTCGCCCCGCTGCTGGAGCGGCTGCTCTCCGGGTCCGGCCCCCGGGTGGAACTGGAAAGCTTTCCCGCAGCCGGCTCGCGGCACGTCGTCGGCCATCCGCTGCGCAGTTCCAAGGACGCGAACCTGGGCGCGCTGCTGATCGGCACCGACGAGCGCCTGACCCCGGCGCAGAACAACGTCGTCTCCACCGCCGTCGGCCTGCTGGAGCTGCTCTTCCGCCAGCGCACCAGCGGTTCGCTGGCTCCCAGCCAGCTCTCCGTGGCGCTGCTGCTGCATCCGGAGACGGTGACCAGTGGCAGCAGCCGCCAGGTCAACGCGGCCAAGGATCTGCTGGCCCAAAGCCTGGCCTCCACCCGCTCGGCCCCGATGCGCGTGGTGCAGGGTGTGCCGGTGGATGCGCCGGGCCACGCACAGCGGGGCAGCGGCGACAGCCCGGTCCGCGAGCTGCTGCAGTGGCGCCGGCTCTTCGAGACCAAGATGGTGGAAATCACCGAGTACGGCTTCGCCGCCATCACCCGGCTGAAGGTCGACGACGTCCTGCTGGCTGAGCTGGAAAGGCTGGGCTGGCGCGTGGTGGTGGGCGATCCGACCGAGCTCAACGACCTCCCCGCCGCCTACCAGCGCGCCACCTCGCTGCGCGCCCGGGTCCAGAGCACGCAGCAGAACCTGCGCGTGGACGCGGTGACCTGGTCGGTCACCGGGCTGCTGGGCCGCGAAGCGGGAACGATGCTGGCGGGTCAGCTGTTTGCCCCGTTTGCGGAACTGGAGCCGGAGCGCCGGGATGCGCTGCTGGGCATCCTGCGGGCGTGGTTGGGGGAAAACGGCAGCTGGGACGGTGCCGCCAAGGTGCTGGGACTGCACCGCAACAGCGTCCGCCGGCAGATCGGTGTGATCGCGGAGCTGCTGAACTGCGACGTCAATGATGCCCAGACCCGGGCGGAGCTGTGGATCGGTTTGCAGTACGCGGATTCGCTCGGCTGAGCGCCTACCCGCCCTCCCACCGTGCGTACAGCTCCGGCCGCCGTTCGCTCAGGTATGGCACGTCCGCACGGGCAGCGCGGATTCGCTCGAGGCTGATGTCGGCGAAAATCAGTTCCTCGCCGCTGCCCGCCTGGGCCAGCAGGCCGCCGTCGGGCCCGGTGATGACGCTCCCGCCGCCGAAGACCACACCGCCCTCGGTGCCGCTGTGGTTTGCATAGCCAATGGCCAGCTGGCTCTCCAGGGCGCGGGCCCGGAGCAGGATCTGGGGCACGCTGTCATAGCCGTGCGCCAGCGCCGTCGGCACCAGCAGCAGCTGCGCACCGCGGCTCGCCGCGGCACGGACCTGCTCGGGAAACTCGACGTCGTAGCAGATCAGCAGCGAGGTCTTGAAGCCACCGAAATCGACGACGGCGGGCGGCTGGTCCGCGGCCGCAAAGGCCCGGCGCTCCTCGGCGCCGAAGAGATGCACCTTGGCATAGCCCAGCAGTGGGGTGCCGGTCTTATCCACCAGCGTCGCCGTGATGTTCCAGTCCCCGTCCTTCCGCACCGCCGGCAGGCTGTAGACCATGGCCAGTCCGTGGCGCACGGCGATCGCCGCCAACCGGCCGGCCAGTTCCGGCAGCCGGTCCGGATCCAGCTCCGACCGCACCCTCATCGGGGCATAACCGACGGCGAAGAGCTCCGGGGTGAGCAGCACCGTGGCCCCACGATCGGCAGCCCGACGGGCCCCCTCATCGATGCTGCGCAGATTGGCCTCAACGTCAAGCGTCCGGGCCTGGGCCTGCAGTACCGCCAGCAGCATGCGCCTGACCTCTCTGTTCACGGAACCTCTGACTGATTCCAGAATAGCCAGCCAGCTGCATATCTGTTGGGGCAATTCATCCCGACAAGGCCCCCTTTGGGACGAACCGGCTCGCCCAAGACTCCGGCTGCGGGTGGCCGCTCCCCCGGCTGTCAGCCAATGATTGCCCGTTTGCCGAAGCCATGCCGCGGATCCCGGGTAGCATCGGAGCCATGACCCAGCTGATTACCTTTGGTGGCAAAACCCCCGCTGTTGCCGACTCCGCCTTCGTGGCCCCGTCCGCAACGCTGATCGGAGACGTGGAACTCGGACAGGATTCCAGCGCCTTCTACGGCGTGGTGGTCCGCGGGGACACCGCCGCGATCCGCGTCGGATCCGGGACAAATCTGCAGGACAACGTCGTGCTGCACGCGGATCCGGGGTTCCCGACGACCGTTGGAAACGGCGTAAGCGTCGGCCACGGAGCCGTCGTACACGGCTGCACGGTGGAGGACGACTGCCTGATCGGCATGGGTGCCACTGTAATGAACGGTGCCGTCATCGGCGCCGGATCGCTGGTGGCCGGGGGCGCCGTCGTACTGGAAGGCGCCACCATCCCGCCGCGGTCGCTGGTGGCCGGGGTGCCGGCCAAGGTGCGCCGGGGGCTCACCGATGAGGAGTTCGACGGCGTCCGGCAGAACGCGGCGCACTACGTTGAACTGGCCCGGGCCCACAAACAGATCCACACCCCGTAGGAAAGACCGCGCCGACCGCTGGTCAGCGGTGGTCGACGAAGGCCGGCCCCCGCCGCGTAGAGACCCGGCTACATAGGGACGCGGCTGGGTGGAGTTTCTCCTCCCCAAAACTGTCCCGCGCTATGTGCACGAAAAACAGCGTATTCCTGCACATGGCGCGGGGTAGCGACTCGGCGTCGCTGACGCTCCGTGGTAGTAGAAAGTAGGTTCTTGGCTCGCCGCGATCTTGTGGCCAGGTGCCCTGACGAGGGTAGATCATGGGAATGTCTGTCGCGGTCGACGCCGATCCCAACTTGGTGTTGAAGGTAAGCCTGTGGGGTAGCGTGGCGCGGAGGACTTCCACGGGAACCGTGGATTGTTGCCCTGGAGCACGAGTGTTAGATTCCTGAATTTATTTCCCTGTCCTCCCCACGGCAGACACCAATCAAACAGTTTCTTAGGTGTCAGGAGCATCAGTCATGGATATTGTGCACGACCGGGCGGTCGGGATGGATATCTCCAAACGCGACGCGAAGGTTTGCCTGCGTGTTCCCGGTCCGCGGGCCGGTACCTACGCCTCCACGGTGACGACGTGGGGGGCTACGACGAAGCAGATTCTGGCGCTGCGGGACTTTCTCGAACACGAGCACGTCACCACCGTGGTCATGGAAGCAACCAGCGACTACTGGAAGCCCTTCTTCTACCTGTTGGAGGAAACCCTGCCGGTGATGCTGGTCAACGCCAAGGACGCCCGGAACATCCCCGGGCGCAAGTCTGATGTCTCAGACGCGGCATGGCTGGCGCAACTGGCCGCCCATGGGCTGCTCAGGGCCTCGTTCATTCCGCCCGAACCCATCCGTGAACTGCGGGACCTGACCCGGGCGCGTTCCATCGCAACACGGGACCGCACCCGAGAAATCCAGCGACTGGAGAAGTTCCTGGAGGGTTCAGGCATCAAACTCTCTTCCGTGGTCGCGGACCTGACCGGGGTCTCCTCCCGGGCGATGCTGGAGGCACTGGTGAGGGGTGAACGCGACCCGCAGGTCCTGGCGGGATTGGCCAGGGGCACCCTGAAGTCCAAGATCCCCGAACTCGTGGAAGCACTCACCGGCCGCTTCCGGGAACACCATGCGTTCATGGCCCGGCTGCACCTGGACCAAATCGATGCCCAGAGCCGCATCATCGAGGAACTCACCAAACGGATCGAGGCGGCGATGGAACCCTTTCGCACCGCCAGGGAATTCCTGGCCACCATCCCCGGAGTCTCCTTCCGGATCGCCGAGGTGATCATCGCCGAAACCGGTGCGGACATGAGCGTCTTTGAAACACCGGGCCGGCTCGCCTCGTGGACCGGAGTCTGCCCCGGGTCCAACGAATCCGCCGGCCGGGTGAAGTCAGCGCACATCCTGCCCGGCAATAAATACCTCAAAGCCGCACTGGGCACAGCAGCGCTTTCGGCCTGCCACGGCAAAAACACGTACCTAGCAGCAAAATACCGGCGTATTACCGCCCGCCGCGGATCCAAGCGAGCCATCGTCGCGCTGGAACATTCGATCATCACCGCGGTTTGGCACATGCTCGCCGACGGTGAATGCTACAGCGATCCCGGCGCCGACCACTTCACCCGACTCGATCCGATCAAGGCCCGCAACGGTGCCATCAGAAAACTCAACAGCCTGGGCTTCAACGTCACCATAACCCCGGCCCCCGCAGCCTGACTCACCACTACTTTCGTATTAGTTGGGAGGAGGGCGAGCCGGCCTGGTCCTGGCATGAGGAAAGCCCGGTCGCTGGGACCGGGCTTTCCGTGCTGGTGGAGGACATACGGGTCGAACGTATCGCGGGCACCCCACTGGTGCATCCCCCTCGACTTGGGCATTCCCGGGCCAACTGACGACGTCGGAATGGTCTGCAGAATCCGGTTGGGCTTACAAGTTGAATTACATACTTTACCCGGGCCACGCCGCCAGGTTCAAATCCGCCCAAATCAGCCACGGCGGCGGACCTCGCCAGCGGCAACGGGGCGCACTAGGCTTTGTCCATGAGCCCAACGAAGACCGAGAATTGGCCCGTCGAGGCCATTGGCGGCGCCCCGGAGCCGGAGCTGCTGCGGGATATCCAGGCCCTGGCGGCCGCCGCGGCGGAATCCGACGGCAACCCGCCGCTGTCCGAGCAGACCCTGGTGGAACTGCGCTCCGCCGAGGCGGACGCGGAGTCGTTGCTGATCCTGGCCACCTACGCACCGGAGGAGAAATCGGACCCTTCCACCGCCGAGGCCCTGGCCGGCGTCGCCGTCGTCCTCCTCCATGGCGGCACGGGCGTGCTGGAGATTGTGGTGCACCCCAATTACCGCAACCAGGGCGTCGGTGCCCTGCTGGTGGACAAACTCAGGGCCGTCCGCGGGTTGGAGGGGATCAGCGCCTGGTCGCACGGCAACCACGAGGCGGCGGCCGATCTGGCGGCCCGTTACGGCTACCGGGCGGTGCGCGAGCTCTGGCGGATGCGGCTGATCCGCCCGCAGGCGTCGGTGCCGGTGGCGGCGGGCCCTGAGCCGCGCGCTGGCGTGACCCTGCGGACGTTTGTGCCCGGGCAAGATGAGGCCGCATGGCTGGAAGCCAATGCCGCCGCCTTTGCGCACCACCCGGAGCAGGGCGGCATGACGCTCGCCGACCTGGCGGCCCGGATGGCGGAACCGTGGTTTGACCCGGCGGGCTTCTTCCTGGCCGTCGACGCCGGCCCGGACGGCTCGGAGCGCATCCTGGGCTTCCACTGGACCAAGGTGCATCCGCGCACCGGTGCGCATCCCGCCATCGGCGAGGTGTACGTCGTCGGCGTGACGCCCCAGGCGCAGGGCGGCGGCCTGGGCAAGGTGCTGACAATCGCGGGCATCCGGTACCTGCAGGCGCAGGGCCTGAACGCCATTATGCTGTACGTCGACGCGGACAATGCGGCCGCCGTCGCCCTTTACCGCAAACTGGGCTTCACGCGCTGGGACGTTGACGTCATGTACGCGCCGGCGCCCGCCTGAGGGCTGCAAAAAACTTGTAGGGTTGAAGGGGAACCATTCGATCTGTAGGGAGCCACCATGAAACCGGAAACCTCCGGTACCGCCGGCGTTGCCGCCGCGCTGGGCACTGAACGCTTCGGCTCCTCCGAGGTCCAGTCCGCCCGGGCCACCCAGGACCGGATCGATATCCCCGAGTTCGCGCCGAACCTGATGCCGGAGGGGAACGTCACCCCGGACCGGTTCCTTGACCGCGAACTGAGCTGGCTGGCCTTCAATGCCCGGGTCCTGGAGCTGGCCGAGGACCCGGAGCTGCAGCTGCTTGAACGGGTCAATTTCCTGTCCATTTTTGCCTCCAACCTGGATGAATTCTTCATGGTCCGGGTGGCCGGGCTGAAGCGGCGCATCGCCACCGGGCTGGCGGTCCCCTCCCCCGCCGGGCTAAGCCCGATAGAGGTGCTGGAACAGATCAGCGACGCGGCCCACCAGCTGCAGGCGCGGCACGCCCATGTCTTTGCGGACCAGATCCGCCCGGCGCTGGCGTACGAGCACATTCATCTGGTGCACTGGAATGAACTCGACGAGGCGGCCAAGGCCCAGCTGAGCGCCATGTTCGCGGAGAAGGTCTTCCCGATCCTGACGCCGCTGGCGGTGGACCCGGCCCATCCGTTTCCCTACATTTCCGGGCTCTCCCTGAACCTGGCCGTCGTCGTACGTAATCCCGTCAGTGACAAGGAACTCTTCGCCCGGCTCAAGGTCCCGGATCAGCTGCCGCGGCTGGTTTCCGTGGACGGGCCGCGCGCCGGCACCGTCCCGGGCCGGGTGGCCCGCTTCATCCCGCTCGAAGAGGTCATCGCCGAGCACCTGGACCAGCTGTTCCAGGGCATGGAGGTCCTGGAACACCACACCTTCCGAGTGACCCGCAACGAGGACCTGGAAGTTGAAGAGGACGACGCCGAGAACCTGCTGCAGGCGCTCGAGAAGGAGCTGCTGCGCCGCCGCTTCGGGCCGCCGGTTCGCTTGGAGGTGACCACGGACATCAACCCCAACATCCGTTCCCTGCTGGTGCGGGAGCTGGGGGTGGAGGACTCCGAAGTGTACGCGCTGCCGGCCCCGCTGGACCTGCGCGGGCTGTCCGTGATCGGCCGGATCGACCGCAGCGACGTGCGCTACCCCCGGCACGTCGCCCACACCTCGCGGTACCTGAACGAGTCGGAAACGGCCAAGGCCGCCAATGTATTTGCCGCCATGCGACGCCGCGACATCCTGCTGCACCACCCCTATGACTCGTTCTCCACCTCGGTGCAGGCGTTCCTGGAGCAGGCTGCTGCGGACCCCAAGGTGCAGGCCATCAAACAGACCCTTTACCGCACCTCCGGGGACTCCCCGATCGTGGATGCGCTGGTGGATGCCGCGGAGGCCGGCAAGCAGGTGCTGGCGCTGGTGGAGATCAAGGCCCGTTTTGACGAGCAGGCGAACATCTCCTGGGCCCGCAAGCTGGAGCAGGCCGGGGTGCACGTTGTGTACGGCATCGTGGGTCTGAAGACGCACTGCAAGCTCTCGCTGGTGGTCCGGCAGGAGCTGGACGGGCTGCGCCGTTACTGCCACATCGGCACCGGCAATTACCACCCGCGCACCGCCCGCTACTACGAGGATCTGGGACTGCTGACCGCCGACAACCAGGTGGGCGAGGACCTGTCGAAGCTGTTCAACCAGCTCTCCGGCTACGCCCCGAAATCCACCTTCAAACGGCTCCTGGTGGCGCCGCGTTCGGTGCGCTCCGGGCTGATCGACCGCATTGAGCGCGAAATCTCCAACCGGAAGGCCGGGCTGCCGGGCAAGGTCCAGATCAAGGTCAATTCGATGGTCGACGAGGCCATCATCGACTCGCTCTACCGTGCCTCCCAGTCCGGGGTCCAGGTGGACATCATTGTGCGCGGAATCTGTTCCCTGCGGCCCGGCGTGCCCGGGCTGAGCGAGAACATCACGGTCCGGTCCGTCCTGGGCCGGTTCCTGGAGCACTCGCGGGTCTTTGCGTTCGCCAACGCCGGGGACCCGGTGGTCTACATCGGATCGGCGGACATGATGCACCGCAATCTTGACCGCCGCGTTGAGGCGCTGGTGCAGCTGCGCAACGCGGAGGATATTGCGGACCTGCTGGCGCTGCTGGACCGCTACATTGACTCGGGGACCGCCAGCTGGCACCTGGACAGCCGGGGAGACTGGACGCGCCACCACCTGGACGAGGCGGACCAGCCGCTGCTGGATGTGCAGTCCTGGCTGCTGGCCAGCCGCTCCCGGCAGCGGATGGCTGCCCGCCGCTGATGACGAGCCAACCGACCGCCGAAACCTCGGACGACGCCGGCCCCGACGTTTCCGTGCTGGCCGCGGGTGCGCTGTGCTGGCGGCTGCGCAAGAGAGAGCTCGAGGTGCTGCTGATACACCGTCCGCGCTACGATGACTGGTCCTGGCCCAAGGGCAAGCTGGATCCGGGCGAAACCCTTCCCGAGACGGCCGTGCGCGAGGTCAGGGAGGAAGTCGGGCTGGACATCACGCTGGGCATTCCGCTACCCACCATCAGCTACCAGGTCAATTCCGGGTTCAAGGAGGTGCGCTACTGGGCCGCGAGGGCGGACGACTCCGAACCCGTCGCCGACGGCAAGGAAGTGGACGCCCTGCTGTGGTGCAGCCCGGAAAAGGCGACGGAACTGCTGGCCAACCCCTCGGACAGGGAACCCCTGGAGGCGCTGGCGGCGGCGCACGGCCGCGGAAACCTGGACACCTGGCCGCTGCTCATTGTCCGGCACGCCAAGGCCAAGCCGCGCTCCTCCTGGTCCCGCGCCGAGGGTGACCGGCCGCTCGCGGCCACCGGACTGCGCCAGGCGCTGGCCGTGCAGCGGCTCCTGATGGCCTGGCAGCCGGCGCGCGTGGTGACCAGTCCGTGGCTGCGCTGCATCGCGACCATGTCGCCGTATGTGAAGGCCACCGGGGCGAAGGTCAAGACCTTTGAGCCCCTGACCGAGGCCAACCACCACCGGAGTCCGCACAAGACGCGCGCCGTCGTCGAACGGCTCTTCGACAAGCGGGTTCCGGTGGCTCTGTGCACGCACCGTCCGGTGCTGCGGACCGTGCTGAAGCAGCTGGGCGAGCACATGCCGTCCGGGTTGCAGGGCCGGCTGCCGGCCACCGAGCCGTTCTTAAGTCCGGGGGAAATGATCATCTGCCAGGTCGACGCGGCGGATCATGCCACGATCGTTTCGGTGGAGCAGTACAAGCCGTACGACGACTGAGCGCCGCCCGAGCGCCGGGCCGGCCGCGAATAGTGCTGCACCGGCGCGGCCGCGGGGATCGCTAGACTGGACGCGTGAGCATCCCAACCCCCTACGAGGACCTGCTGCGCGATGTGCTGGCCAACGGCACGCCCAAGTCCGACCGCACCGGCACCGGTACCCGCAGCGTCTTCGGCCGCCAGCTCCGCTTCGACCTGAGCCGCAGCTTCCCGCTGATCACCACCAAGCGCGTGCATTTCAAGTCCGTGGCCCTGGAGCTGCTCTGGTTCCTGCGCGGCGACTCCAATGTGGCGTGGCTGCAGGAACGCGGGGTCAGGATCTGGAACGAATGGGCGGACGACGACGGCGAGCTGGGACCGGTCTACGGCGTCCAGTGGCGATCCTGGCCCACGCCCGACGGCGGCCACATCGACCAGATTGCCCAGCTGGTCGACGGGCTCAAGGACAACCCGGATTCACGCCGGCACATCGTTTCCGCCTGGAATGTGGCCGAGATTTCAAAGATGGCGCTGCCTCCGTGCCACGCCTTCTTCCAGTTCTACGTGACCCCCGGCGCGGACGGGCACCCCGGAAAACTCAGTTGCCAGCTGTACCAGCGGAGCGCGGACACCTTCCTGGGCGTCCCTTTCAATATCGCCTCCTATGCCCTGCTGACCCTGATGATTGCCCAGCAGGTGGGGCTTGAACCGGGAGAGTTCATCTGGACCGGCGGGGATGTGCACATCTATGAAGACCATCTGGACCAGGTCCGCGAGCAACTGGGCCGCCAGCCGTACCCCTACCCGCAGCTGCGCATCACCCGAAGGCCCGATTCCATCTTCGGCTACGAGCTGGCGGACTTCGAGCTGGTCAACTACCAACACCACCCCGCGATCAAGGCGCCGATCGCGGTATGAGTGCCGAGTCGGGAGGTCCCGGGCAGGCGGAGCCCACCCTGTACCACTTCAGCGAGCCAATCATCGGCATGATCTGGGCACAGACCCAGCAGGGCGTCATCGGCAAGGGCGGCACCATGCCGTGGCACGCGCCGGGAGACATGGCGCAGTTCAAACGTGTGACCACAGGGCACCCGGTCATCATGGGTCGGCGCACCTGGGAGTCCTTCCCCGCGAAATACCGGCCGCTGCCGGCGCGCACCAACATCGTCATCACCGGCCGGCGGGACTGGGGCGGCACGCCCGAGGCGCTGGGCGCCGTCGTCGTCCACTCGCTCGAAGAGGCCCTGGTGGAGGCCCAGTCCAGCCCCGGCGCCGATGAGGTCTGGATCATCGGCGGCGCCAGCGTATACGCCCAGTCACTGGAACACGCCAACGTTGCCGCCATCACCGTCATCGACTCCGGCGCCAGCGGTGACACCTATGCCCCGGAGCTGGGCCCGGAATGGACCTTTCGCGGCGCAACCCCGCTGGAGGGCTGGCACCAAGACACCAACGGGACGCAGTACCGGTTCACGCTCTGGGCCAAGGGAGCCTCCGAATTCCGGCCCGCGGACGGCTGATTGCCGTTCCGGTCTTGCGGCCGGGACGCAGGGCGCCGTAACCAAGTTCGGCGGCGGGAGCGCGCTCGCCTAAGCTTAAGTCATGACGCAAACAGTGGGCCTGGTCGGTTGGCGCGGTATGGTCGGTTCCGTCCTGATGCAGCGGATGCAGGACGAGGGTGACTTCGCCCGGATCAATCCGGTATTTTTTTCCACCTCCAACGCCGGCGGCACCGCCCCGGCCCTTGACGGTGTGCATGGTGACGCCGGCAAGCTCGAGGACGCCTACGACGTTGAAACCCTGGCCAGGCTGCCCATCATCCTGACCGCCCAGGGCGGCGATTACACCAGCGCCGTTTACCCCAGGCTGCGCGACGCCGGCTGGGACGGGCTCTGGATCGACGCGGCCTCCACGCTGCGCATGCAGGACGATTCCATCATCGTGCTGGACCCGGTCAACCGGAATGTGATCGACGCCGGGCTGGCCTCCGGGGTCAAGGACTTCATCGGCGGCAACTGCACGGTCTCCTGCATGCTGATGGGCCTGGGCGGACTGTTCCGCAACGGCCTGGTCGAGTGGGGCACCTCGATGACGTACCAGGCTGCCTCCGGCGGCGGGGCACGGCACATGCGCGAGCTGCTCAACCAGTTCGGGTCCCTGCACGGCTCCGTGGCCTCCCCGCTGCAGGATCCGGCGTCGGCAATCCTGGACATCGACCGCGCCGTCCTGGAGCAGCAGCGCAATCCGCAGCTGGACTCCGCCCAGTTCGGCGCTCCGCTGGCCGGTTCCCTGATTCCCTGGATCGACGCGGACCTGGGCAATGGCCAGTCCAAGGAGGAGTGGAAAAACGGCGCGGAAACCAACAAGATCCTGGGCACCACGGAGTCCAACCGGGTTACCATGGACGGGCTCTGCATCCGGATCGGTGCCATGCGTTCGCACTCGCAGGCACTGACCCTGAAACTGCGCGAGGACCTTCCGGTTGCCGAGATCGAATCCCTGATCGCCGCGGACAACGAGTGGGTCAAGGTCATCCCGAACACCAAGGAAGCCTCCATGGCGGAGCTGACGCCGGTGGCCGCGACCGGCACCTTGGATATCCCGGTGGGCCGCATCCGCAAGCTGGAGATGGGGCCGCAGTACATCAGCGCCTTTACCGTTGGAGACCAGCTGCTCTGGGGGGCCGCCGAGCCGCTCCGGCGCATGCTTAACATCGCCATCGGCGCCCTCTAGGCGCCTTCCTGCGGGCCTGTGCGCCTGGCCGTCCCCGGCCAGCAAGGAGCGGCCGTGTGGGCTTGGCGCCCGACCCGGAACAACGACCGGGGCAATCTCATGCGACTCCTGGCATCGGCGAACGGCCCAGCGCGGCCACAACCCTCGCCTGCAACTCGTAGGGACGAGCCAGGTCCGGCCACTCGATCCGTATGAACGTCCAGCCCAGCTCCATCAGCTTTTTTTCGCGGCGACGCTCTTCAAAGAGCATTTCCTCCGTGGACTTGAAGTCAAAATACTTGTACCTGCCGTCGAATTCCAGGATCAGTTTGCGCTCCTTCCAGGCAAAGTCCGCCCGGAACGTGCCGGCGTCAGTGGGGATGGCCAGTTGCGGCTCCGGCTGCGGCACATCGAATCCTCGAAGCAGCAGCCGGGTCCTGGATTCACCCGCCGACTCGGAGCGGGCGTCAAGGGCGTCAAGGACTCGCCGGGCGCGGGCCGAACCGCGCTTTACCGCATCCGAATCAAGCACGCTTCGCAGACCTTCTACGGTCAGTCCCTTGCGAAGGGCATGATCGCCTATGATGACGGCGTTCGGCAGTTCCAGGGTCCGGGCGCAGTCCAGCACTGTCCGGGCCAAGGACGTCGTCTTAATGGGGCTACCGCTCCGAGCTGTCAGCAGGACCACGTCGGAGGCGTCCAGGGCCAGATGATGGGGTACCACGTCCCGCCCATGGTTGGATCGGCTGGTGCCGAAGGGCACCGAGACATGAACTTCGCGGCCACCCTGCCAGACCCAGCAATCGTGGAGCCGGGCGGCGCTTACGTGGCTGTAGGTGCTGGCTGCATTGGTGGTCAGAAAATGGGCTTGAACCCTTAATTTGTCCTGTTCCCACGGCTTCGCCCCGGTCCAGTCCACCGCTCTAATGTAAGCGCCGCGGCGAAGGCGAAGAATTGAGCCCAGCTTGACCCCGTGAGTGAGGATCCTGTCGTCCAGGCCCGCATCCCGGAGCTGTTCCGTCGCCGCAACCGGGCTCGTCCCTGGCCAGCGGGATCCGATGAGGAGCTTCACGTCGGGCGGTCTCATGCCAACAGTTTTACCGGATGGCCTGCAGGACGCCATAGCAGCGATGACGGCTGTGCATAACCCTGTCCCGGTATTCCGCGAGGGCGGCATAGACAACGCCATGGCGCGGTGGTTCCCTGAGCTACCGACGCTGCTCGCCCGCAGAGGACGTTGCTGGACCGCATAAACGCTGTTGGGCAACAGCGTTTATGCGGTCCGGCAGCGTTCGCGCCGGGGCAGGAGCGTCAGTGCGCAAGGAACCTGGCGTAGCCGGCGGCTGCCCTGCTGAAACCGCGTTCCTGGGCGGACGTCAGTTCAGAGAACGGCACTGCCTCGACGACGGCGCCGTTGGCTTTCGTGGCTGTCGTGGCTTTCGTGGCTTTCGTGGCTGTCGTGGCTTTCGTGGCTGTCGTGGCTGTCGTGGCTTTGCGCCAAGTTCCCACGACGCGGCCACCGGCAACGATGGTTGGTTTGAACATCCCGTTCCCGCCAGGAACGATCAGACCCGTGTGCTCCGGATCCAGCGCCGCGCTGCGGTCCGCATAGCCCAGCAGGAACTCGTCGAATCCGGGCAGCAGGAGCAGCGACCGCGAGCCGGTCACCCGGCCATCCAGCAGGGCTGCGGTTTCCTCGGAGAGCCAGTAGCTGTTGCCGTTTGCGGTGACGCCCGCCGGAAGCTCGACCAGCTGGTCCTTCACGGCATCGAGACCGGCGCGCGCATCCGTGAGCGTCAGCTTGCTCCACCAGGTGAAGTCGGTGATGGTGGCCGGGCCGTGCGAGCGGAAGTACCTCAGGACCAGCTCCGCCAATGCCTCGTCACGGTCCGGCGTTCGTGGCTTGGGGATCCACTCCTTCGACAGGACAAAAAGCTGCTTAGTCCCAATGGTTGGTCCCTGGACCAAGGTCCCGGTGAGGTTGAGCAGCCAGAGCAGATGGATGCCCCTCTGTCCCGCGGTTTCCTGTCCGGCGGCTTGGAAGGCCTGCTGCATCTCATTGCGGGCGGCCGAGCGGCCGCCGTCGAGCATGCGCAGCGCGGCCTCGCGCGCGGTCTCCACGTCCGCCGCCGTGATGCCCAGCTGGCGGTGCCGCGCGGCCTGGCCGGTCATGATGCGCTCCGAGGTGAGTCCCATCATCCAGCCGAGGTCTTCCGCAGCGGTCAGATGCAGCGTGCCCCGAAATGGCCAGGAGCGGACAATCAGGCCGGCATCCAGCGCCGCCCGCACGTCCTCCCGGGTGGCCCCGGGGACTCGCAGGGCCACCGAATGGAGCGCCCCGGCGAAATCCTGGCCCTGCATGGCCGTCATCCAGCGGACCCCGTCCGCCGGCGTCCGGAGCGTGCTGCCCAGCAGCGCCTGGCTCAGCAGCCTCAGCCGGGCAAGGACCGTCGGCGGCACGCGTTGACTCATGCCACCCATCTAACCAAAAGGAAATGCTGCCCACACCGGACAAACCGCGGGTGGGTGGGGGAAAACGGGCCAGCTACCGGGCGGAGCGCAACTGGGCGGTCAGGGGGCACTCGAACGGGTCGCGCTGGCCCAGGCCGACGCGGTTCAGGTAGCGCATGACGATCATGTAGGAG
>JALYYI010000001.1 GCA_030946705.1 Actinomycetota bacterium | reverse complement strand
CCGCCGCGAGCCCGCGGCGGGCAAGCATCGTCATGTTGTGCTGGAATGTTGGTGAGTGAAAGTGAAGCGCTTCGTCTGGGCCTTACTGGCCGCGGTCCTGGGGCTGTGCGGGTGCGCCAGTCAAAGCGGGACTGGGCATTCCGGGGTTGTTACCGGATTCGTCCTGACCGCCCCGGCGTGTCCCGTCGAACGTATTGGCCAGGAGTGTCCGCCGCGCCCCGTATCAGGGGCCGCGGTGGTCGCCCTGGACGGGGATGCTGTCCGGGGCTCAACGCTGACCGACAGCACGGGCGCCTTCCATCTCAGGCTGCTCGAGGGTCGTTACGTGATCAGAGCGAGCAACGTCGGCGGTTACGCTTCGACGGCTGCCGAGCAAGTGGTCATCTCGGACATTCCCGTTCAGCTCACGCTGGTTGTTGACAGCGGGATTCGCTAAGCCAGCGGGGCAGAGTCAGGCCCGGGAGCCGGCGACTTGATCACAGACGGGGCGTCCCGAGAGTGACTGACGGTTCCTGGACGACCCTCGACCAGGGGAATGTTAAACGCCGAGCCATAAGAGGGCCAATAGTGCCGTTTGAATCTTTTCATTCCTGATGTGTGGAAGACTCCACGTAGCGCAAAGTGGTGCGTGGCCGATCGAACCGGTGGCGTTCTACACGTTCGCGCTGCCTCGCGGCTAGAACTTGTCGACGGACGGCCCTACTCGGCAGACGGCCGCTTTCTTTGCCGCTTCGTCGCCGCCCGCTGTTCCTTTGCGGCGCGGTGCCGACGGTTCGAGCCCCGGGTTGGTTTGGTCGCCCGGCGACCAGCAGCTTCGGGAGCAAGACCCTCCGCGACGAGGTCGGCGAGCTTGGCCAGGGCGATCTCGCGATTGCGCAGCTGAGAGCGCTGCTCACTGGCGGTCACGGTGATCACCCCCGCAATGAGACGTTGTCCGAGACGCGTGACCAGCATCAGCCGTTGGCCATCAGACAGCGCCGCAGAGTCAGCGACATTCCACGAGAGTTCGACGCGGCTGTCCGAGGTATTGACGTGTTGACCGCCTGGCCCGGACGAACGCGAGAACCGCCAGCCGAGTTCCGACCTGGCAATCGTGAGCGCGGGCGACACCTCAAGATCCATGCAACTAGCGTTGCACGATAAAGGCGGGATCAAAGCCCCACCCCCGCGCAGGCTCAAAACCAACGCTCTCGTGTCAGTAATCCGTAACAGCGGACCTGCCCCTGTCTTCCTCTACGGTTTACTACCGCAGCTAAGTCTGAACCAAAAAGCATCGAGTCTGTGCTGCTACGGCGACTGAGCAGGGCGCGGCTGGCACCGTATCTTGAGGCTGCTGGAAGTCTCCAGGATGCCGTTCACCTGTGCCGATAGAACATCCCCCCTCCCGGGCGCAGCTCCCATGACGGGGCAGCTCCACTCCTCGGACTGGCTTCTGGATCCGTCGGTGTTGATAGAGCGGATCGTGGGAGAGACATTCCCGATGCCAGGTCACGGGCGGGGAGATCGACGCGTTTGCGGGAGCGTGCGGTGGAGGGGGTCCCGGTTGCGGCGGCGTCTGCTCTAATGGGTAGACGCCGTACGCACCGGCGTCCCCGTCTCCGGGCGGCAGCCAGAAGCGAACATCGGGGGGCAGCGCCATGGAGCTCAGATGGCTGGAAGCCTTCATCTCAGTCGCCGAGGAACTGCATTTCGGCAGGGCCGCGGAACGGCTTCACCTGGCCCAGTCCCCGCTGAGCCAGACGATCCGGAAGCTGGAAAAAGAGCTGGGAACCCCACTCTTTGAGCGCAACACCCGCTCGGTCTCCCTGACGGCGGCCGGCAACGCTCTCCTGCCGCACGCCCGGGGGGCCATTGCCGAAGTGGACCTCAGCCGGCGGGCTTCGCGTTCGGCCATCGGCGGCACGTACGGAAACGCCACAATTGGATTTTCCGGCGCGCTGAACCACCTCACCCTGCCACCCGCTGGCAGGGCGGTGCGCTCCCGCTATCCGGACGTCACACTGGCGCTGGTAGACCGGGTGGTGACCACGGAGGCCGTCCAGCAGCTCCAGCACGCAACCCTGGACCTTGCGGAACTCGGCGTCGATGTCGTGGCCGTTGACACGGTTCCCGAACGCGCCGGCTTTTCCAGGACCTTCGGCGCCAAGGATTCGTGGGTCGTTGACCCTGCCGCGGCGTTCCCGTCCCCGGCGCAGGCGGAGGCCCTTGGCGACTTCACGGCAGGGTCCGGGCCGTCGCTGGTGATCGAAGCCACCGGAATGCCCGGGTCGTTGGATAACGCGCTCGCGATGGTGGCCACCGCCGGCCGCGTGGTCACCGTCGGCATCTCCGACAAGGTCGCCGCTCCATGCGGACGCGGTCCGTCAAGGAGGTTGACCTCATCGGCAGCCGCAACTCGTTGAACCTGATCGGCGAGTCCCTCGAACTGCTCGGCCGCCACCCGGAGCGGGCTGCCGCGCTGATCACACACCGGTTTCCCTTCGAGGCATTGGCGCAGGCCTTTGACATGATGCGCAACCGGACGCAAATGGTGGGCAAGATCGCCGTCGACATGCCGGGGGCGGTGTCATGATCGGGACTTCCCGGTCGACGCCGGACCCGCCTACGACGTCGTCGTCGCCGGCAGCGGTGCCGCCGGGCTGGTCGCAGCGCTGCGAGCAGCGGATGCCGGGTTGAGCGTGCTGGTGCTGGAAAAGGCCGCCAAATTCGGCGGCACGACAGCGGTCTCCGGAGGCGTGATGTGGTCCCCCCGCAACCACCTCATGGCAGCGGCCGGCTACCCGGATTCCAACGAGGACGCCGCGGCTTATCTGGCGGCCACCACCGACGGAGCGATGACCGAGGACGAAATCGGCTGGTATGTCCGGACCTCGGCCGAGGCGGTGCATTACCTGGACGCCAAGACGAGGGTCAGCTACCGTCCCCTGGACCGCCCGGCTTACCATCTGGACCTTCCCGGCGCCGCCACCGCTCGGGGACTGGACAACGAGGCCTTCGACCCGTCAGGCTTCCCGGCCCTCGCGGAATCAATCCGCCAGCCGACGTACCTTCCGCTGATCAGCATGGCGGAACGCGATGCTCTGCAGGGCGCGCTCATCAACCCTCCGAGCTGTTCAACGTCAAGGTCCGCTACTCCGGAATGGCCATCGCACTGCAGGTCGGCATCCTGTGTGCAGGCTTCACCCCGCTCCTTGGTGCTGCCCTGGTCGGCGCGGCGAAGGCCAACTGGGGGCCGGCCGCCTGGATTGTGGCGGCATCCTCCGTCCTTGCCGTGGCGGGAGCATTGTGGGCCCGGGAGACGCACAAGACCCCACTCCGCGAGCTCGGCAATCCCGTCAGCTGACGCCGTCGGCCCTAGCGGAAGGCCGGCGGCGGCACCACCTTGCGGGGCGGGGCAGCCGCCCGGGGACAAAAGATGGGTCAAAGAATCCAAATGTTCACTTGGTGAACATGAGTCCACTATCCGAACTATTCGTGTAATGTAAGCCGTGTCACCTCGTGGCTTACGGACCGTGCACCTCCCGGACAACGGTCCGGACCGACGCGGGGCCGGCACGGGTGGATGCGTGAAGGAGCAGATCGAATGAGCAATCGTACCGAGTCGTATCTGATGGGGCTCATCGGAGACGGCGTCATGCCGTCCCTGACGCCATCGCTGCATGAGCGGGAGGCTGACCTTCAGGGGCTGCGCTGCCTCTACCGCCCGATCGACCTCGCGGAGCTGGACCTCCCGGGGCCCGCGGTCGGAGATCTGCTGACGGCGGCGTACCGGCTGGGCTACAACGGACTGAACATCACCCACCCCTGCAAGCAGCTGGTCCTGGAGCACCTGGATGAGATTTCCGACGACGCCCGCAACCTCGGTGCCGTGAATACCGTCGTGATCGAGGACGGCAGGTTCATCGGGCACAACACCGACTTCTCCGGCTTCGCCGCCGCACTCGGCGGGGGACTGCCTGACGTGGCGTTGGACCGGGTGGTCCAGCTCGGCGCCGGGGGTGCCGGATCCGCCGTCGCCTATGCCCTGCTTAGCGCCGGAGTCCGGACGCTGGACCTGGTCGATCTGGACGGTACCCGTGCCGAAGTCCGGGCAGCGGAACTTGGCGATCAATTTCCGGACCGCACCGTCACCGGCCGCACGCCAGATGAGCTGCCGGCGATCATGCCCCACGCAGACGGTCTGGTGCACTGCACCCCGGTGGGGATGGCAGCCCACCCCGGCACCCCGCTGGTCATGGAGCTGGTGGAGACCCGGCATTGGGTGGCCGATATTCTATACCGGCAACCGGATCTCCTGGCCACGC
>JALYYI010000276.1 GCA_030946705.1 Actinomycetota bacterium | reverse complement strand
GGGAGGGACTGCGGAGCGAAGAAGCGGCCTGGCAAGCGGCCCATGAGCTGCTGACATCAAAGGAACCGCCGACCGCCATTTTTTCCAGCCAGAACCTCGTCACACTCGGCGTCATCCGTGCCCTGCGCGATCTGGGCGCCAGCCACCATGTTGCCTTGGTCGGATTCGATGACTTTTCACTGTTCGACATGCTGGATCCCGGAATCACCGTCATCGCCCAGCATCCGGAGCGGCTCGGCGCCCTCGCCGCGGAGCGGATCCTGGCAAGGATCGACGGGGACAAGCGAACACCGAAAACCTACATCGTTCCCTCCGAGCTGATTCAGCGCGGATCCGGCGAAATACGGCCGGCCCAGTGACGGCCTCCAGCACACCCGAATATCCGATTGACGAATCCGAGATTGGCAAGCCCATGTCACGCACCGCTGTCGTTGTCGGTGACGCACTGATCGATGAGATTCAATCCCCGGACGGCTCCACCGATTACGTCGGCGGCGCGGGCCTGAACGTCGCCGTGGGCCTGGCCCGGCTCGGTCTTCCCGCTACGCTCATCGCCGCCGTCGGCGATGACCATGATGGACTGGTGATCCGTACATTCCTGGCTGGCCAAGGGGTGCAGCTGCTCGGAACCATTAGCGACCTGGGAACCTCCCGTGCCGTCTCGAAGAGGATCAACGGCGAACCCAGCTACAGCTTCAACGACGCAGCCGTACGCAGGGAGATCCACCTCGGCGCGGCCGAAAAGCAGGCTCTGAACCAGGCATCCGTCGTCGTCGTCAGCTCCTTTCCCTTCGACAACCAAGCCCAGGTTTCCCAGATCGAGCAGGCCGTTGCCAGCCCGCGCTCACGCCTGGTCCTGGACCCCAATCCCCGGCCGGGGCTGCTTCGGGACGCCGCAGCGTTCACGACGAACTTTCATCGGCTCGCCGCAAACTCGCTGCTGGCAAAGATTAGCGATGAAGATGCACAGCTCCTCGGCGGCCTGGAACTGACCGAGATGACCGATGCCCTGATTTCGGCGGGCGCGTCGCATGTTCTGGCCACAGCTGGCCAGGCCGGAGCCTCAATCACCATCGCCAGCGGATTGCACATAACCCAGCCCATCGCCGCTATGGAGGGGACGGTCATCGATACTATGGGAGCCGGCGACGCGACCCTGGCCTCCACCGTGAAAGCACTCATGGAAGATGGGATATCGGAGACAAGCCTTTACTGGGCCGATCTTCTCTCCTCTGCTATGGCGGTGGCTGCGGCCACCTGCCGTAGCCATGGTGCACTGCTGCAGATTCCCGCGGCCGTGAAACTCTGAACCATATCCATCACGCCAGCCCAGAAAGACCGGAGAAATCGGTTCGATGACCAAAACCCTGTACGCCGAATTTACCGTCAAGCCCGGCTGCGAAGACCGCGTGGCTGAAATGATGCACGAACTTACCAATTATGTCCGCGACGAACCCGGCAACGTGCTTTTTAACCCCTACGTCCGCGAAACGAACCCCCGCGAATACTTCGTTTTTGAGATATACAAAGACGAGGACGCCTTTCAAAGGCATATTTCCGCGGACTACGGTGCCCGCTTCAATGCCGAACTAACAGAGCTCATCGAGGGAGACGGGTCGGCCCTGACCTGGCTCACCCCTGTGGAGTGACAAAAAAGCCCACGGACACAGGACCGTTAGCTTTCGCGCCTAGTGCCGCTGCCGCGCCATTTGAACGGTCTCGTGCCCAACTGGGAGCGGGTAGCGATCTGCCGCCCTGGATCAGCCCGATATCAGCGAAACCAAGGGAAAGATGACAACCGAAACTATGCAACACACGATCTATGTTGGCCCGGATCTCACTGCCCTTCTTGAGAGGCTCACGTCGCTTGCAGAGTCAGGGGGTCGCCACATCGTAGGAATCGTGGGAGCCCCGGGAGCCGGAAAGTCAACATTGGCGAACGAACTGGCTGCTGCCCTCGGGGCTGAGAGAGCCGTTGTATTGCCCTTGGATGGATTCCATATCGCCTCAGCCGCACTTGCCAGTCCTGAGCAGCTGAAGCGTCGAGGGGCCATGGACACCTTCGACGTTTCCGGATACCTCTCTCTCCTCGGGCGGTTGGTGAAGAGGCAGGAATCGACTACATATGCGCCCGGCTTCGAGCGCGACATCGAAGAGCCGATTGCCGGGCTCATCCCTATCGCCCGTGAGGTCCCGATCGTGATTACGGAAGGCAACTACCTTCTCTCCTCCGAACCTGGATGGAGGGAAGTACGGGACTTTTTGGACGAAGTATGGTTCCTTGAGACCGGCCCGGCGCAGCGCCTCCAGCGGCTCATCGCCCGGCATGTCCGTTACGGCAAGTCCGATCGGGACGCCAAGACCATGGCCGAAGGATCAGACGAGAACAACGCGCGACAAATAGCGCTCACAAGATCCGCAGCCGACCTCGTTATACGCGTCATCTGAACCATGGAAAGGTGTATCAACCGAGGAAGTCGCTGTAGGGATTCAATCTCCGATGCTCGGATGCCCCATCGGCAGAAGGACGACGGCCAGCTATTGACCCTTTGGGCGGGAACTGGTTCTGAGTCAATCAGGCGACAATTATCATCGAGAAGACGCTGACCCGCCAAAGGGGTCAGAGGTTTCCACCGCGAATGGGTACCCGTGGCTGGAACAAACTGCCCCCGGTGGGTAGATTAACCATGTCTGTGCCCTGCTTTCGTTGCACTACCGGCCACCTACGACCAGGTGGGTGGACCGGGCCGAAGGACCGCGGGTGGGGTTAAGCCCTATTGCCAGGGCAGCACGCGATTAGCTCGGTACCTGGTCGATTCAACGAATCGGGCGGTCACCTCGTCGGGACACATCGTCCAGCAGTTCTCGCACCTGATTCCACGGTTTCTCATCGACGAGGACGTAGTTCCCTTCCGTGATGAGAAAGATCACATCCTTCGGGAGGGCTATGGACGCGGCGAGCGGTTCCTCGAGGCCGCGGCGGTATCTGGGGGTGCTCACCGGCCTCACCGCGTCCGTCGGCTTTATGGCGGCCTTCGCCATCCACGTCGCGGGGCGTTAATGCCGCGCAGGCCCGAACCAGCTGGCCAGCGCGTCCTCCAGCCCCGGCTGAGTCCCGTCTCCCGTCCACGCCACATGCCCGTCGGGCCGGATCAACACGGCCGCAGGAGCACTGACTGAACCGATCACCGGAAGCTCCCACCCGCCGTCGTACGTGGCGTCCACCAACCGCACCCGATCCGCCCACGGCCCCGGGTCAATGCTGCCCGCCGGGCCGAGGTTGAGCAGCACCGCACGGGCATCGTGGAGGAGGGTGAACACGCGCTGCGGGCCGTTGGCGGTGACGACGTCGAGATCGGGCATGCGGCGCCCGAGCAGCGGGTGCCCCTCACCGAGGTCGTAGCGGACATCCAGGCCGGAAATGAGCCCGCCCAGCCGCTTCCGGGCCTCATCGATCGTCAGCAGGCCGGCCACCGTGTCGGCCAACGCGCCGATGCGCGGGTCGGCCCGCTGCATGAGCGACTGCGCCATCGTGTGCTTCAGCGCGCGGGCCCCGGCGGGGTGCCGCTCGGCGTGATAGGTCTCCAGCAGGCTGACCGGCGCAATGCCCTTGACCACCTCGGCGAGCTTCCAGCCGAGGTTCACGGCGTCCTGGATGCCGAGCCCGATCCCCTGCCCGCCCGAAGGAGCATGGATGTGCGCGGCGTCCCCGGCCAGCAGCACGCGGCCGCTGCGGTAGGCCGCGGCCTGCCGCGTGGCGTCGGTGAACCGCGAGATCCACGTCGGACTGTGGACCCCGAAGTCGGTGTTATAGACCTCGGTCAGCGCCTTGCCGAGGTCAGCCAGGGTGGGCTCGGTCGCGGGTCCAAGTTGCTTCTCGGTCACGACCACCCGCATGGTTCGCCCGTCCTCCATCAGGTGCAGCCCGTGGATCCCCACCTCGTCGATGCGGATGCCCGCCGGCGTCTCCCCGGTCACCTCCACTTCGGCGATCAGGGTGCTCCTCGTCGCATCCCAGCCGGGGAACTCGATGCCGGCTGCCCTTCGGACAGCACTTCGCCCGCCATCGGCACCGACCAGGTACAGTGCGCGCATCGGCCCGCCGTCGGCGAGATGCACGTCGACCCCGCTGTCGTCCTGGGCGAAGCCGGCCACCTCGAGCCCCCGATGCACCGGCACACCCAGCTCCTCGATCCAGCCGGCCAGGATCCGCTCAATATGGTTCTGCCACAGGCCGAGCGTGTAAGGGTGCCGTGTAGGAAAGTCGCTCACGTCCAGCGTCGTGGTCCCGAAGAACGCCGCCTGGACGGGCTGGCCCTCGGCGAGGAACCGGTCGGCAATCCCGCGCTGATCGAGGATTTCGATCGTCCGCGAGTGGAACCCGCCCGCACGCGAGCCCACCAGCTCCGGCGTCGGGCGGCGCTCCACAATCGCCGTATCCACCCCCGCCAGCGTCAGCTCACCGGCCAGCATCATCCCGGTCGGACCGCCTCCGGCAACGATCACATCAACCATCACAAACCCCCGCCTGTCCAAGCCTTTTCCGTGCACCTCTTCCGGGCACGTCTGAGCCAGTTTGAAGCATAAGGGGGGCCTTGCCGCAAGCCCCCTTGTGCGCGATAAATTGGAAGTAGCGGGGACACACAGCGCCAGCAGGCACGAGAGGCACGGCCGTCGCCTGGTCCCTTCCGTCGTTCTTGATATTTCTGACAAGATCGGCATTCCTCCAGAGCGGCGGGAATGGCCCGAATTGCGACGTATGCCGGTCCCAAGCAGCCTGAAGCAGCAGGCTTCCTCTCGGCCCCCAGATCAGATGATGTAAGCCTTCGTGGAGCCCCAGCAAGCCTTTGAACTGATCCGGGGGACCACTGTCAGGCTTGGGACTCCATCGGCCGAAGTTATCCGACGGATCGCCAGGCCGGCCTTATCCTGCGGCCGGGCTCACGACAGCTCGTCCCTGACGAGGTCGTCGTTCTCATCATTGAGCAGCCGCGAGACGATGTAGCCGGCCAACAGAAGCGCGAAGGGCAGCGCCACCAGCACCCAGCCAACAGTGCTCAGACCCCAGGCGGTGACGGTCGGGTCCACTCCCTCCGCAACGGTTCCGGCGAGCAGGCCGAATCTCGACATCAGCAGGTATTCGCCGAGCACCAGGCCGATAGCGGCCAGGATAGGGGCAATCGTCGTCTGGAAGACGTTTTCGGTGCCCTTGCTGCGCCGGAAGAACACGACGACGGCGATGCAGACCAGGATCTCAATCAGCACGATGGCGACGACGGCGAGGCCGCTGAACCAGTAGAAGAGGTTCAACACCGGGTCGAGCCGGAACACGGCGAAGACCGCGATCACGAGCCCCGAGACCACCGATGTGACGAGCGATGCGGTGCTTGGGGCCCCGCGGCCGTTGACATGGCTCAACGCTTTGGGCAGCACGCCGCCGCGGCCGAGAGCGAACAGGTAGCGGCTGGCGGCGTTCTGGAAGGCCAGCAGACCGGCGAAGAGGCTGGAGAGCACCAGGATGCCCATGACCGTGGCCATCCAGGGTCCGATGTACTGGGTGGCCAGGGCAAACAGCACCGCGGCCGGGTCCGCCAGCGGCACTCCCCCGACGGTGGAGTACTCCGCCGTCTTTTGCACCACCGTGGAGGCACCCATTCCGGTCACCATCGCAAACGCGGTGAGGGCGAAGAGCACGGTGATCACGCCCACCGCGAGGTAGGTGGCCCGCGGAACGATCTTCTTAGGGTCCTTGGACTCTTCACCGTAGATCGCGGTGGCCTCGAAGCCGATGAAGGACGCGAAGGCAAAAGCAAAGGCGATGCCGGCCGAGCCGGCCAGTCCTCCTGCGATGATCGCCCCCGGGCTGAAGGAGGCCGCGAAGTTGAGGCCTTGCGGGCCGCCCTGGATAAGGATCGCGACCGAGGTGATGACCAGGGAGGAGAGTTCCAGCAGCATTAGCCCGCCGAGGAACTTGGCGCCGACGTCAACGCTGAGCAGCGACAGGAGGGTGACAATGGCCCAGGCAATGAGCGAGAACGCCCACCATGGGAGCAGGCCGATCTGCGCCGAAATCAGGCCTCCGAAGAAGCCGTAGATGCCCAGCTGGATGGCCACGTAGGCCAGGATGGAGACGAAGGCGGAGGCACTGCTGAGGTGCTTGCCGAGCCCAGCACCGATATAGGCGAAGAACGCCCCGGCGTTGGTGACGCGCTGGCTCATCGCGGCATAGCCGACGCTGAACAGGATCAGGGTCAGGCCCACCACCAAGTAGGCGCCGGGAGCCGCGGCGCCGTTGCCGAGCACGATGGCGATCGGAACGGCGCCGGTCATTCCGACCAGCGGTGCCGCGGCGGCCACCACGAAGAAGACGATGCCGATGACGCCCAGGCGCCCCTTGCGCAGGGTGGCCGGTGGCTCGAGTTCGGATGCTCTCTGTTTTAGCGACATTGTCATACTCCTCTGCCGTGGTGCATCCAGACGCCCTTGGTCTGCGTGTACGCGTCGATGGCGTACGGGCCCATTTCGTTGCCCCAGCCGGAGGTCTTGAAGCCGCCCCAGGGCGCGGCCATGTCCGGGACCGGCGGCATGTTCACGAAGATTGCGCCGGCACGGATGCCGTTCACCAGGCGGTGGGCTGTGCCGAGGTCCTTGGTCCAGACGGTGGCGGCCAGACCATACTCGGTGTCATTGGCCCGGTCGATCAGCACCTGCAGCTCGTCGTCGTCCTCATAAGACATGATCGACAGGACGGGGCCGAACACCTCTTTAGTCGCGATCACCATGCTGTCCTTGACGCCGGCAAAAACGGTCGGCTGGTAGAAGTAGCCGGTGTCAGCGGCGCGCTCGCCGCCGGTGATCAGCTCGGCGCCCTCGGACCTGCCGGCGGCGACCAGCTGCTCGACGTGGGCCAGGTGCTCGGCGGAGACCAGCGGTCCCAGCTGGCTGGACGGATCCATCCCGGGTCCGACCTTCATGGACTGCACACCGGCCGCCATCTTCGCGACGAATTCGTCCTCGCGCTTCCGGTTCACGTAGAAGCGGGTGTAAGCGGCGCAGACCTGGCCGGAATTGAGCATGCCGCCGGCCAGGTTGCCGCCGACCGCCGCGTCGATGTCCGCGTCCGCGGCGATGATGGAGGGCGCCTTGCCGCCGAGTTCGAGGGTGACCTTTTTCAGGTTCGACGCCGCGGAGCCGGCCACGATGGAGCGGCCGACGGCGGTCGAGCCGGTGAAGGAGACCTTGTCGACCTTCGGGTGGTCCACCAGCGCCTGGCCGGTGCTGCCGTCGCCGGTCACCAGGTTGATGACGCCGGCGGGGAATCCCGCTTCCTCGGCCAGTTCGACCAGCCGGATGGAGGTCAGCGGCGTCTGTTCCGCCGGCTTGATCACGACGGTGTTGCCGGTGGCCAGCGCGGGCGCGAGCTTCCAGGACAGGATCATCAGCGGGAAGTTCCACGGCGTGATCAGGGCGCAGACGCCGATCGGTTCGCGCCGGGTGTAGTGCAGCGTGTCCGGGAAGGAGATCGGGGCGGTGTGGCCCTCGATCTTGGTGACCCATCCGGCGTAGTAGCGGAAGTGCTCGGCCGCGCCGCTGACGGAAATGCTGCGCGAGATCCCGATCGGCTGGCCCTGGTCCAGGGTTTCCAGCTCCGCCAGTTCATCCGCGTGGGCCTCGATCAGATCGGCGAGCCGGAACAGCAGCGTGGCCCGCGCGGCCGGAAGCATGTCCCGCCATGCCGGATTGTTGAAGGCAGCCTGGGCCGCATCGACGGCGGTGTCGACGTCGGCCCTGTTGGCGAAGCCAACGTGCTCCAGGACTTCCTCGGTGGCCGGGTTGTAGCTGGCGATGGTGCCGCCGCCTGCGCTGGTCCACTCACCGTTAATGAATAGTTTCGTTGCCATGGGGAACTCCTCGTCGAGTGAGAGCAATCAATGTGCGTCCGGTGGCCCCATACCGTGGAGCCATTGCTACGACTATCCCGCGGAGAGGGACCCCACGTCTTGCCTTTCCGGGAACGGCACTTGACTGCAAGCGAAGAGCTTGAGCCATCCGTCCCGACGCGTGGACTGAGGCATCCGGCCGTCAGTTGCTGCGGCAGGCGCTGGGTGGTTCGCCGAATGCGCCGCGGAAGATCCGGCTGAAGTGGGCGGCCTCAACGAATCCCCAGCGCGCCGCAATCGAGCTGACCGAACGGCCGGCCAGGACGGGATCGGACAGGTCGCGGCGGCAGCGCTCAAGCCGGCGCGTGCGGATCCAATGAGCCACCGTGGTGCCGGTTTCCTGGAACAGGTTGTGCAGGTGGCGCGTGGAGATGAAGTGCGCCCCGGCAATGCTCGCGGGCGACAGCCCCGGATCGCCCAGGTTGGCCTCGATGTAGCGCCGGATGCTGGTGAGCGTGTCGCCGTGCGTGCCGGCGGCCGGGCCGCGGCGGGTGCCCAGTTCGCCGTCGAACATGGTGGCAATCAGGTCCACGGCGTTGTGGGCCAGCCGGTGGCCGCTGGCGCCGGAGAGCACATCGAGGTTTCCGGCCAGCTGGACCATGAAGGGGCTGATCATCCGCCCCAGCCCGGCGTCGCCGGCCATCCGCACCGCGGTCAGCTGGCCAATCGAGTCCACCGGCAGGTCCAGGGCCTCATGCGGGAACATCAGCACCAGGGTCCGGAAGTCACCGTCGTAGGCCAGCGTATAGGGACGGTGCGTATCATAGACGGCCAGATCCCCCGGGCGCAGGGTGGCCTCGCGGTTGTCCTGGATCAGCATCCCGTGCCCGGAGAGCTGGAGATTCAACTTGAAGTACCGCCGGTCCGAGGCCGCGATGAGCGAGGGGGTCCGGAGCACCTGATGGCCACCGGCGGTGACTTCCACGATGGACAATTCATCGAGCACCTGGGAGCGCAGCGTCCCGTGGAAGGTCTCCGAGTCGCTGCGGACGTCCAGCGGCACGAAGGATTCAGAGATCAGATTGCGCCATTGGGCGAAGCTGTTCGCCACCGCCGTTTGCGGCGGCAGGTAGCCGCCGGTGCTCGTGGTGCGCTGTTTTGTCTCGGTCACGGACGGCCCCTCTTCCGGTGTCCGGCTCTGCCTATATGTGGCGTGGGACACATCATTGCCACTCTAACCCCGGCCCATGGTCTCTGTCATCTTTTTTCGACAACCGGCGAATAACGAGTGGGAAACCCCGCCCGACTACGCTCCGGTGGCCAGCAGCTGCAGATACCCGTCCAACTGGGTAACCAGACTTTCGGGTGAATGCTCACCCGCCGACAGCAGTGCGGTGATCTGCGCTCCCAGGACGACGGTCATCAAATGGCCCACAATGTCCTCATCGGGGACGCTGGTGCGGATCTCCCCGGCAGCTCTGGCCTGGCTTAGGTGGCTGAGGATCCTGGTACGCCATTCCAGCATGGACCGCTCGTGCAGCTCGGCCTTGGCGGGGTCGGTCAGGGCCCGCTGCCAGAACGGGATGACGATCCTGGCCTCGCTGATCCTCGTCTCGTCCAAGGGCAGAATCTCATGGCAGTAGGCGCGCAGCGCGGCCAGCCCCTGCTTGCCCGCGGTAGACTCATCCATTCGCCGGTTCGTCTGATTGAAGACGTGGCCGAAGGCGAAGGTGAGCAGGTCATCCTTGGTGGGAAAATAGGGTTTCAGCGCGCCGTTGGCGAATCCGGCTTCCGCCGCAATCTCGCGCATGGTGGCGCCCTCGATGCCGTGCCGGGCGATGATCCGCCAGGTCGCATCGACCAGCTGCAATCGGCGCTGGTCATGGTCCACCACTTTCGGCATGTTGCCCCCTGATTTTGAGACTTGCCCTGAAGGGCCCTTGTGAGCCAGCTTACTTAGGGTTATTCTCTACAGACATAGAATAACAAATGCAAACGCGCAGGATCCGTCCGCCTGCCCGCTGAACCGGAAAGGGTATCCATGCCTCCCACCTCACTGGCCGCCGCCACCGCCTACTCGCTGGCGACGGTGTTGGAAATCACCACCGTCCGCGGCATCCTGCGCGACGCGGGCCTGCTGGGCGATAGCATCCGGGTCGCCTATCAGGGCCTGCTCGATCCGCCCCGGGACACCGCGCCCGGCGTCGTGAACCGGCGCTTCCGGGTCTTCCTGCATGACATTTCCGGTGCCGCGCCCAAGGATGCCGTCGTGTCCGTGACCCGCGGCGCCGTTGAGTCCGCCGTCGATCTCGACACCTCCGTAGGCGGCGAGCTGCCCGTGCTGGAGGAGGAATTCGGCATCGTCGAGGAACTCCTCGCCGGGGACGAGCGCTGGCTCAGGGCCCTGGCGGACCGCGGCCTGGACGTGGCCAAGGTCCGGGTGGCACCCCTGTCCGCCGGTGTCTTTGAGTACCCCGAGGAAAAGGGCCGGCGCATCCTGCGCGGTCTGGCCTTTGTCCAGGACTTCCCCGAGGACAGCGCCTGGGCGCACCCCGTGGACGGGCTCGTTGCCTACGTGGACATCGTCAGCAAGACCGTGGACCAGGTACTCGATTTCGGCGTGGTCCCGGTCCCGGCGGAACACGGCAACTACACCGACCCCGAGCTCACCGGCCCGCTGCGGACTACCCTCAGGCCGATCAGCATCACCCAGCCGGAAGGTCCGAGCTTCGCCGTGACCGGCGGCAACCATGTGGAGTGGGAGAAGTGGGGCCTCGACGTGGGCTTCGACGTCCGCGAGGGATTGGTGCTGCACAACATCACCTTCCAGGACGGCGAGCGGCGCCGCTCGGTGATCAACCGGGCCTCGATCGCGGAGATGGTTGTCCCGTACGGCGATCCGGCACCGGTGCGCTCCTGGCAGAACTACTTCGACACGGGCGAGTATCTGGTGGGCCAGTACGCGAATTCCCTGGAACTGGGCTGCGACTGCTTGGGCGACATCACCTACTTCAGCCCCGTGATCGCGGACGGATTCGGCAACCCGCGGGAAATCCGCAATGGGATCTGCATGCACGAGGAGGACTGGAGCATCCTGGCCAAGCACAGCGATCTCTGGACCGGCATCGATTACACGCGCCGCAACCGTCGGCTGGTGATCTCCTTCTTCACCACCGTCGGCAATTACGACTACGGCTTCTACTGGTACCTCTACCTGGACGGCACCATCGAATTCGAGGCTAAGGCCACCGGCGTCGTCTTCACCAGCGCCCACCCCGGCAAGGGCTACCCCTACGCTTCGGAAATCGCGCCGGGCCTGGGAGCCCCCTTCCACCAGCACCTCTTCAGCGCACGCCTGGACATGGCATTGGACGGCAACACCAACCGCGTGGAGGAAGAGGAAGCGGTTCGCGTCCCGATGGGCCAGGGCAACGAGCGTGGCAACGCCTTCGGCCGACGGCGCACGCTGCTGTCCACCGAAACCGAGGGCATCCGTGAGGCGGACATGCGCAAGGGCAGGACCTGGCATATTTCCAACCCGAACTCGCTCAACCGCCTCGGCGAACCCGTGGCATACAAGTTATGCCCGCAGGGGCTGCCCATGCTGCTGGCCGACGAAGGCTCCTCGGTGGCCCAGCGGGCGGCCTTCGCCACCAAGGATCTTTGGGTTACCCGCTTCGCCGAGGACGAGCGCTACCCCACCGGGGACTTCGTCAACCAGCATGCCGGCGGTGCCGGCCTTCCCTCGTACGTCGCACAAAACCGGGACATCAACGGCCAGGAAATCGTGCTCTGGCACACCTTCGGCCTGACGCACTATCCGCGCGTCGAGGACTGGCCCATCATGCCGGTGGACTCCGTGGGCTTCAAGCTCCGCCCGGACGGGTTCTTCGACCGCTCCCCCGTCCTCGACGTCCCGCCGACCCGTCAGGCCGACGGTGGCCACTGCCACAACTAGGCGCACCAAAGGCAAGCGCAGCAGCCCCCCCCCC
>JALYYI010000206.1 GCA_030946705.1 Actinomycetota bacterium | reverse complement strand
CCTTCGGGGCGTTGCCGAACGGGTTTTACGGGCTGGAAACCATCCTCACCGGCGCCGTGTTCCAGGCCCTGGCCGGGGAACCACGGGCCGAGGGTGCCACCCGGACCGACCCGGTCGCGATGGGACGGGTGCTGGGCCTGGACCGGGCCCCTGAAGTGAAGACCCTCCGCCGCGAAATGGGGGCGTTGGCCGGCACCGGCAGGGCCGGTGAGCTGCTGAGCGCGATGGCCGCCAAACACCTCCAGGGCAGCGGTGACGAAGAAGGCGGCGCCTTGGCTGCGGTGCTTTACGTTGACGGGCATGTGCGCGCCTACCAGGGCACGCGGAAGATCGGCAAGGTCCACTCCACAAGGTTGAAGTTCCCGGTCCCGGCGACCGAGGAAACCTGGGTCGCCGATGCCCACGGCGCACCGGTGCTGGTGGTCATGGCCGCACCCGGGGCCGCTTTGACCGGGGAACTGCGCCGGCTGCTGCCGGCTCTGCGCACCATCATCGGCGATGACCGCCGCGTCCTGGTCGGTTTCGACCGGGGCGGCTGGTCCCCGGCCCTGTTCCAACACATGAGCTCAGCAGGTTTTGATGCGCTGACCTGGCGTAAGGGCAGCACCGCCGACATCGGTGACACCCTGTTCACCGAGGTCACCCACACCGACGGGCACGGTCAAACCCAGACCTGGAACGCCGCCGACACCCAGGTCGAGGTACCCGTCGGGACCACCGGGGAAGTGTTCGCGATGCGCCAGCTCAGCCGCCAGGTCAACACCCCGGGAGGCGGGTCGCGCCAGATCCACATCCTGACGACCGACACCGATCTGCCGGCCGGGGAGATCGTTTACCGGATGGGGGCAAGGTGGCGGCAGGAGAACGACTTCCGCTACGCCAGGATGCGGTTCGCCCTGGATTCCCACGACGCCTACGCCAGCATTGATGATGATCCGGAACGGTCGGTGCCGAACCCGGCCAAACGTAAGGCCTACCAGAGCGTCCTCGCCGCCAAAACCCGGTACGAGGAGACCCTCGCCGACACCGACGCCGCGCTGCTCGCCGCCCGGACCCCGGCGCCGGGAACGGCCACGGTCCTGATCACCAACACCGTCCACAACGCGATCACCGCTGACCTCTTCGCCGCCCAAACCGCCCTCGAGGACACGCACCGGCGCACAAGGAGATCCCGGCCCGGGTCCCGCTCGGGGACATCGCCCCGGGCCAGCAGGTCCTGGAGACCGAGACGAAACTGCTCAGCCACGCGATCCGGATGGCTGCCTTCAACACGGCATCAACACTGGCCCGGGAGGTTCGCACCAACACCGGCTACGCCCGCGCCACCGACGAAGCCCACGCCCTGATCCGCCAGGCCCTCACCTCCAGCGGAGACATCGACCCCGGCCGGGACGGCTACCTCACCATCCGCCTCGACCCGCTCCCCACCCGCCGGGCGACCACCGCGATCGGTCAACTCTGCGACCACCTCACCAACACCGAGACCCGCTACCCCGGCACCGACCGGATCCTGCCTTCGAGATAAAAAACCGTGAAACGTCACCCACCAATTAAAACGCTATGTCCGGAGTCCTGGTGCCAGCCGCTCAAAGGCGCAAAAGCCGTGGCGACGCTTACAGCTCCTTAGTGGACCTCCTCGTGACGGGAATGCTATGCCGGATACCGATAATGTTGAAACCGGCTCAGATGCAGCCTATGGGGAACGGTGTCACGCCTTGTCTTCGGGAAAGCCCGTCCGATTGCTTTCCCTGCAGCGGCTACACCCCGACTTGTCCAATTGAGCGCATAAAGTGACATCATGGCTACCCCTAAGGTTGTTGTCCCGATGATGGTGCCCCAGTCCGCTGGCCTTTCCTGCGTGCTGTTGACAGGTACATCCGGTGCCGGAAAGAGCTCCGTCGCCGGGCAGATGACGGTCCTGCTGGCCGCCGCCGGGGTGTCCCACGCCGTGATGGACCTGGACGGGCTCGGATTCTTCTGGCCCGCTCCTGCCGGAGATCCGTACAACCATCGGATGAAGGCAGCGAATCTGCGTTCTCTGACGGCGAATTACATTTCGGCCGGTATCCGGCGCTTCGTCCTGACCGGGATGGTCCCCGACATCGAGGCGGTCCGGCACTACACGCGCGCACTGGACGGCGCCCGGCTGCCCGTCATCCGTCTCACTGCGGACCTGACCCGGATGGCAGACCGGCTCTCGGCGATGCATGCGGATGATGAGGACAGGCTCCGGTACGAAATCTATCGGGCCAAGGAATTGGGCTGTATCTTCGATGACCACCTCGTAGCGGACGCCGTCATAGACACCTCGGCACTTTTCAGTGTCGACGTCGCCCACAAGGTTCTGGACTTCCTCGAGTGGATCCGCTGACAACGTGGCCGGCCCTCTTCCGAACTGGCAGGCCGAGCCCGACCAGGGGTGACATTCGTGACCGCCGACGCGGCTGCGGGGCCGGGACGGGGGCGCCCCTGACCCGGACTCTCGGGCAGGGTTCCGTCCTACGGACCCGGACGGCAACCGGTACGCCCCGGGCTGCGCAGTGAAGAGGACCTGATGGCCGGGATATTTGAGGCACGGCATCCGGAACCGGCGTGGTGCTGACGCCGGGACTGGTCACCGAGGACACCCCTGCGGATCCGCGCAACGTCTATGCCGCCTGCAATGTGGCCCGGGAGCATCTTGCCATCGTCTGGGCGCGGGCGACCGGAGGCCAGGCCATTGCCCTGAGGTACCACAATGTCTACGTCCCGCCGATGCCTAAAACGCTCCCTACGCCGGTGTGGCCAGCCTGTTCAGGTCCGCTGGCCTGCGGCGTGGCGTCCCGGGTGTTCGAGGACGGAGGCCAGCGGCGCAGCTTTGTCCACGTCGCGGATGTGGCCGCGGCGAACATTCTGGCCGTCCAGGCCATGACCGAGGGAGCTGTTCCCGGCTTCCGCGCCTACGACGTCGGCGCGGCGGAAGTCCATACCATCGGGCAGCTGGCGTGCGAGCTGAGCCGGCACAGCAGCGCTCCGGACCCGGTGGTGTCCGTGGAGTTCCGGCTGGGCGACGTCCGGGACATTGCCCACTCCTCGGAACGGATCAGGGCCGAACTGGGCTGGGTTCCGCGGCCGGCTCTCGTCGACGGCATGAAGGAGTTTGCGCTGGCGGGCCCCTGCGGGGTGGATAGGCCACGGACCGGTTGGCAATATCCCGGCCGGTGCCGGTTTGAGTGGCGGACGTTGGGCTGGTCCGTCACCGCGCGGGGGCGCCGCGGCGGCACAGCCCACGCCGGAGGCACTGCCATGTTGGGCCGGGATCGCTGCACTCCGTCACCTTTGTGACAGCCTGAGGGCGGGGATTGTCCCCATACCGTAAGGATTTTCCGGCGCCAGAACGCCCCGGCGGCTCCTACCGTCAAAGGATGAAGGAAAAACCCAAACAGCGGCATCGAGGCGACCCCTCCAAGGCGGACTGCGCCCGCAGCAGCGGTGCGCGCCCCGGCGATGGGCCACACCTCGCTGAGCAGGCCACTGCGGTACGCAATCACACGGTCGACGTTGTCCTGCCGTGCCTAAATGACGCGGCGGCGCTGCCCGGCGCACTGTCCGCCATGCCGACGGGGCTCCGGGCCATCGTCGTGGACAACGGCTCCAGCGACGGCTCCGTGGAGCTCGCGGCCCGGCCTGGCGCCGTCGTCGTCCGGGAATCCCGCCACGGATTCGGTGCCGCCGCGCACGCCGGACTGCTGACTGCCACGGCCGATTACGTGGCCTTCCGCGACTGTGACGGCTCGGTGGATCCGGGACAGCTGCCCTCTCTGCTGGCCCCTGTCCTTGCGGCGGAGGCGGACATGGTCCTTGGCGCCCGGCAGCCGGCCAAGTATTCCTGGCCGCTGCACGCCCGCCTGGCCAACAAGGTGCTCAGCCTTCGGCTGCGCCAGCTGACGGGGGTTCCGCTGACTGATCCCGGGCCCATGGGCCTTGCCCGGCGGCAGTCCATGCCGGATCTCCAGTTGCAGGACCGGCGCAGCGGCTACCCGTTGGAAATGTGCCTGACGGCCTACTCGCAGGCGTGGCGGATGGCTGAGGTGCCGGTCAGTCACTCCACGCGGATGGGCAGGTCGAAGGTCACGGGAACCGTGCGCGGGACGTGGGCGACGGTCCAGGACATGTCCGTCCAGCTCTCTCGCACCCGTCGCAGGCGCCGTGGCCCGGGGCCCGACCCAAGCCCGGGGGCACAAGATCTAATCCGGGTATCGGGTGGCCTCACCGCTGCGGGGCTGGATCTGACCATTGCCGTAATTGCCAAGGAATGCCTTCCCGGGAAGGTCAAAACCCGGCTGACGCCGCCCCTGACCGCCGGGGAGGCGGCAAGGCTGGCACAGGTCAGCCTGACCCAGACGCTGCGGACTGTTCGGGACCTGCCGGTCAGCCGGCGTCTTCTCGTCATCGACGGGACACCGCTGCCCGCGGATGCCGCCGGATTTGAAATCCACCCGCAGGCGGAGGGTGGTCTGGATGAGAGACTGGCGGCCGTGTGCGCCCCCACCAACGCGCCGCTCCTGATCCTGGGCATGGACACACCCCAGCTGGTACCGGCCCTCTTGCGGCCGCTGCTCGAGGACTGGTCCCGCCCGAAGCCTCGGTTCGGGGCCTGGTTGGGGCTGGCGCACGACGGAGGGTTCTGGGCCCTGGCGCTGCGTCAGCCCGAGGGCAATCTGATTCGTGGAGTACCGATGTCCACGGCCGATACCGGGTCGGCCCAAGGTGCCCGGCTTGAACAGGCCGGGCTGGCCGTTGGTCTGCTCCCTGCACTGACCGATGTTGATACGTTCGCAGCCGCAACCGAGGTCGCCCTGGAATGCCCCGGGACACCCTTTGCCCGCACCGTCCGGGATTTGGCCGGCTTTCGTCCTCCTTCAGGCTTTGGTTCCGCTCGCGAGGTGAGCAAGTGAGCGCGCGGGAATCAGCGCCTTCCGCTGCGGGAGCGGTCCCGGGGGCGGTTCCGGACACGGCCAACACCTGGCCGCCGCACCAGGGGTATTTCGGTCGGGGCGGCCAAGAGCCCTATGCACGCGGGCTGCGGCATGGCGTGGGGAACCTGATACTCCGACCACTGGGAGACCTTCCGGAAGCAGGGCCCGTCCGGTTCCGGATCCGGGACTGGCGTGCCCCGGCCAGCCCCGCAGAGCGTCGGCTTCTGCATGTCCTCCGCGGTCCGGTCCTGGATGTTGGTTGCGGCCCCGGTCGGATGCTGATCGCGGCTGCCGAAGCCGGGCTGAAAGCCCTCGGCGTGGACACCTGCGAGGTGGCGGTCCGGCAGGCCCGGGCATGTGGAGCCGTGGTCCTGCACGGCTCCATCTTTAGTTCGTTGCCGCAGGAAGGCCGTTGGGGATCGGCCCTGCTGCTGGACGGGAACGTGGGCATCGGAGGCAATGTAGCCGCCCTGCTCACACGGTTGGCCCAGCTTGTCTGCCCGGACGGCAGCGTTCTGGCGGACGTGGATCCACAGCCCGACCTCGACCTCTCCTATGTGGCAGTGCTGGAGGACGCCGCAGGCCATCTGAGCGAGCCCTTTGCGTGGTCCCGGGTCGGCGCCGAATCGTTAGCAATGCACGCCGCCGTGGCCGGATGGCGCATCACCTCGATGACCCGGAGCTCGAACCGGGCCTTCTGCCAGCTTCACAGACTGTGAGAAGGGGGAACGGCCGAAACAGGACCGTCATTTACCCGTATAGTCGCGGTGCGAGTCCAGTTCCCAAGTCGCCCCGTCTCCGCCGGCCACGCTGCTCGGCCAGTATCACGGCTGCGGCGGTCAGTACCGAAAGCGCCGCCCACATCACGGTGAGACTGAGCGCTTTGTTCTCCTGCAGCCCGTGACTGAACAACCTGGCGACAAAGCAGGGTGAATGCGGCGCCGAGCCAGCGGCCGAGCACCACCGTCAACCGCTTGCTGCGGATCGGGGAAGCGATTCCGGCGGACACCGCATCCACCCGCGACTGGATCAATCTGGTCAATCTGTCCATGCGAAAGTCACATCACCATCGGCCGGTTCCAGACCCCGCCCAGACCTTACGAAAGCCGAACGGTGCGCCAACCGGGCTCCCATACGCCAACGATCCGGAGCAGGATCGGACTATGCGCAAAACAGCGGGCAGGCAACACGATGCCAACCCCCGGCGCCTGCGGCGCCGGGGGTTGGGCCAGTGGCTGCCGCCGGGCCTGCGCCCATGGCTGCTGCCCATCGGCATGTTCATCCTGCTGGCAGCGGTGGCCTTTTGGACGGTGGCGTGGGATGCCCGGGCCGAATGGGTTTCCCCCGCGGGGACACTGGCCACCTGGGCCATCTTCATACCCGCCGCACTGGCAGCGGGGAAGATTCCCCGCCACCGGGCCGCAGCTGCCGTCCTGATCGGATCGGTGCTGCTCGGGATAGTGGCGCTGTCCGCACCGCCGACCACCAGCAATGACGCAGCCCGGTACGCGTGGGACGGACTGGTGCAGAGGGCAGGCATTTCCCCGTACCGCTATGTCCCGGCCGACCAGGCACTGGAGTCGCTGCGGCCGCAGTGGCTCTTCCAACCCGCTGCCCCGGACGGCAGCTGCCGGGCGGACCTGTTCCCCAGCGGAACGGAGGCCACCACCACCGTCCCGGGCGGCGGCCCCATCTGCACCGCAATCAACCGACCGCACGTACCGACCATCTATCCGGCGCTGGCCCAGATCTACTTCCTGGCCGTCCGGTTGGTGCCCGGAAACGGGCTGCTGGCCTTCCAGCTGGCCGGTTTCGCCCTTAGCCTGACCGTGACAGTTCTGCTGCTGCGCTTCCTGCAGGCCACCGGCCGGCCGCCGCATCAGGCCGTCTGGTGGGCCTGGTCACCGCTGGTGCTCTTCGAGGCGGTCAACAATGGCCATGTTGATATCCTCGGCGCCGTCCTTGCCCTGGCCAGCGTGCTGCTGCTGACCCGCGGCCGGGTGCTGGCCTCCGGCGCCGCCTTCGGTGCGGCGGTGGCCGCCAAGCTCATCCCCGCGGTCGCCGCGCCGGCCCTGCTCTACCGGAGGCCGGTGCGTTTCATACTGGCTGCCGTGGGCACATTCACCATGCTCTACCTGCCCTACGTGCTGACCAGCGGCTGGGCCGTGATCGGGTTCCTGCCCGGGTACCTGACCGAGGAGGGGTACCGGAGCAAGGATGGCCCGCGCTTCACCCTGCTCCGGCTGATCCTGCCCGAGAGCTGGGCGGCGCCCGCCGGCCTGCTGCTGCTCGCCGCGCTGGCCATCCACGTCTGGCGCCGGGTGGATCCGGAACGGCCCTGGGACAAGCAGGTGCTGATGGTTGGCGGAGCGCTACTGGTCGCCAGTCCCAGCTACCCGTGGTACGCCCTGCTGCTGCTGCCCCTGGTGGTGCTCAGCCGCCGCTATGAATTCCTCACCGTGCCACCGGTGCTGGCGATGATGTATTTCACCGGCTCCCAACCGTACGGCCAGCTGGCGGCGAGGCTGGGACTGGGCATCGCCGTCGTCGTTATTGCCGGTGCCAGCTGGTACCGCCGCCGTCACCCAGTCCCAACGGATGCGCTCAATTTAAGCGCAGCAGTCCACAACGCCCGTCATCGCCGGCACCAGAGCAATCGGCTCGATCGTCACCGGCAGCAGTGACATGGCAAACGCGGTCTGTGACTTGCCCGGCAACCAGACGCAGCCCGGATCCGTGTATGCATTGAACGATGCGATGGTAGACCGATCAAGCGCCCCGCTGAATTCCCGGATACCCGGCCATCAACACGGCCAAATAGGTGAGGCGGCTGGATAGCTGATCCACCTCAGGTCATGGGAAGCGGCCCAGCCAAATCTGCACAGGACCGCTTCCCCTGCTCGTGACACCAGCCGTTTAGGCCTTTCCTGCTTGGAAGGAACCTTCATGACCCAACGGGATCCGGATCGCGTGCACCTTTGAAGCGGGCACGGCATCAAAGGATCGGCGAAAGGTAAGCCTACTTACAAGCTTTCCCCAAACCGTGGATTGTCTGTCACAAATGGTTACGGTCGAACTACCGGGTGAAACAGCTTACCGCCCCATGAGGCCGTGCCGACTCTTAGAAATCGGCCTCCCTCCCGGGCGGAAATCCCCATCGGCTCAGGCCTTCTGGTCCCGTATCGGAGTTAGGAAAGACCAATGTTTGAGCATTTCACCACCCCCGAGGAGATCTCCAGTTTTAACATCGGTTTAAGCTGGGGTCCGCTTTGACGATGGAGCACGACTCGCTGGATATGCTGGGCGAATTGGAGAGTTCCGCCAACCGCGTGGAACTGAACACCCTTTTCCGCGATCAGGCCAATGAAACCAGACAGCAAATCGCCAATCTGGAGCGGTGCTTCCAACTCCTGGGCGAGGAGATCAATGATTCCCCGTCGCCGACGACCAAGGGCCTGGCCAAGGAGGGCAAATCGGCAATCGGAAACCGACGGCACGCTCGTGAACGCCGTCGTCCTCGCGGGGCATTAGAGACCGAGCACTACGAAACGGCCGTCTACGAAACTCTGATCACCAATGCGGACGCGCGTGGCGCCGCTGATGTGGCGCAGCTGCTCCGTCAGAATCTGGAGCAGGAAAAGGCGGCTATCGAGAAAATCAAGAAGGCGGCCCACACGATCGCCAATGAGGGTATCGCCGTACCGGACGCCGGCGCTGGCGACTCCGGAGTTCTCTGACCCGCCCGGGTCGCAGGAACGTGTGTCGCGCATGGTCAATCAGCAGGGTTCGGAAATCATCCAGAGCGGGCGACGGAGCGCCTGGGACTGTCACCGGGGATTGCCCACCCTGCCTGGCGTGTTTTCGTCCTTGTATCGTAAGGCTTTTGGACTTCCCCGGTGGTGCCTTCTCTGGTGTCATGGAAGGTATGCGACGGCTTCTTGGATGGTTCCTGCGCAAGCTCTTTGGATGGATGCAGGGCCTGTTTACCTCGACGCTGCATTCACCACGGACGGCTGTGGTGGTGGGCCGGTTGCTGGGTCTGGCCTTTGTAACCTGTTTTGCCACCGGATTGTATTCGCATTTCCTGCAGGACCCGTTGCCGTGGTTGCCGGTACTGACCCGGCCCACCTGGCTTTACCGGCTGAGCCAGGGGACGCACGTGGCCACCGGTGTCGCCTGTATTCCGTTGTTGCTGGCGAAGTTGTGGACGGTGTATCCGAAGCTCTTTAGCTGGCCGGTGGTCACGGGGATCAAAAGCGCGGTGGAGCGGGCCTCCATAGCCCTCTTTGTGGCCAGTTCCGTCCTGGAACTGGGCACGGGCCTGGTGAATGACTACAAGTGGTATCCGTGGCCGTTCAGTTTCCGCCAGGTGCACTTCTGGTTGGCCTGGATCATCATCGGGTCCCTGGTGATCCACATCGGCGTGAAGCTGCCGCTGATCCACGCGCACTGGCGGGCTACCCGCCCCACCACGACCGCGGACCGGGACGCACTAACGTCCCGCCGCGGCTTCGTCGGTGCGGTTATTGCCGCGGCGGCGGTCCTCACGGTGACCTCGGTAGGGCAGTCCGTCCCCGCCCTGGGACCGGTCGACCTCTTCGCCCCGCGCCGCCCGGGGGACGGCCCTAATGCTTTACCGGTGAACCGTACCGCTGCCGAGGCGAAGATCCACGCCGCCGCCCTGGACCCCGGGTGGACGCTAAAAGTCAGCAACGGCGGGCTCACCCGCTCCTTCACGCTGGCCGGGCTGCGGGCGATGCCGCAGACCGAGGTGGTGCTGCCCATTGCCTGCGTGGAGGGCTGGAGCCAAAACGCCCGCTGGGCCGGGGTCCGCGTCCGGGAGTTGCTGACCATGGTGGGGGCGGATTCCTCACAATCGGCGGAGGTGCGATCCCTGGAGGTTTCTGGAGCCTACACCGTGGCACCGGTACCGCGTGAGTATGCCTGGGATGAGTTGACGCTGATTGCCCTCAACGTTAATGGTGCGCCCCTGGACGTGGAACACGGGTATCCCGCTCGCCTGATTGCCCCCAACCGGCCCGGTGTTCTGCAGACAAAGTGGCTCTCCAGCCTGGAAGTCATCTAAGGAGGACGGGGATGAAAACGTTTCAGAAGGTACTGGTCGCTGTTGGCGTCCTGCCCCTGGCCTGGGGTGTCTATGGGATTGCCACGACAGTACCGCCGGCCCAGATTGCCGGGATCATCGTGTGGTTGGCCGGCAGCTTGGTCTTTCATGACGGGCTGCTCGTGCCGGTACTGCTCATCGTGGGTGCCGTGGCGGTATTTCTTACGCGCAAACTATCCCGGGCCGGACGGTACCTGGTCCGGCTGGCGCTCATCATCGGTGCGGTGGTGTTGCTGGTGGTTCTGCCATTGATCTACACCGCACCGCGCACGGGCACCCCTACCGCCCTGGCCATGCCCTACGCCTTGAACCTGGGGATATTCCTTCTCGTTCTGGCGGCCGCGACGGCCGCTGGTGTCGGCATCGCCCAACACCGCCGGCGCAAGGGGACAGACCGGAACGGCTAGGGTTTGCGCATCGCATAATTGGGTATTATTCCTCAATCGCAGCAGAGCATCTGGGGTGACACCTCCGCGGATACGGAGACCTCCCGGCCGGCCTATTGAAAGGAAGCATCATGAATCTTCACGGACGATCGATCCTGTTGACCGGGGCGGGAACGGGTATAGGGCGCAGCCTGGCTCTGGCCGTGGCCGGCCAGCAGGTACGGCTCACCCTCGTCGGCAGGCGTCGCGGCCCTTTGGAGGACGTTGCCGGGCAGGTCCGGGCCGCCGGCAGTGAGGTGCACGTCATTGCGGCGGACCTCACAGGGCGGGGTGCCCCTGCCGACATCGTTGGGCAGGCCGCGGCGAGGTTCGGCGGTATCGACGTACTGATCAACAACGCCGGCAATGTCCGGGCCGGGCGCCTGGAGCAGCTCTCCGAGCAGGACGTGTTGTCTCAGATCGCCCTGAATCTGAGTGCTCCTGTGCTGCTGACGCGGGCGGCACTGCCCCAGCTGCGTGCCTCCGGCGATAGTCTCATTGTGATTATTTCCTCGGCGATGGGCCTGGTCGGTCTGCCGTTTTACGCCACGTATGCCGCGACGAAGGCCGGTATCGCACACTTCGCGGAGGCGCTGCGGCGCGAGCTCCACGGGGAGGGCGTAGGGGTTTTGACGGTCTACCCCGGAGCAACGCGCACCCCGATGATGGAGAGTTCCAAAGCAGGCCCCGACCTCGGCTTTGATTACGAGAGCCCCCAGGAGGTCGCCGCGGCGGTGATGGCAGGAATCAGTGACGGGAAGATCAGCGTCGTGCGCGGAGGCCCGAACCGCACCGCCATGATTGCTGCCAACCGCGATGACCCGGCCGCTCTGGACCGCAGGCTCGCCGGACGCAAGGCGGCGCTGGAACGCGCCGTCAAGGCCCACTCCAGCCTATAAGGGACACCTGGGACCGGCCGCCGGTCCGCCGATCCGGGTCGGTGCCCGGCCGGTACGGCGGGGAAACTGGCGAGTTGATGGGCCCCCACGGGGGAAGGCGTTCCGATAACAACGCACCGTCAAACGCTTCCCAGCAGGCTCCGGCGAAGTCGCCGTGGCGACGTATCCGGGTCCTGATCGGCAGGCATCCGATACCAAACGTGAGAACCCAAGGTACCCCGAACCGGGCATCCGCATCTTTCGGCTGCTCCCGAAGCGTGCTCATGAAGACCATGGACCGTACCGGGCCCGGATCGGGTCCGAGCCCTCCAACTTCGCCCACGGAGCACGAACCAAAAGGGTGTCAAGCTGGATACCTGGAGCGCGGATCGACCGATATTCGGCAGGATCAGGAGCCGTGCCGTTTCGCCGGGGTTGCGTTTCTGAGGCCTTCCTATATATTCTCCCCGGATGTACGCTGGACTCTGCTGGGGCTATGAGAGCTTTGGCGACGTGGGCAGTCGTAGGTTGGGACGAGCATGAGGAGTCCTGCCCCGCCATTTATGAACAATGGCAGGAGAACTAAGATGTTTGAGCAACGATTTATCACTAACGCCATCGATCGCAGCGCGGAAAACGCTCTGGATCGGCGGCGTTTTTTTAGGGCCGCAGGGGTTGCCGGATTTGGTGCCGGGGCTGCGATACTGGCCTCCGGTGCAGCCGCGAGTATGGCCCAGGCCGCAGAGGATTCGGGCGGGCCCAGTGATTCGGCGATCCTGAACTTCGCCCTCAATCTGGAATACCTTGAGGCCGAGTTCTATCTCCGCGCCGTCACCGGTTCCGGGCTACCGGACAACATGACGACCGGAACCGGCAAGCGCGGCGGAGTTGACGGCGGCAGGAAGGTGTCGTTCAAGACCTC
>JALYYI010000176.1 GCA_030946705.1 Actinomycetota bacterium | reverse complement strand
AACAACATGCTCTCCACCTACAACGTGTTCCAGGCCGCGCGCCGGGCCGGCATCAAGCGGATCGTCTACGCCTCCAGCGAGACCGTCCTGGGCCTGCCCTTCGACCTCGACCCGCCCTATATCCCGGTCGATGAGGAGTATCCCGCCCGCCCGGAAAGCACCTACTCCCTGGTCAAGCACCTGGAGGAGCAGATGGCCATCCAGCTCACCCGCTGGGATCCGGAGCTGAGCATCACCGCGCTGCGCTTCTCCAACGTCATGGACCCGGATGACTACGCGGCCTTCCCATCCTTCGACGCGGACGCGACGCTGCGCAAATGGAACCTCTGGGGCTACATCGACGGGCGCGACGGCGGCCAGGCCGTGCTCCGGGCGCTGGAAAACGCCGGGCCCGGCTTCGAGGCCTTCATCATCGCCGCGGCGGATACCGTCATGAGCCGCTCCAGCGCCGAGCTGGCCGCCGAGGTTTTCCCCGAGGTCACGGTAACAAAGGACGTGGCCGAGCACGAAACCCTGCTCTCCATCGACAAGGCCCGCCGGCTGCTGGGCTTCGAGCCGGAGTTCAGCTGGCGGGACCAGGTCTGAGGCGGGTGCCGCCTGGACCTCCCCGCTCACGAGAATGCCTTCTGGAACGAGCATTCGCGGAAAGCATTGTCGGGCTGGCCGCTGACTGGGCGGCCGGCTACTGATGCCGGAGCAGCACCCACCGGACACCGCCGCCCTGCGTTCCCTGGGCATCGAAACACAGACCCTTCCGGCCGGAACCGTTCTCTGGCGGATCCATTTCACCATCCTCACCCCACGTCGTCCCCTGGAACCGGTTGCGGACGTGGGGTCCGGTTCGCGGGTCCCGGTGGGAGCCACATCCGATGCCCCAGGGCAATCACGCACCGCTCGGAGTTGCCTACCTCGGCGGGGACGTCACGACCTGCCTTGCGGAAGTATTCCAATTGACGCGGTTCGTCGACGTCGATCGGGGCAGCCCGTATGTAACGGCCCTCCGCGCAGGCAAGGACCTGGTTCTGGCCGACCCGACCGGACCGTGGGTGCTGAAAGCGGGAGGCTCGGCACAGATGGCCCTCCAGGAGAAGGAGCGGACCCGCGCCTGGGCCCGGGCCATCCATGCGCGTGGCCACACCTGGGCGGCATCGTCGCCCCTTCCGCCATAGTCGGAGGGAGGCGGCTCGTCGCCCTCTGGAGCGGGGACGCCATGCCGGCGGCCCCGGAGTTTTCGGTACCGCTGAATTCGCCCGCCATCGTCGCGGACATCTCCGCCGGGGCGGCAGCAATTGGCTACGGAAGCAACATCGTTCTCTGATTTCCGACCGGCATGTACATGCCCGGCCCAAGGTGACCGGACCGGCGTGCGCGAGACCGCGCACCGGGTCAGCCGGAGCTCAGCTCGGGGCTGACGGAGTGACTGGACCCGCGCAATAGGGCATGGCAGAACGGGCTGGCCACGGAGGGCCGAACCCGTTCCGCCATGGACTACTGCTCGAAATCCGCCACGAGCGTCGCCCGTCCCAGCGTGTGGCTGAAGAGGTTGAACCCGAGGTAGGCCGGCGTGGCGTTCTCCGCCAGCCCCAGCGACTCCACGTCGACCGCGTGGACCACGATGTAGTAGTGGTGCACCCCGTGCCCGGCCGGCGGTGCCGCCCCGACATAGCGCTCGATGCTGGCGTCGTTGGCCAGCTGCTTCGCGCCGCCGGGCAGACCGGAACCGGTGTCATCGCCGGCCCCGCTGGGCAGGGACGTGACGGACGCCGGAATGTCGGCGACGGCCCAGTGCCAGAAACCGCTGCCGGTGGGCGCGCTCGGATCGTAGACGGTGACGGCGTAGCTCCTGGTGCCCTCCGGGGCACCGGACCAGCTCAGCTGCGGCGAGACGTCCTGCCCGCCCGCGCCCATGATGCCGCTGCGCTGCGGCGGCGCCAGCACGGCGCCGTGTTCGACGTCGTCGGAGGTCACCGTGAAGGTGGCCACTTCCGGCAGCTCGTCGAAGGGATTTCGTTCGGTCATGGTGATCTCTTTTCTGCCGGTCTAGATTGCTGACGTGGACATTGATCGACAATATACTCCGCCTGGAAAGGTCCAACGCTATAGGATATGGGCATCGCCGCCCGCTCAACGAGGAGCCCTTCATGGCCACCAGCTCGAAACCGATCTCCGTCCCGGACGTTGCCATGCGCCAACAAGTGATGCGCAAGGTGGCCTGGCGGCTGTCCCCCTTCCTGGGGCTGCTGTACTTCATCAACTACCTGGACCGCACGAACATCGCCTTCGCCGCCCCGCACGGCATGAATGAGGCCCTGGGATTCACCGCCAGCACCTTCGGCCTGGCCTCCGGGCTGTTCTTCGTCGGCTACCTGCTGCTGGAGGTGCCCAGCAACCTTGCGCTGCACAAGTTCGGCGCCCGGCGCTGGATCGCCCGGATCATGGTCAGCTGGGGCATCATCGCCACCATCATGACCATCGTCCCGAACGCCGGCACCATGTACCTGCTGCGCTTCCTGCTGGGCGTCGCCGAGGCGGGATTCTTCCCCGGCATCATCTTGTACGTGACCTTCTGGTTCCCCAAGCGCGAGCGCGCCCGGGCCGTGGCGCTGTTCATGCTGGCCGTTCCGCTCTCCTCCGCGATCGGCTCCCCGCTGTCCGCCTGGCTGATCACCCAGGGCCACAAGGTGCTCTTCGGCCTGGACGGCTGGCGCTTCATGTTCCTGGTAGAGGGTCTGCCCGCCGTCATCGTGGGCGTGATCTGCTGGTTCTATCTGACCGACCGCCCGGCCGACGCCCACTGGCTGGCCGCGGACGAGCGCGCCTGGCTGCAGAACGAAATGGACACCGAGGAGGCACAGACCGCCAGGCGCTACCACCTCTCCATCAGGCAGGCGCTGACCCAGCCCCGCATCTGGGCGCTGGCCTTCGTCTACTTCGGCATCGTCTACGGCCTGTACGCGGTCAGCTTCTTCCTGCCGACCATCATCGCCGGGTTCAAAAAGGAGTTCAACACGGACTTCTCCGTCCTGCAGCAGGGCTTCATCGTCGCCATCCCGTTCGCCTTCGGTGCCTTGTCCATGTACTTCTGGGCCAAGCACGGGGACAGGACGGGTGAGCGCGTCTGGCATGTGGCGATCCCCGCTATCGTGGGCGGCATCGCGATCCCGATCGCCCTGTACCTGTCCTCCCCGCTGGCGGCCATGATCGCCATCACCATCTGCACCATGGGCATCTGCGCCGCCCTGCCCAGCTTCTGGCCGTTGCCCACCGTGTACCTCTCCGGAGCCGCGGCCGCCGCCGGGATCGCCCTGATCAACTCCATCGGCAACACCGCCGGCTTCATCGGCCCGTACATCACCGGCTGGCTGCGCGACCTCACCGGCAGCCAGCAGGCCGGCATGTGGGTGGTGGGCCTGGTCATGATCGCCGGCGGCGTGATGGCCATCGTGCTGAAGGATACGCCAAAGCCCGACGACGCCAAGGTGCAGGAGGCGGACCAGCTCGCCTGACGCCGTGGTCGCCGGGGGCTGCGGAAGGGTTGATGCCAAGTGCCACAGATGAATGTTCGCCTGGATCAACAGACCAAGGACCGCCTTGAACGCTTGGCCCTGCGTACCGGACGTACCAAGACCTTCTACACCACCGAGGCGCTAACACAGTACCTGGACGGATACGAAGACTACTTTCTCGCCAAGGATGCGTTGGACGAATTCACTCGGTCGAATGACGAAGCCGTAGATCTCGCCGACATCGACTGGCCTCAGTGAGCTACGCGATCCGCAACCATCGGTGACAACCAGATCCTCGTTCTCATAGTGGACGTGGCTCACCGAAGAGAGGTCTACAGGGGTCTCTAGGCGATTCGCAGCGGACCCCTTGTCGAAGCGGGCTTCGCTCCGTACGCTCGGAGAGTGGCGGCAGCGCAGCCCCCACAACATCCAAGGAGATGGCCATGGCACTGACCTTAGGCATACTGGCACTCGTCGAAGCCAAGCCCGGCAAGGAACAGCAGGTCTGGGACTTCCTCAACGGCGGCCGCGAGATCGTGGAGGCGGAACCGGGCACCAAGACCTGGTACGCCTTCCGGGTGGACGACAAGACCTTCGGTATCTTCGACACCTTCGAGTCGGAGGAAGGACGGCAGGCCCACCTCAACGGCGCCATTCCCGCCGCCCTCGCCGAGCACGGGCCGGAGCTGCTCGCCAAGGATCCGGATATCCGGCCGGTGGATATCATCGCCGTCAAGGGGCAGTAATTCCGCCAGCCTGTCGACCTGTCCGTCGGACCCGTTACCCGTTACCCGTTCACCAGTTCCGCGCTGCGGTCCCAGAACTGCCGGGCCAGGCCGTCGTCGTACGCCTGCCGGTTCGCCTTCGCGGTCCGGCGCTTGGCGTAGTACTCGCCGGAGACCCAGTCCGCGCCCGGCTCCGTTCCGGCGAGCCAGACCAGCGTGTCCGCGCCCTGCTCCGGCGTGATCATCAGCCGCCGGAACACCGGGTTGTAGGCGAAGCGGATCAGCGGGGTCGACTCGGCCGCGAAATTGCTGGCCACCCCGCCGGGGTGGAAGGCCGCCGTCGTGATCCCCGCCGCGGAGTGGCGCCGGTGCAGCTCGCGGGTGAAGAGGATGTTGGCCAGCTTGCTGGCCCCGTAGGCCCGGTTCGCGGAGTATTTCCTGGCCGCGTCCAGGTCGTCGAGGTCGATCCGGCCGTAGCGGTTGGCCATGCTGGAGGTGTTGATCACGCGCGCCCCGCTGGCGGCCAGCACGTCCGTGAGCAGGCTGGTGAGCAGGAACGGCGCCAGATGGTTCACCTGGAACGTCTTCTCGTGCCCGTCGACCGTCAGTTCCCGGTGCGCCATGATGCCGCCGGCGTTGTTGGCCAGCACGTCGATCCGCGGATACCCCTCCCGCAGGGCCGCGGCCAGTTCGCGCACCTGCGACAGGTCCGCGAAGTCCGCGACGAGATGCTCCGCTCCCAGCTCCTCGGCGACCGCCTTCGTCTTCGCCGGGGAGCGGCCGACGACGACGACCCGCTCTCCCGCCGCCGTCAGGGCACGTGCCGCCGCCGCCCCGATCCCGTCGCTGGCTCCGGTGATGACGATGGTGCGTCCGGTCATGGTTGTGTCCTTCGGTCGGGGGCGTGCGTCCAGAGGGTTGAACGGCGGCGGAGCCGAAGTCGTTCCGGAGGGTGGCCGGGACGGTCCTTGGGCGCGGCTCCGCGGCTTTGTCGGGCGGCTTTGTCAGGCGGGGGAATTCCGGCGGGGAGGCGGGGGTTGTGGGTTTTGGGGGCAGGAATTCCTGCGGTTACCGACTGTTCTTGACCCCGTAGTCGTCGGTTACTTTCTGAAGGGACATTTTATGGATCTGCATGACCGTTCAATTCTGCTCACGGGGGCCGGCAGCGGCATCGGCGCGGCGATGGCGTTGGAGCTGGCCGCACGTTCGGCCAGGATCACCCTGGTGGGCCGCCGGCGTGAGCCCTTGGATGAGGTTGCCGCCAGTGTGCGAGAACGTGGCGGCCAGGCGCACGTGGTGGCGCTGGACCTGACCGGGCCCGGCGCCCCGGCTCTGGCGGTTGCCGCCGCACAGGAGCATTTCGGGGGTGTTGATGTTCTGATCAATAATGCCGGCAATGTCCGTGCCGGCCGTCTGGAGACCGTGGATGAGTCCGAGGTGCTGGCCCAGATCGCGTTGAACCTCACCGCGCCGATCCTGCTGACCCGTGCGGTGATCCCCGCGCTCCGGGCTTCCGGTGACGGGCTGGTCGTGAACGTTTCATCGGGCATCGGGCTGATCGGGATGCCGTTTTATTCCACGTATGCTGCGACGAAGGCCGGGATTGCGCATTTCGGGGAGGCCCTGCGCCGGGAACTCTACGGTGAGGGCGTCCATGTGCTAAACGTTTATCCCGGGGCAACGAGCACACCGATGATGGACAGTTCCGAGGCCGGGGCTGAGCACGGCTTTGAATATGAGAGCCCGGAGGATGTTGCAGCCGCGGCGGTGGCCGGCATGGAACAGGGTGCCCTGACGGTGGTGCGGGGAGGTGCGGCCCGGAGCGCGATGATCGCCTTGAACCGTGAGGACCCGGCGGCGGTGGACAGGACGCTCTTCGCGCGCAAGGGCGCCCTGGAGGAAGCCGTTGCCGGCCATTCCAGCCTCTGACCCGGTCCGTTGTGCGCGAAGACCGTCGCTGCCGCAAACCCCGGCGTGACGGGAAGCCGTCTGTGAGGGGGCAGTGGCGGTGGCCGGCGCTGGCGATGTTCGCCGCCGGTTACGGGGCGAACCAGTTCGTTCCCCTGCTGGCGCTCTACCGCCGCACGCTTGGCCTCTCGGATGCGGATGCGACCGCCGTGTTCGGTGTCTACGCGCTGGGCCTGATCCCGGGTCTGATCTTCGGCGGAAGGGTCAGTGACAGGCGGGGACGGCGTCCGGTCATGCTGGCCTTTACCGCGTTGTCGCTGCTGGCGACCACTGTCCTGATCACCGGGCAGTGGGGTGTGGCCGGGCTGTACGTGGGCAGGTTGCTTACCGGGGTGGTCTCCGGAACGGTTTTCACGGCCGGCACGGCCTGGGTAAAGGAGCTCTCCGGCGACGGTGATTCCGGTGCCGGCGCGCGGCGGGCGGCTCTGGCCCTGACGGCGGGGTTCGGCGTCGGCCCGCTCGTGGCCGGCCCGTTGGCGCAGTGGGCGCCGGCACCGCAGGTGCTGCCCTATGTGGTGCACCTGGCATTGGCCGGTACCGCCCTGGTATTGCTCCCGCGTGCACGGGAAACCCTTCCGCCCGGCAGGCTCCCGCAGATCCGGGCGCCTGTCATGCCCCCGTCGGTTTCCTCGGCCCGTTTCCGCCGCGTGGTTGTCCCGATGGCGCCGTGGGTGTTCGGCAGCGTCACCCTGGCCTTCACCACCCTTCCGGGACACGGAACAGGGACGGTGGGTGTGCTCGGTGTGGCGTTTCCCGGGCTGCTGGCCGCGGGTGCCCTCGCGGCGGGAGTGATCTCACAGCCTTTGGGCCGGCGGCTGCATGAGGCCGGGGCGGCCCGTGGCGGCACCACCGCAGCGATGACGGGCCTTGGTATTGTGAGCGCTGGCTGCGCGGCGGCTGCGTTTGCCACGGCCTTCCCCGGGGTGCCCGCCGCCGTGGTGGCGGCCCTGGTGCTCGGCGCGGGGTACGGAATATGTCTCATCGTGGGTCTGCGGGAGGTCGAGGAAATCGCTGCGCCCGGGGAGCTGGGCGCTGTCCTCGCCCTCTTCTACAGCCTGGCGTACTCCGGCCTGGCCGTACCGTACCTGCTGGCGCTCGCGGCCCCGCACACCGGCTACCCCCAGGCGCTGCTCTTCACCGCAGCCGCCGCCACCCTGACGATGGCCGCCATATTCCTGGCAGGACGGCGCGGCCACCCGGCCGGACCCGAGGTGAACAACCCCTGACCTGCCGCTTCTGAGCAGCCCGCCGCCACGGTACCTGCACCCTCTGACCGGATGGCGATGGCGCTGCTTTCACCGCTGGGCAAACACCCGTCCTGATCAGCGGAAAACGCGCGGCTCACTCGCCAGCCACGGACGGCCCTGGACCCGGGTCCGGGCGGCGGCGGAGAAGATTCATCATCGTCAGGGCCGCCACCGTTTCCTGGTTCTGATTAAGGATTTCAATAGCTGTGTGCACGAGCCCGCGGTCAGGTTTGCTCCGTGAAGGCCGTGCCTGCACAACCGTGCATCGGAGGGAAAGAACATCCCCGGGACGCACCGGTTTAAGCCAGCGCAGTTCGTCAACTCCAGGCGATGCCAGACTTGCCGCCTCGTTAAGGTAATACCGGACCAGGATCCGCATCATGACAGCCATCGTGTGCCAGCCGCTGGCAATCAGACCCTTGAACGGGCCGCTGGCGGCAGCGGCGGCGTCTGTATGAATGCCCTGCGGGTCGAACTGGGCCGCGAAACCCAGAATCTCCGCCTCGCTGACCTGTTCGGCACCAAATACCCCCACCGACCCCGGCACATAATTGTCGAAGAAACGATCTTCCAAAGGCACCAGCCCCGGCACCATCCCGTCGCCTGTCATGTCCCGCCTTTCACCATGAAAACCTACCTGCCAAACCTAATGCACGCTGCCACTCCAGCGTCCGTTATGGCGAGACGGTGGAATGGGCCAGAGCGGCCTATGATGCCGGTTACAAGGGAGCCGCCTGGATGAGCGCCTCGTCGGCCCGTCGTCGTCGTGGCCCCTGAACGCAAAAGGGCCCGGCCGAAGCCGGACCCTTCCGCAGCGTTGCCGCGTGGTGGGTGCTTACGCGTCCACGACGATGGCCGTGATGACGGGCTTGCGGCGGTAGGTGCGCTGCATCCAGCGCTCGACCGTCGTTTCGATGAGGCTCTCCACCTGCGGCACCGTGTGATTGCGCGGCAGGGTATTCAGGGCCTTCTCCATGGCCTGGACAGCCGGCATGAAGCTGTCCGGCTCGTGCACGAAGCCGCGGACGAAGAACTCCGGGTTCTCGGCGAGCCGGCCGGTGTTTGGATCGACGATGGCCAGCACCGTGATGAGGCCTTCCTCGCCCAGCCGACGGCGGTCCTCCAGGGACTCCTCGGTCGCACCGCCGACGGTCTGCCCGTCCACGAAGACAAAGCCCGCGGCGACCTTGCCGGTGATGGCGGCCTTGCCGTTCTGCAGGTCCACGACCGTACCGTCCTCGCCGATGATCACGCGGTTCGCGTCGACCCCGGTCTTGATGGCGATGTCGCCGTTGGCGATGAGGTGGCGGAATTCGCCGTGCACGGGCATCACGTTGCGGGGCTTGACGACGTTGTAGCAGTAGGCGAGTTCACCGGCGCTGGCGTGCCCGGAGACGTGGACCTTGGCGTTGCCCTTATGCACCACGTTGGCGCCCAGCTTGGTCAGCGCATTGATGAGCCGGTAGATGGCGCTCTCGTTGCCGGGAATCAGCGAACTGGCCAGCAGGACCGTGTCGCCGTCGCCGACCTCGATCTCGTGTTCGCGGTTCGCGATCCGGGCCAGTGCGGCCATCGGTTCCCCCTGGGATCCGGTGCAGATCAGCACCACCTTCTGGTCCTGCAGGTGCTGTGCTGCCTTGAAGTCGACCAGGATGCCGCGCGGGATGGTGAGGTAGCCCAACTCGCGGGCGATGCCCATGTTGCGCACCATGGAACGGCCGACGAAGGCGACCTTCCGTCCGTGCCGGTGGGCGGCGTCCAGGACCTGCTGGATCCGGTGCACGTGGCTGGCGAAGCTGGAGACGATGATGCGCTTCTTGGAGGTGCGGAAGACGGTGTCGATGGCGGGCGCCAGGTCCTCCTCGGAGATGGTGAAGCCCGGGACCTCGGCGTTGGTGGAGTCGGTCAGGAACAGGTCCACGCCTTCTTTGCCCAGACGGGCGAAGCCGGCCAGGTCGGTGATGCGCCCGTCCAGCGGGAACTGGTCCATCTTGAAGTCGCCGGTGTGCAGGGCGGTGCCGGCGCCGGTCTTGATGGCGACGGCCAGTCCGTCCGGAATCGAATGGTTGACGGCGAAGAATTCGGTGTCGAACGGGCCGAACTTCTGCTGGCTGCCTTCCTGCACCTGGACCACCCGGGGGCTGATGCCGTGCTCCTTGAGCTTGGCCTTCAGGAAGGCCAGCGTCAGCTTGGATCCGACGACGGGGATGTCGCGGCGTTCGCGCAGCAGGTACGGGACACCGCCGATGTGGTCCTCATGGCCGTGCGTCAGGACCAGGGCGACGACGTCGTTGAGGCGGTCGCGGATGGAGGTGAAGTCGGGAAGGATGACGTCGACGCCGGGCTGGTGCTCTTCGGGAAAGAGGACGCCGCAGTCCACGATCAGGAGTTTGCCGCCGAACTCGAAGACCGTCATGTTGCGGCCGATTTCCCCCAGCCCGCCAAGCGCAATCACCCTCATCGCCCCCTTGGCGAGTGCGGGAGGGGCTGACGTAATCTGCTCGGGCTGCTTCAAATTATTCACTTTCGTTCGTGGAAGCCGGCTGGTCCAGCCGGAACATACTGTGCCGATGTCCCAACACGAGTGGGACGGGCGATAAAGCAAAAATTTGCGGCCGGTGGTCAATGCCCTCGGCTGGTGCGACGGCTCCCGCACCCTTCCCGCATTCACCGGTCGGCTGTGGCCGGCGTTTGGAACTCACACGACAAACCACCCGTCACACCGGGAAAATTAGGACTCGTTCGGGGTTCAGTTCTGCGCCGAACGAAATACCCTGCAGATGCCAGTTTCCCATAAGCCAGCCGCCGTTTCCAGCGGCCGCATCCGCGGTGGGTGCAGGACGGTCGACGACGGCCGGTTTGCACGTCGACGTCCGCTGGTCATAGCACGCGGGGCACACCTGGTGTAGCGTGCCGCTATGGCTATCGCAGCATTTCCCGGTCTCGTTATTGACTGCCCCGACCCGGACGCCCTCGCAACCTTCTACGGAGCGCTGCTGGACTGGCGGGTCAAGGCCGACGGCGACTGGGCCGAGATCCGGTCCGAGGACGGCGGCAACTGCATCTCGTTCCAGCAGGTGGCGGAGTACCGGACACCCGAATGGCCCGGTCAGACGGTGCCCCAGCAGATGCATGTTGACCTGATGGTCGAGGATCTCGATGCGGGCGAGGCCGCGGCCATCGAACTGGGCGCCAGTAAGGCGGAGATCCAGCCTGGCACGAGCTTCCGGGTCTTCCTCGACCTGGCCGGCCATCCCTTCTGCCTCTGCGTGGAATAAGACGCAATGCCCCTCTTCCCCACCCGGCGTGAGGTAGAGGGGTCATGAGCGTCCGACGACGGCGGGCCCGGGCTACTTCCGGACCAGGGTCACCCAGCTAAACCCGCCGGGCGCCACAGAAGCGCGGCCTGCGTGGTCCGCACCGTTGCTGTGTTCAGCGAGCGCAGCGTCTGGAACGCCTGCTCCCGGCTGGCGGCGTCCCCGGTCTGCTGTCGAGACAGCGCTGATCGAGCTCGTCGAGATCCACGGCGCGTCGCGGCAGCCATGGTCTCGACAAGCTCGACCAACGAAGGGTGGGATCAGATTCGGTCGAGTTTGGCGACGCCGATTTTGGAGTCGGCCATGCCGTAGAAGACGAACAGCTGGCCGTTGATCTCTTCGATGGCGGTCGGGAAGACGACGTTGGGCACGATCCCGGAGACCTCGTCCTCGGTCTCCGGCGCCAGCAGCGGCTTGTCGCTGCGGGCAATCACCTTCGAGGGGTCATCGGCGTCCAGGATCATCGCCGCGGCGGCATAGTTGACCTTCTGCTGCTGCGCAAAGTCCGACTTCGCCATTTCCCCGGAGACGCCGTGGTGGATCAGCAGCCAGCCCTCGTCCACCCGGATCGGCGCCGGTCCGCCGCCGATCTTGAGCTCCTCGAACGGGAATTCGCTCAGGGCCACCAGCCGGTGTTTGGCCATGTGCACCAGGTTCCGGAGGTCCCGCTCCACCTCGGAGACGGCAACGTAGGAGATCCAGATGCCGGGGCGGTTGTCGGTGACGTTGGCGGGCAGGTGCTCGCCCTCGCCGTCGCGGATCCAGCCCAGGTCCCACATCGGCCGGTGCAGCATCGCGTAGGAGGGGACGCCGTCGGGGTCGTTGACCGGCTCCGGGAAGAACACCGCGTCCTTGTTCGGGAACAGGTTCAGGTCCATCGACAGATCCGCCTGGTACTCGAAGAAGCACGGGCCCAGCCGGTGCCAGGAGCGCAGGTCGTCGGACCACGCGAACGCCAGCCGCGGCCCCAGCGGCCCGTAGGCCACGTAGGTCATCAGGTGCTTGTTCAGGGACGGGACCCAGGTGGTGCGCGGGTCCTCCGTGCCGGAGTTCTGCAGCCCCTGTTCCCAGCCCTCGTCCGGGCCGAGCACCACGCCCTCGCGCTGCACCGAGGTGGGGACGCCGTCGTCGTTCAGGATCACCTTGGCGAGACCCACGCGGGAGACGTTGCCCTTGGCGACCAGGCGCGGCAGCAGGTAGAGCTGGCCGTCGGGGGTGCGCCCGCTGGCCGGATTAAGCACGCCCTCCGCCTCGAACTCGTTGCCCTCCTCCGGCGTCATGATGACGCCGGCGCGGGTGAGCTTGAAGGGCACGGTGGGCAGGGTGGATGGTGAGGAAGTCATAGGTGATTAGCCCTTTACGCTTGATCCGATATTGGCGGAAATGAATTGACGTTGGAAGAAAATGAACAGCGCCACGGCGGGTGCCGCGAGCACGCAGGCCCCGGCCAGGATGGCGCCGAACGGGTTGGAGGCGGTGGCCGCGATGTTGGAGATGTAGTTGGCCAGGGACACCGCCAGCGGCTGCAGCGCCTGGTCCTTGGTGACCAGGAACGGCCAGAGGAACTCGTTCCAGGGGCCGATGAAGGTCAGCAGCATGGCGGTGACGATGGCCGGCCGGACCAGCGGGATGGCGATCTGCCACAGGATCCGCAGCTCGGACGCGCCGTCGATGCGCGCCGCCTCAAACAGCGACGACGGCAGCTGCATGAAGTACTGCCGGAACACGAACACCGCGGTGGAGTTGATCGCGAACGGCAGGATCATGCCGATGTAGTTGTCCCCCAGCCCGTAGTCGCGCACGATCATCACGTACAGCGGGATCAGCAGCAGCTGGAACGGGACCATCTGCACCAGCAGCATCATCGCGAACACCACGCCGCGGCCGCGGAACTGCATCTGCGCCAGCGCGTAGCCCACCAGCAGGCCGAAGACCACGGTGAACAGGATCACCCCGCCCGTGAAGATGCCGGAGTTCGCCAGCCCCTTCAGCAGGTCGATGGAGCCGTTGATGTTGGTGTAGTTCTCCCCCGTGAGGTTGCCCGGGTTGGGGAACGCGCCGGCCACGGAGGTGTCCGGGCTGATCTGCAGCGAGCCGATGAACATGTAGTAGAACGGGAAGAGGAACACGAAGGCGCCGACGGCGAGCAGCACGAAGCTGCCCGTGCTCAGGCTGCGGCGCTTCTCCACCCTGCCCGGGTTCTGCCGGGGCTGCGGGTCCTGCGGGGCCTGCGTTTCCGCGCCCGTTTCCGCCCCCGCATCCGCATCCGCATCCGACGGGATCTTGGCCTGGGACATCTCAGTCCTCCCTTCCGCCGACAAAGCGTTTCTGGATCAGGGCGATCAGCAGGACGCCGATCACCAGCACCACGCCGAGCGCGGCGGCCACATCCGGGTTCCCCTGCAGGATCCCCTTCTGGTACATCAGGAACACCGGCGACGCCGAGGCGCCGTCCGGGCCGCCGCCGCCGGTGAGCAGGTAGGGCTCGGTGAACAGGTTGGCGCCGGTGATGGTGGCCAGCAGCGTGACCAGCACGCTCGCGGAGCGCACCCCCGGCACGGTGATGTTCCAGAACTGCACCCGCTTGTTGGCCCCGTCCACCGACGCCGATTCATACAGCTCGTCCGGGATGTTCTGCAGCGCCGCGAGATAGAGCAGGATGAAGAAACCCAGCTGCTTCCACGTCACGTACAGCGCCACGGTGGGCATCGCCAGCCAGGAGTTGACCAGCCAGGACGGGCTGGGCGCCATCGGCCCCAGCAGGGAGTTGACCAGCCCGCCCTGCTGGAACAGGAAAAGCCAGACGCCGACGACGGCCACGCTGGCCGTTACGTACGGCACGTAGTAGCTGACCCGGAAGAAGGTGCGCATTTTCTGCACCCGGTTCAGCGCGTTCGCCAGGATCAGCGACAGGCCCACGGTCAGCGGGACGTTGATGATCAGGAACACGCCGATGTTCAGGAAGGAGCGCTGGACCGCCGGGTCGGAGAGGACCGTGACGTAGTTGTCGAAGCCCACGAACGGCCGGTCCACCTGGACACCGGGGGCGGTGAAGAAGAACTGGTGGAAGGAGATCCAGACCGCGTATCCCAGCGGGAAGGCCATCACGCCCAGCACGTAGAGCACGTACGGGGCACTGAACAGCAGGCCCAGCGGCTGACGGCCCAGGAAGTTGCGCTTCTTCTTCATGGTGCCGGAGCCTCCCGCCGGCTGCCGGGGCGCGGCCGCGCCGGCATCCCGGCCGGCCGGGCCGCCCCTGACGGAGTGAACTGACATGGCCGAACCGCCTACTTCTGCGCCGCGAGCTGGTCGATCTTGTCCGAGGCGCCCTTGAACGCATCGTCAATGCTCTGGTTGCCGAAGATCACGGACTTGTTCCAGGCATCGCGGAAGGTCTGCCAGATCTGCACCGAGTTGGTCACGTTGGGCACCTCCACCGTGCGGCTGGCCTGGTCCGCGAACTGCTTGTACAGCGGGTTGGCGGTGAAATAGTCCGCGTAGGTGGTGGTCAGGTCCTTGCGCATCGGCATCTGCCCGGTCTCGGCGAGCAGCTTGCCGTCCTCGTCCTTGCTGGTGGCGAACTTCAGCACATCCCATGCGGTGGCCTGGTTCTTGCAGGCCGAGTAGATGGAGATGTTCTTGGCATCGGAGAAGGTGTAGGACTTGTCCTGCGGCTGCGCCCCGGGGATCGGCACCGCGCCGAAGTTCACCTTGCCCTTGTAGGAGGCGATGGCCCACGGACCGGCGAGCGCCATGGCGGCCTTGCCCTCCGCGAAGGAGTCGCCCTGGTAGACCTCCTTGGAGGCCAGGTTCTCCTTGTACAGGGTCTGGAACATGCTGGCCACCTGCTTGCCCTGGTCCGTGTTGAAGGTGGCCTTGCCGTCCTTGATCAGCTGGTTGCCCTGGGTATTAGCGGCGTAGAACGGGTAGAAGTCGAACCAGGACTGGAAGTAGTCGCTGGCCGGGGACGGCCAGAGGGCCTTCTGCGCGGCGCCGGACTTCACCAGCGTGCGGGCGGTGTCCAGCAGCTGCGACTGGGTGCCCAGCTTCGGGTTCTCCGGGTCCAGGCCGGCCTTCTTGAACAGGTCCTTGTTGTAGAACAGAACCACCGGGTTGGATTTCCACGGCAGCTGGTACGTTTTGCCGTCCGCGGACTTGTACTGGTTGGCCAGGTCCCCGGTGCGGTCCTTGATGTACTGCGCGCCGTCCGGGAAGGAATCCAGCGGGACGAGGCCACCCTGCTTCTGGAACTGCGGCACCGCCACCGGGGCGGTGTTGAAGACCAGGCACGGCGCGTTGCCGGCCGTGATGGCGGCGCCGATGGTCTCCTCGGAACTCTTGCCGGCGGGGATCTCCTGCGCGTCGATCTTCTGGTCCGGGTGCGCGGCGTTCCAGGACGCCACCATCTCCTTGCCCCACTGCACCTCGAACTTATTGTTCGAGTACCAGATCTTGATGGGGCCCTTGGCCGTCAGCGCGGCGGAGGCGGAATTGCCGCCGCTCCCGCCGCCGCAGGCCGCCAGCGTGGTGCCCAGCAGTGCGATGGTGGCCATCGACAGAATCCGGACGGTGGTTTTAGTGCGCTTCATTGCGTCTCCTGGTTGATTGGATTACGTAGTTATTCGTCGTTGGTCGAGCCTGTCGGGACCCGGTGGTCGCTGGTCGCTGGTGGAGACCCGGAACCCATCACGCCGTACGCACGGGCCCGGTCGACGCCCGCACCACCAGCTGCGGCGGGCTGAGCACAATGTCCTCCCCGGCGTGGGTCCCGTCCAGCTGGCTCAGCAGCACCAGCGCCGCCGCACGGCCCCAGCGCAGCGGGTCCGCGGCGATCGTGGTCAAGGGAGGGTTGAGGTACTGCGCAAACTCGGCGTTGTCATAGCCGGTGATGGACAGATCCCCCGGCACGCTCAGGCCATGCCTCTGGGCAAAGGACTGCCCGGCCGTGGCCATCAGATCATTGGCGTAGACGATCGCCGTCGGCCGCTCTTCCCGCGCCAGCAAGGTCTCCGTGGCTGCCACTCCGCCGGGCGCGGTGAAGTCCGCCTCCTGAAACAGATCGGCCGCCAGCCCGGCCGCCGCCAGCGCGTTTTCCCAGGCACGGCGCCGGCTGCGCCCGTGGATGTAGGCCTGCGGCCCCCCGACATGGGCGATCCGCCGATGTCCCAGCCCGATGAGATGTTCGACGGCGGCCGTGATCCCGTCCGTGTCATCCATGCAGACTGCGGGAAACGGGGACGGCAGCTCCGGACGGTTCAGTGTCACCGCGGGGAGCCCGAGGTCCTGCAGCAGGCGGATGCGCGAATCATCGTGCCGAAGGTCGGTCAGGATGACCCCGTCCACCCTCGGCCCTTCCGCCAGCTTGCGGTAACTGCGCGCCTCAGCCCCCGCTTCGGTGGCCACCGAGAGGACCAGCGTGTACTCGTGCTCCGCGAGCGTCGTCTCGATGCCGGCGATGAACGCCGGGAAGAAAGGGTCCGTGCCCAGCAGCTTCGGATCGCGGGCGATCACCAGGCCGAGCGCGTAGGCCTTGGAGGACTTCAGCCCCCGGGCCCGCAGGCTCGGCGTCCAGCCCAGTGCCTTCGCGGCCTCCAGGATGCGCTGCCGGGTGCCCTCGCCCACGCCGGGCTGGCCATTGAGGGCAAGGGAGACCGCGCCCTTGCTGACCCCCGCCGCAGTTGCGACGTCGCTGATAGTGACTGCCATGGAACCCCATCTGTCTTCAGAACCGGCGAGGTGACTCGAATCACTAAACCGGTTTAGTTTCCATTTACTAAACCGGTTTAGTCAGCAATTGTCAAGGGACCCCCGGCGCCGCCGCCGGCAAGAGTGGGAGGCTGTTAGCGTGGGTCTCTCTAGATTTGCCTGAGCCCGTCCTGATGCGGGGTCCGAATCCGAGGCAACTTAAAACACGGCAGTCTTGATGTACTAAGGGAAGACAAGTTAACTTGGAAAATTGCGCGGAGGAGCCGGTCCGACGGCCGTCATCTTCGAGGTCGGCGCCGTAGAGGGCGTCACGGCACCGGTTATTGTTCATGCAATGCGCGCCCGAGAGAAGTTCCTGAGGTGATGACGATGCCGCGCTCCGTAAAGGAAATACTGAAGCACGCCGACGAACTGGCGCAACGGTTCGAGCACTTCGAGCCCCGGCCCGATGATGAGCGGACGTAGAGGAAGTGGCAGCGCTCCGGGAAGCTGTTATGGCGCGGTCAGAAGCCGAACGTCAACTTCGCGACGCAGTTGCTCGGGCCCGGACTGCCGGATTGCCGTGGTCCATGATCGGCGCGGTTATCGGTACATCCGGCGAAGCTGCGCGGCAACGCTATGGGAAGGCTGTCGCCTAGGAACCCCCAAACCTGGAACAGCGCGATCGAGGGTGGAGCCAGTGAGATTCCAGACGCCAAACGGACCTCGTCGAACGCCTCTCCGTGGAAGACGCGATACGCCTACCACCACCGGTGGCCGCAGTCCGGGTTCTGGCACTCCCACTGGGCTATCCCCGTCTCCGGCCCTCCGGTCACGGGATTGTTCCGCATGCTCATTTCCAGGCAGCATCCGGCGAACACCGTTTTAGGCATTGCCTGCTGGTCCGCCTCGAACATCATGCCGTAGGCGATGGGCCAGGCCTCGTGTCCGCAGATGGGGCAATTCTTCGTGGCTGGCGCCTGGACCTCCGCCGCAGGCTGCTCTTTGTTGTTCATGGGGACAACGTACCGCCGGGCGGTGACAATAACGGATTTACAAAAAATCGTCGCCGAGACCAGCGCCCGGTAACTGCTGGAACTCGGCCTCCCGCCGCGGGGTATAGGCGTCATCAACCAGGTTTCGCGCGTTCCCCGGGCGCGCGGAATCGAGCCAGCACCTATGGCGACCTTGGCGCTCTGAAACTCGCCATCGCTGCCGGATCGAATGAGATCCAAACGGAGGTCCAGGCGAGGGTGAGCTCGAACATGCTCGCGCCTTGCGGTCGGCACATGTGGCCGGTCTAGTCGAGGCACACATGCTGGATCTGGCATCATATGAGGTCGGCAACGTGCTCACGCGCTCGCTCGGCAGGACGGCCGACGACGTCGCTGACCAACTTGACGATCTGCAGGCCATCCTGGGGCCTCCCTTGGTCATGACGACGGCTTGGCTGCGGCGTGCTGCCGAACTCGCCCAGCTTCACACCTTGTCCTTCTACGATGCCGGGTGCGCCGCCGTGGCAGCGGAGCTGGGCATACCGCTGATAAGTTCCGACCGTCGGCTCCTCGCCGCAGGGCTCGCTGAATCACCAACAGAGCTAACAGCCCGGCTCGATCTGCGTCTGGGCTAATCCGGGCGTCTGGCTTCACCAAGCGGGGTTTCTCTAGCTGGGACCGGATCATGCCTGCGCCGGCCGAAGGCGGCCATGGCCACGGTCCTATGGCACGCCCGCCTGTGCGGACTTCGTGGTCAATCGCCCGTCGTGGTTTGACGAAGGCTGAAGTGCTGGGACTCCCCAATCGCAGTGGTCATCCGGAATCCGAATTCTTGCCACACGGCGAGGTCGGTGAGACCGGGCGGCAACGGATCGACCCGAAGTTCCACAACGTTGCCGATCCGGGCGAGCAGCAGAATGTTCGTGCAGTCCTCCGATTTGGCTGGCACGGCCACAGCGGTCCCGTCGTACAGCCGCACGACGATGGGACCTCGGCCTCGTCCGATGAATAGTGCCCGCCGCAGCTGATGAATGTGCCGCAAGGTGACCACGGCGTCGCCATCCACGTAGTCCAAAAGAGGTCTGTTACCCGCGGTCATGATGTGTGTGCCAGCAACGTGGCCATCCAGGGTCCGGGCACCTGTCACCCGATCGGAGCCCTCCCACGCGATGGCCCCTGCCCCGGCTACCCGCAAACTGCCAACGGCGGATTGCCGGGAATTCAGTCTGACCAGCGGTGTACTGGGTGTGAGCTCGCGCAGCGTGCGAGCGGACGGTGCCGGGAACAGGAAACTTGTTGGCTCCGGTTGTGCGGGGCGGGGAGTTCTGATTCCGAGGGCGGGGCGAACGGCTCCGGCGGGGACTGGAGCGGGCTCCCGGCGCAGGCTAACCGCGGCGGGTGCCTGAGCCGTCGTCATGTTCGGGCGGGAACGGGAAAGATCGAGCGGCGCCACTTCCCGGGACGCGGGTTTGGTTCTCCGGCTGAGGAACGCAAAGTCAGACCGGACTGGCGACTGGTTCAGGGGCATTCAGATGGCGATTCCAAAATCGTCCGCCACTCCGCGCAGTCCGGTGGTGAAGCCTTGGCCCAAGGCTCGGAACTTCCAGCCTCCGCTGTGGCGGTACAGCTCACCCAGCATCATCGCGTTGATGTTGCTCAAATGTCCGACGGGGGCGTCAAAGCGGACCAGTTCCAGATTCTGCCGATCCGTAATGCGTATGTGCGCGCCCCCGACGGAGGAGAAGTTGCCCGGTCCGCGGAC
>JALYYI010000153.1 GCA_030946705.1 Actinomycetota bacterium | reverse complement strand
GCCCCCGGCCGAATCTCCCATCGGGGTCAGCTCCATCCTCTTCCCTCCAGGTCCGTTACAGTGAGGTTCGCCATCTTATTAGCCTGCTATTCGGTGGCGATCGAAGAAGCAGCTAACAGCAGTAAATAGGCACCGCAGTTACTGTTCCGTTATTCCCGTGTTACCCCGCTGACCTGCGGCGTTGGGAAATTTCGGCAGGGGCAATCGCGGTCGGGGAGGGGCTGCAGCATGGTGGAATCGGCCCCCAAATCTGCGCCACGCCGTGGTGCTGTTTGCGCAGGGGGTGGCCATCAAGAAACGCCAGACGGGGCGCCGACGGCGTCCCCGGGCAAGGCGCGTCACGGCATGGGCGGCTCGGCAACGGTCTGGAGCTCAAGCAGCTCCGTGAAGCGGCGGGACGGCGAAACACCGAGTTCATTGCGCAGCTTTGTGCGGAATTCGTGGAAGGCACGCAACGCCCAGGCGGTGTTGCCCGCCTCAAGGTGCCCCCGCAGCAGAATCAGCTGGGCACTCTCCCGCAGCGGCTCGATCGAAGCGGCCACGTGTGCGGCGTCGATGGCGTGGTTAAGGTCGCCGATGAACAGGAAATGTTTGGCCAGGTTTTCCAGCGCTTCCAGCCGTTGCTGCTGGAAGCGCTCCTGCTCGAAGATGACCCAGTCGTCGTACCAGCCGGGGAGCAGGTCCGCGTCGCGCAGGACGTCCGTGGACGCGGCACTTACCTCCGCCCCGGCATTCTCGATATCCGCTATAAGCCAGCGGACCTGCTGGAAATCCACTGTGACTGCTGGGTCCAGGAAGAGGGAATCGTTGGAAAAGCACAGCAGGTTCGGAAGCTGGTGGTTGACCTGGAAGACGCTGGCCCGCAGGCTGCCCGCCGCTTGGGCCTCTGAACTGTCGGGCCATAGTCGGCCCGCAAGGAAATGCCGTGACCTCGCACCCAGGAGGGCAAGGGCTGCGATCAGGCGCTGTTGGCGTATGCCCACGTCAATCGGCTGTCCATCGCGTTTGAGTTGCCAATAGCCCAGAAGTTTAAGCTCCCAACCTTGGCAACCGGTCCCGTTCATGCTTGCCCCCTGATCCTGTTGTCCGGCGAGTCAGACAACTGAAGTTTTGTGGGACTGGGCTACCAGCTCCGGGATAGATATCCCATGCATTAGCATGGCCATCCGACTTATGGTTGTCAATCAAAACCAGTCCATAATTTGGGGGAATTTTTGGCCCGGTCAACTCTGCTGCCGGCAGGAATTCAGCCGGCAGTTTCGGAAAGCCACTGACGAACGGCATCGATGACCCTCTCGGGTTCCTCGGCAAACACCCGGCTTGACTCCATACCGTCGCCGGCGGTGAAAATGAGCCGCGCCCGGAAGCCCCTCTCCTGGGCTTCTTCCCTCCATACGCGGATCGTCATGGCCGTGTGAGCCACGGAAGGGTCCGTGGTCTCAGCGGTGTCCAGGTCGATTGTTGCCAGATCCTCGTCGTTCAAAGCGGCACTCCTCCGTTTAAAGTGGAACAGTTGAGCCGGAACTACCGGTCAGTGATGAGCTCAGTGTAGGCCGGAAGGAAAATCCCCGCCACGAAGGCCGCTGAAGCTGTGGAGGAGAGGCGCCGGCTGCGTTCGCCGGCCGCGAAGATTTCCCCGCTTGCGGCGATCGCGGCGTAGCCTGATTTGGTTACGCCCACTGTCCCACCCTTCTTCCGGCGCAGCCCCGGCTGTTGCCCCGTTGACAGGAAATCCCGTGGCCGAAGGACCGTCCTCAAAACCGCGGACGCTGCCGGAACCGCCGGCCGGATCCGGCAGCGAGCCGGACCGCGTACCCGCCGACTACCGTGCCCGCAATAACAAGGTGATCTGGCTGCTGCTGGTGGCGACGTTTGTTGTGATCCTCAACGAAACCATCATGAGCGTGGCCCTGCGCGTCATCATGCTGGACCTGCACATCGATACCCGCAGCGTCCAGTGGCTGAGTACGGCCTTCATGCTGACGATGGCAGTGGTCATCCCCATCACCGGTTTCCTGCTCCAGCGTTTCCATACTCGGCCCATGTTCGCGGCCGCCATGACACTGTTTTGCACCGGAACACTGATGGCCGGGCTCTCGCCGGGCTTCGAACTGTTGATCGTTGCCCGCGTGGTCCAGGCCTGCGGGACCGCGATCATGCTGCCGCTGCTCATGACCACGATCATGACCCTGGTGCCCGCCGATGAGCGGGGAAAGACCATGGGCAACGTCTCCATCGTCATTTCCGTGGCGCCGGCCATCGGCCCCACCATCTCCGGGCTGATCCTGAACGCGCTGTCCTGGCGCTGGCTGTTCTGGCTGGTCCTGCCGATCGCCGTCGTCATGCTGATCATCGGCGTCCGCCGGGTGGAGAACGTCAGTGAGCCCCGCCGGCTGCATCTGGATGTGCCCTCGGTGGTCCTCTCCGCCCTGGGCTTCGGCGGCCTGATCTACGGACTGAGCCGTGTGGGTGAAGATGGCGCCCCACAGTCCCGGGCCGGAACCGGAGCCGGCACGGCCCTGCCGATGTGGATTGCGCTGGCCGTCGGTGCCGCCGGCCTTGCCGCCTTCATCATCCGGCAACTGCGGCTGCAGCCCCACGGCCGCGCGCTGTTGGATCTGAGCACCTTCCGCTCACGGACCTTCACCATGGCCATCGCCATGATGGCCCTCATGATGATGGCCCTGTTTGGCACCATCATCGTGCTGCCGCTCTACCTGCAGCAGGTGTTGGGACTCCAGCCCGTCCAGACCGGCCTGCTGCTGCTCCCCGGCGGCCTTGTGATGGGTCTTTTGGCTCCGCTGGTGGGGCGTTTGTACGACAGGTACGGCCCGACCGTGCTTCTGGTGCCCGGCTCGATCATCGTGAGCACGGTGCTGTGGGTGCTCAGCACGGTGGGCCAGGACACTTCACCGTTCTTTGTGCTGGCGGCCCACCTGCTGCTCAGCCTTGGAATGGCACTGTTGTTCACGCCCCTGTTCACGGCCGGACTCGGCGCCGTGGAGCCGCAACTCTACTCGCACGGAAGCGCGATTGTCGGGACAGTGCAGCAAGTGGCCGGCGCTGCCGGTACGGCTCTGTTCGTTACCGTTCTGGCCGTGCAGACTTCGGCTTTTAGTGCCGGCGGGGCCGCTGATCGGAGTGCCGCGGCAGGCGGTTCGCGGGCGGCCTTCCTGGCCGGGGCCGTGATCTCAGTATTAGCGGTAGCCGCCGCGTTCTTCATCCGCAAGCCACCGGATCTGCCGGGAGCGCCGTCGTCGGGTTCCCCATAACGGCTTGGCGGTCTTGGCTGGCTACCAGTACGAACCGCTATCCTGAGTTGGTTGCATCCAGACGATGCAGCCAAACCCCGCTCAAGATTTCGGACAGGATCCATGCCCGCCATGACCGCGACTGACTCGTTCTTCCCGTCCCCGACGGTCAGCGCCTTCCATCTGGGACCGCTGACCATCCACTTTTATGCCCTGTGCATTCTGGCCGGGATCGCGATCGCCATCTGGCTTGGCTCCAAGCGCTGGCAGGCACGCGGCGGTCAACCCGGCCTGGTTCTGGACACCTGCCTGTGGGCCGTGCCCTTGGGTATTATCGGCGGCAGGCTCTACCACGTCATCACGGACCCGGAACTGTACTTCGCCCCGGGCAAAAACCCGTGGAACGCTTTCGCCATCTGGGACGGCGGCCTGGGCATCTGGGGCGCCATCGCCCTGGGCTGCCTGGGGGCGTGGATCGGCTGCCGGCGGGCCAAAGTCTCCTTTATTGCTTTCCTGGATGCGGTGGCGCCGGGTGTGATTTTCGCGCAGGGGCTGGGCCGCTGGGGCAACTGGTTCAACAACGAGCTGTACGGGGATCCGACGTCGCTTCCGTGGAAACTGCAGATCCACCAGATGGACCCGGGGGCCGGAACCGCGCTCACCGACGCCACCGGGGCACCCGTGGTGCTGGGCTATTTCCAGCCGACGTTTCTGTACGAATCCCTCTGGTGCCTGGTGGTGGGACTGCTGATCCTGTTCCTGGACAAGCGGTTCCGGCTCGGCGCGGGCAGCGTCTTCGCACTCTATGTCGCCGGGTATACGGCCGGACGCTTCGTCATTGAACTCATGCGCTCCGACTATGCCAACCTGATCCTGGGGCTGCGGGTGAACACCTGGGTCGCCGGCCTCATCTTCCTCGCGGGAGCGGTGGCCTTCCTGGTGCTGTTCAGACGCCAGCGTTCGACGGCGGTCCGCCAGGATGAGGGCGTCGAAAGCACCCCGTGATCCACTGAATGCTCGGATGTGACGGTTCCGCCAGGATGCCTGCGGTCAGCTGTCCTGAAGAACACTAAGGACGTTTCCCGCGGGGTCCTTGAACCAGGCGATGAGCGGTCCACCGCCCCGGAAGATGCCCCTTTCATCGGTCCCGCTGGCCATCTGCGGGTAGCGCTCGAGTTCGATGCCCTTGGCAGCCAGTGCCGACACGGCGGCCTCGATGTCCTGGACCGGGAAGTTCAGGACGGTGTAGGACGCCGGCGAGTGGCTCGGCGAAGGATAGACCAGAACGCGGGTGCCTCCGCCCAGGTGCAGGTTCAGCAGCCCGTTTGTCTCTTCCACCTTCAGGCCGAGCGTTTCGCCGTAGAACTTCTTGGCCGTGGCGACGTCATCCACGGAAAAACCACTGAAAGCATGTATATCGCCGAACATGGCCCCTTCTTTCCCTTGAGAACTGAAGTGATGCCGCGATCCTACCCGCTCGACGGACATCCGTGGCGGGGCGGGGCGCCCCAATGCGGACCGGCCGTGATGCATGAGGCATATTCCCACGAGTTGAACTTCGCCGGCCAGTGGTCCGGCGGGGGTTTGAGCTCTCCTGTGCCCTGGTGGAGCCCCGCCGATGTGTTCCGGGCCGGCAGCCCGCCGGCATCCCGGATTGGAACGTGCCAGCTATGCACAGGTGTGCATGACGGCGGAACCGGCCGGTGCATGCGATGTTCTAATGACAGTTTCCACAGCTGTTACTCCCGGTTGTCCACAGCGGTTGACAACTGATGCGGCTAAGCCGGGCAATTTCCTGTCATTCCGGGAGCTGAAAGTAATCCACAGCTGTGGAATTACATGTGTGTAAGTTATACCCAGTGTGTATATCGCTGTGGATAACTCGCGGTCGACGGATTTTCCGTCATTCGAACTACACGCGTGTAACTTATACCCAGCTGTTGATGAGCCTGTGGATAGGTCGGGTCGGGAGGCACCGGCTGCCGGGCGAGCGCCAGGCGGGAGCGGGGTCAGGCGCGGCCGGGCGCCGGGCACGGCCGGGCGCCGGGCACGGCTTAGCTCTTAGCAGGGGCGGGAGCCAGCGGCGACCTTTGGGTCGCGCAGGCAGTGCCTACAGCGCGCCCTGGACCGCGGAGTGGATCATGGCGGCCCGGACAACGGTCAGGCCCACAAGGACCACCAACAGCAGGGCAAGCCCGCCCCACTGGATCAGATTCCGGTTCCGTCCGCTCGGGGCGTACGCCAGCACGGCGGCCCCAAGGCCTCCGGCAATAAGTCCGCCAAGGTGCGCCTGCCAGGCGATATTGGATCCGGGGAGGAAGCCGATCACGGCATTAATGGCAATGAGTATGACGATCTGCCGGACGTTGCCGCCGCGCTGGCGCTGAATGACAAAGAGTGCTCCGAAGAGTCCGAAGATAGCACCGGAAGCGCCGACAACCGGGGTGTCGATCGGGGTCAGCAGGAGTACGCCCACGGAGCCGGCAAATGCGGAGAGAAAATACAGGGCCACATACCGCAGCCGGCCCAGTACGGGTTCAAGCGCGCTGCCCAGAATCCAGAGCGCGTACATGTTGAACACGATGTGGAGCAGCACACCCTGGGAGTGCAGGAACGCCGAGGTGATCATCCGCCAGGGCTCGGAACCCGTCAGGAAGGGCGCGTAGGCGAAGTCCTGGAAGATGGTGTCCCGCGGAATGATCCATTCCAGCAGGTAAACGAAAACGCACGCCGCGATAATGAGGTAGGTGACGAGCGGCCGGCCGGCGCGGGCGGTGCCGCCATAGGGGGTGCGCCTTGCCGGGGTCGCGCGGGCGGCCTCGTTGACACAGTCAACACACTGGATTCCGACGGCGGCACTGCGCTGGCACTGTGGGCAGGCCGGTCTGCCGCAGCGCTGGCACCGCACATAGGAGACGCGGTCCGGGTGGCGGGGGCAGACGGGAACATCGGCGGGAATGCCCGCCGTCGGAATTCCGTAACTCATGTGTCAGGTCCTAGCTTGCGGTCTCGACAGGCTCGACCGGCGTATTTGCCGTCTCGACAGGCCCGACCAGCGTTGCTCGACAGGCCCGACGAGCGTAGAGGGTTAGAGCTGCTCGACGGTAATGCTGTTGATGACGACGTCCTCGCGGGGCTTGTCGCCGGGGCCGGTGGCTACAGCCTCAATCGCATCGACGACGGTCTTCGAGTCCGCGTCCACGACCTCGCCGAAGATGGTGTGCTTTCCCTGCAGCCAGGTGGTGGGGATGGTGGTGATGAAGAACTGCGAGCCGTTGGTACCGCGGCCGCCCGGGCTTCCGGCGTTCGCCATCGCCAGCTTGTAAGGCTCGTTGAAGTTCAGGTCCGGGTTGATTTCGTCGTCGAACTGGTAACCGGGGCCACCGGTGCCGCGGCCCAGCGGGTCCCCGGCCTGGATCATGAAGTCCTTGATGATGCGGTGGAAGATGGTGCCGTCATACAGTGGCGCATTGCTTTCTTTACCGGTGGCCGGGTGCGTCCAGGTCGTTTCGCCCGTGGCCAGACCAACGAAGTTCTTCACGGTCTTGGGCGCATGGTTGCCGAAGAGGTTCACGACGATGTCGCCCTGGTTGGTGTGGATGGTTGCTTTTGCGGTGGGGATAGCAGTCATAGCGCCATTGTTCCACGTCCGGCTAAAGAATCGCCGAGCCTTTCCACCGGTTCCGCGCACAGTGAACCCGTGGCCGAACACCTCGCCCCTGTTGCCTTATGTCTTCGGCTGTCTTCAGCCATTTCGCCCGGAGAATAGCCGGGGACACTCAATCCACGTAGGCTAAAGAAGAATTTCCAAATAATCCGGGAGGTAGTTGTGAAGAAAGCAGACCGCATTACCCGAGACCTGGAGGAAACGCTTGCCAGCCGCGTTGAAAGCGCGCGGGAATGGGCAGCTCCTCATGTGGACAACGCAGTGGAATGGGTGACCCCGCGCGTTGAAACGGCCAAGGAATGGGCCACGCCCCATGTGGAGGCGGCCCTGGGCTGGGCCGTTCCGAGGCTGGAACAGGGCTTGGAGAATGCTTCCCCCAAGGTCCAGGAGGGGCTCCGCAAGGCGGCCCATAGGACGGCTGAAGGTGTTGCCGCCGTGACGCCGAGGATCCAGGAAGGCCTGGAAAAGCTGGCCCCGAGGATTTCCGACGCCGTGGACGGAGCAACGCCGCGCATCCAGGAGACGCTGGACCGGGCGGCACCGGCCATCAGCAGCGCGAGGGACAAGGTCGTGGGCGACTACCTGCCGATGCTCTCCGGAAAGCTGGGCGTGGCTGCCGAGGCGGTGGGCAGGGCACTGGAGAATGCCCACACTCCCGAGCAGGTGCAGGTAGTGGTCGCCAAGCTGACCGGAGACAAAAAGACGATCGCGAAGGCCCAGAAGGCCGCGGCAAGGGCGGCCAAGCAGGCCGCCGTGGAGCTGCGCCGCCGCCAGAAGAGCGGGCATAAGGGCTGGCTGTTCTTCGGAGTCATCGCCGCGGCCGTCGCCGCCGGTGTTGCGGCCTGGAAGGCATCACAGCCCGTGGAAGATCCGTGGAAGACGCCGGCTCCGGTGAATCCCATGCCGTCCTCCGTCAGCTCGCACCCGTCCAGCACTGTCGGCTCCGCCCAAGGCTCCGCTGCGGACAAAGCCGACGACGCTGCCGCCACCGCTGTGGACCTTGCGGATGCTGCGGCCGAAAAGAGCGGCGACGCTACCGACGCAGTCAAGGACACCGCGAACCATCTGGCCACGGACGCCAAGACGGCCGTCCGGAATATGGCTGCGAAGATTGAGAACGCGAAGGATAAGGACAAGGACCAGTAACACGGACCGGATTCCTGCGGAAGGGGCTCCCATCAGGGAGTCCCTTCCGATTTTAGGACCAGGATGTGCCGCCGCGCCTGCCCTGCCGCCAGCCGGCCTGGGTGCTAAGTTTGTCCTTGATGCCAACCGACAAACCCGTGCAGGGTTACCCCGAGCCGGCCCCCGAGTCTCCGGGGGTCGCGCCGAGCGTTTCCGTGGTCATCCCGGCGTACAACGAGGAAAGCGTGATCCGGCAGTGCCTGATCGCGGCCGTGTACCAGTCGGTTCCCGCGGACCAGATCATCGTCATCGACAATAGGTCCACGGACCGCACACGCAAGATCGTCCGGCAGATGCAGCAGGAATATCCCGAGAGTCCCATCATCCTGCTGCAGCAGAACGAGGAACAGGGCCTCATCCCCACCCGCAACTTCGGATTCAATCACTCCAGCGGCGAAATCATCGGCCGCATCGATGCCGATTCAGTGCTTGAGCCCGACTGGGTGGAACAGGTCCAGAAAGCCTTCATGGACACCTCGATCTCCGCCGCTACCGGACCGGTGGTCTACTACGACATGCCGATGCGCCGTTTCGGGCTGAAAGCGGACGACCGGATGCGCCAGCTGATGCTCCGGCTGGCAAAGCACCAGTACCACTTCCTGTTCGGCTCCAATATGGCCCTGCGGCGCAGCTCCTGGGAGCAGATCCGAAGCGAAACGTGCCGGGATGAGAAGGATGAGATGCATGAGGACATTGACCTGTCCCTGCACCTCGCGGACCACCAGCTCAAGGTCCAGTATGTCCCCGCCATGGTCAGCGGCATGTCCGCCCGCCGGCTGGAGGATTCGCCGCGGGACTACCGCTATTACGTGACCCGCTTTGAGCGCACCTACAAGGCGCACAACGTGAAGAAGATCGCACTGAAAGCGCCGATGGTGGTCTTCTTCTCCGTCTATTTCCCCGCCAAGGTGTTGCGCGCGGTCCACACCGCCAGCGTCAACCAGATGGCCCGCCGCGCCCGCTAGGATCGACGCCGCCGTCAGTCCGGCAGTGCAGGCGCCTGGATCCGGCTGCGGCCCTGGCCCAGAACGACGACGGCGAGTCCGGCCAGGATCAGCGCGAGGCCGAAGTACGTCCCGCCGGGGAGCTTCTCGGCCAGGAAAACGGCGGCCAGCAACGCCGCGCCGGGGATCTCCAGCAGGATGATCATCGAGACCACTAACGGGCTGATGGTGGCCAGCAGGAAGTTGAAGATGCTGTGTCCCATGATCTGGGCCACCAGTGTGACGGCCAGGATGCCGACCCAGGCCTGCCACACAAAGCCGACCAGCGGCTGCCGGAAGACCACGCAGAGCAGGACCAGCACCACGGCGCAGGAACCGTAGCACAGCGTCGTGTAGACGCCTGTGGTCAGGGTCCGGCGTGCCTGGCTGCCCGCCAGCGTGTACAGCCCGGCCAGCGCCCCGCCGGCGAGGCCCAGGAAATCGCCGAGCGCCGCCCTGGAGGAGAGCGTCAGGTCAAAGCCGGAGATCACCAGCACTCCCACGAAGGCCAGCGTCAGGCCCAACAGCACCGCCGGCACCGGCCGGATGCCGCGGAGTAGCTGGAAGAGCGCAATCCAGGCGGACTGCAGGCAGACCAGGGCCGTTGCCGCGGCCACACTGGTCAGCTGCAGGGCAGTAATGAAGCAGGCGAAGTGCAGGGCCAAGGCAACCCCCGCGACGGCCACCCACCTGATCTCCGTCCGGGTGAGCGTGCTGAACTGCCGACGCTGCCGGAGCCCGGCCGGTCCGCCCATAATGACCGCTCCCAGGGCGTTGCGCCAGAAGGCGATTGCCAGCGCCGGGGCCGCCGTGGCTGCCATGATCGGCCCCGAGACCGCCACACCGATCACACCAAGACTGGCCAGAAAAAAGTTCACCCAGCCACTCTATGTCCCGGCTGAAGGGCCCAAGGCCGGGGCCGCGGGGCCGCCCGCCTCGCTGTTCATGTCGGACAGGGGAACGCCCCCAGAAGCGGCGGACATGAAAAGGTCCCGGCCAGCTGATGCTGACCGGGACCTGATTCCGGTGGAGGCACGGGGACTCGAACCCCGAACCCCCTGCTTGCAAAGCAGGTGCGCTACCAATTGCGCCATGCCCCCGGAGGGATTTTCAGTCCAGTATAGCCGCTGACCCCTATGTCCAGCCGGCAATGTTGTCCGGCGAAATCCGTGTTATTTGACGGAATCCGTTGCGTTGCTCCACGTGTTCTTCTGGACGTTGGATTCCTGCCATTTTTTGTACATCAGGACACCAGCTACAGCAGCCGCAACAATCAGCAACTTCTTCACAAGTGCCCTCCTCAATGGCAGGTTCCGTGGGCGTACCAGGACTTGAACCTGGGACCTCTTCGTTATCAGCGAAGCGCTCTAACCGCCTGAGCTATACGCCCCTCCGGCCCTCAGCGGGCCGAAATAAAACATTACAGCACCACACCCACAGTCCCCAAATCGGAGCGGACGGCGCCTGGGCACCGCCCGCTCCGGGGTGGAAACTAGTCGTCGGTAAGGGTTACGCCAATGCCGCCCACCAGGGTGGCAGAGATGTTGTACAGCACCGCGGAGAGCATGGACAGAGCGGTCAGCAGGACCACGTTCACGACCGCGATGATGGTGGCGAAGGAGGCCACCTGGCCCAGGGAGGCGTACTTCTTCAGATCGAAGCCGCCGCCCTCCGAGCCCTGGATGTCAGTCATCAGGGAATTGACCTTGTCGAAGACGCCGGTCAGGTCCAGCACGGTCCAGAGGACGATGGCGGCCACCACGGTGATGATGCCCAGCGCCACGGAGAGCAGGAACGCCATCTTCAGCACCGACCAGGGATCGATCTTGCTGACCAGCAGCCGGGCGCGGCGGGCCTTGGCTTTGGGAGCCGGTTTGACCAGCGCCGGCCGGCTGCTCGCCGGGCGCTGTGCCATGGTCGGCGACGTTCCGGGCCGTTGCGGAGGCCGTGCCGGTGCACCCACCCTCGGGCCGGACGAAGGCCGCGGGTTCGAGTTACTGGTGCTCAATCGGTACCTCCACTAGTAGCGTTGTCTTCACTCAACGGTACTTCATCCGTTGCGGGATCGCCGCTTTCGGCGCCCGGACCGGCGCTGGGAGCCTCGCCGTCGTCGTCGGCCTCGTCATCATTTTCCAGGCCGCGTTCGCTGTTGCGGGCCACCTCGATGATCCGGTCGTTCTTGTCCGGCTTGGCGAAAATGACACCCATGGTGTCGCGGCCCTTGGCCGGGACCTCGGCGACGGCGGAGCGGACCACCTTGCCACCGCTCATGACAACCAGAACCTCGTCGTCCTCCTGGACTATCAGGGCTCCGACCAGATCACCGCGGTCCTCGACCAGTTTGGCCACCTTGATGCCCAGGCCGCCACGGCCCTGCAGCCGGTACTCCTCCACAGCGGTCCGCTTGGCATAACCACCCTCGGTGACGATGAAGACAAAGGACTCGTCGGAGACCACATTGGCGGCCAGCAGCTCATCCGTGCCGCGGAACTTCATACCGGTGACCCCCGAGGTGGCGCGGCCCATCGGCCGCAGCGCCTCGTCGGTGGCGGTGAAGCGGATGGACTGGCCCTTGCGGGACACCAGCAGCAGGTCATCCGTTTCGGAGACCAGCTGCGCGGACACCAGCTCGTCGCTGTCGCGCAGGTTGATGGCAATGACGCCGGCCGAGCGGTTGGTGTCATAGTCCTCCAGCCGGGTCTTTTTCACCAGCCCGTTCTTGGTGGCAAGCACCAGGTACGGCTCCTGCTGGTAGTCGCGCAGATCAAGCACCTGGGCAATGGTTTCATCCGGCTGGAAGGCCAGCAGGTTGGCCACGTGCTGGCCCTTCGCATCCCGGCCCGCCTCCACCAGCTCGTAGGCCTTGGCCCGGTAGACCCGGCCCAGGTTGGTGAAGAAGAGCAGCCAGTGGTGCGTCGTGGTGACGAAGAAGTGCTCCACCACGTCGTCGCCGCGCAGCTGGGCACCCTTGATGCCCTTGCCGCCGCGGTGCTGCTGGCGGTAGTTATCGCTCCGGGTCCGCTTGACGTAGCCGCCGCGGGTGATGGTGACTACCATTTCCTCTTCCGGGATCAGGTCTTCCATGCTCATGTTCGGGTCATAGCCGAGCATGATCTGCGTGCGGCGCTCATCACCGAACTTGTCCGTGATTTCCTGGAGCTCGGTGCTGACAATATCGCGCTGGACCTCCTCGGAGGCCAGGATCCGGTTGAACTCGGTGATGGCCGCCTCAAGTTCCCCGTGCCGGTCCTGGATCTTCTGCCGTTCCAGGGCTGCCAGCCGGCGCAGCTGCATGTCCAGGATGGCGCGGGCCTGAAGCTCGTCAATGTCCAGGAGCCCGATCAGACCTTCGCGCGCCTGTTCCGTGGTGGAGGACGCGCGGATCAGGGCAATGACCTCATCCAGCATGTCCAGGGCCTTGAGCAGCCCGCGGAGGATGTGTGCCTCCTCCTCCGCCTTGCGCAGCCGGTAGCGGGTGCGGCGGACGATGACGTCCAGCTGGTGTGTTACCCAGTGCCGGATGAAGGCGTCCAGGCTGAGCGTGCGCGGCACACCGTCCACGATGGCCAGCATGTTCGCGCCGAAGTTATCCTGCAGCTGGGTGTGCTTGTAGAGGTTGTTCAGCACCACCTTGGCGACGGCGTCGCGCTTAAGCACGACGACGAGGCGCTGGCCCGTGCGGCCGGAGGTCTCATCGCGAAGGTCGGCAATGCCGGCGATCTTTCCGTCCTTAACCAGCTCCGCGATTTTGATGGCCAGGTTGTCCGGGTTGGCCTGGTAGGGCAGTTCGGTGACCACAAGGCAGGTGCGGCCCTGGATCTCCTCCACATTGACCACAGCGCGCATGGTGATGGAACCGCGCCCGGTGCGGTAGGCATCCTCGATGCCGTTGTGTCCCAGGATCTGGGCACCCGTGGGGAAGTCGGGGCCCTTGATCCGCTGGATCAGCGCCTCAAGGAGTTCCTCGCGGCTGGCCCCGGGATTGGCCAGGTACCACTGCACACCGGCCGCGACCTCGCGCAGGTTGTGCGGCGGAATGTTCGTTGCCATCCCGACGGCGATCCCCGAGGAGCCGTTGACCAGCAGGTTCGGGAAGCGGGACGGCAGGATGGTGGGTTCCTGGTTCTTGCCGTCATAGTTGTCCTGGAAGTCGACGGTTTCCTCGTCGATGTCCCGGACCATTTCCATCGCCAGCGGGGCCATCTTGGTTTCCGTATACCGCGGGGCCGCGGCGCCGTCGTTGCCGGGAGAACCGAAGTTGCCCTGGCCCAGGGCCAGGGGATAGCGCATGGTCCAGTCCTGGATCAGGCGCACCAGTGCATCGTAGATGGCCATGTCCCCGTGCGGGTGGTACTGGCCCATGACCTCGCCAACCACGCGGGCGCACTTGTTGAACGAGCGCTCAGGGCGGTAGCCGCCGTCGAACATCGCGTACAGCACGCGGCGGTGCACGGGTTTGAGGCCGTCCCGCACATCGGGCAGGGCACGGCCGACAATAACCGCCATGGCGTAGTCCAGGTAGGACCGCTGCATTTCGGTCTGCAGGTCAACCTGCTCAACCCGGTCCGTCAGCACATCGGCCAGGATGTCGCCTTCGAGCACGGGTTCATTTCCTTCGCCCGGGACGTCGGTGGTGTCGTCACTCATAGTCTAAAGATTCCGTTCCAGATATATTTCGATTCAGTGATACATAGAGGCTCCGCCGGGCGGGGACCACTAGATATCAAGGAATCTGACGTCCTTGGCGTTCTGCTGGATAAAATTCCTGCGCGATTCCACGTCTTCACCCATGAGCACTGAGAAAACCTGATCCGCCGCGGCGGCATCCTCCATGGTGACCTGCAGCAGCGTGCGATGGTCCGGATCCATGGTGGTGTCCCACAACTCCGTGTAGTCCATCTCACCCAGCCCCTTGTAGCGCTGGATGCCGTTGTCCTTGGGGACGCGGCGGCCGTTCGCCAGCCCGTGGGCCATCACGGCGTCCCGCTCGCGATCACTGAACACGTAGTCGTGCGGGGCGTTGGACCACTTGATGCGGTACAGCGGCGGCTGGGCAAGGTAGACGTAGCCGCTCTCGATCAGCGGCCGCATGTAGCGGAACAGCAGCGTCAGCAGCAGCGTGGTGATGTGCTGGCCGTCCACGTCGGCATCGGCCATCAGCACGATTTTGTGGTAACGGGCCTTGTCGACGTCGAAGTCCTCGCCAATACCGGCACCGAAGGCCGTGATCATGGCCTGCACTTCGGCGTTGCCCAGCGCGCGGTCCAGCCGGGCGCGTTCCACATTCAGGATCTTCCCACGCAGCGGAAGGATGGCCTGGGTGGTCGGGTTGCGCCCGCGCACGGCCGAACCGCCGGCCGAGTCTCCCTCCACAATATAGATTTCGGAAATCGAGGGGTCCTTGGACTGGCAGTCCTTGAGCTTTCCGGGCATGCCGCCGGACTCCAGCAGGCCCTTGCGCCGCGTGCTTTCGCGGGCCTTCCGCGCCGCCAGGCGAGCCTGGGATGCCTGGATGGATTTGCGGATGACATCGCGGGCCGGGCCGGGGTTGCGCTCCAGCCAGTCGCCAAGTCCGTCCGTGACCACCCGCTGCACAAAGCCCTTGACCTCGGAGTTGCCCAGCTTGGTCTTCGTCTGGCCCTCGAACTGAGGTTCGGTGAGCTTGACGGAGATCACGGCCGTCAGGCCCTCACGGATGTCGTCTCCGGTGAGGTTCTCATCCTTTTCCTTGATGATGTTCTTCTCCCGCGCGTAGCGGTTGATCAGGGAGGTCATGGCCGCACGGAAGCCCTCCTCGTGTGTGCCGCCCTCATGCGTGTTGATCGTGTTGGCGTAGGTGTGAACGCTCTCCGAATAGGCTGTGGTCCACTGCAGCGCCAGTTCCACGGCCATCTTCCGGCCGGTGTCCTCGGTCTCAAAAGCAATGACATCCTCGTGGATCACGTCAACCTTCTTGGACGAGTTCAGGTGCTTGACGTAGTCCAGCAGGCCGTCGTTGTACTGGTAGACCACCTCACGGTGGCCCTTGGGATCCACGCCCTCCTGCAGCACGGAGTCCAGATCAAGGTCAAGATCCGGATCCTGGCCGGCATCCACAACCGCCCGGCGCTCATCCGTCAGGGTGATCTTCAGTCCCTTGTTCAGGAACGCCATCTGCTGGAAGCGTGCGCGCAGGGTCTCAAAGTCGAACTCGGTGGATTCAAAAATGCTGGGATCCGCATAGAAGGTCTGGATGGTTCCTGTTTCTTCCGTTGCCTCCCCCTTCACCAGCCCGCCCTGCGTCTTGCCGCCGTCGGCGAAGGTCATCCGCCAGATGTGCCCCTGCCGGCGAACCTCCGTCTCAACCCGCTCGGACAGTGCATTGACTACGGAGATGCCCACGCCGTGCAAACCGCCGGAGACGGCGTAACCACCGCCGCCGAACTTGCCGCCGGCATGCAGAATGGTCATCACCACTTCAATGGTTGGCTTGCCCTCGGTAGGATGCACATCCACCGGAATGCCGCGGCCGTTGTCGACCACCTTGACGCCGCCATCGGCCTGGAGCACGATCTCGATGTGGTCGCAATAGCCGGCCAGCGCCTCGTCCACGGAGTTATCGACCACCTCATAGACCAGATGATGCAACCCCCGGGGTCCGGTGGAACCGATGTACATACCTGGACGCTTCCGGACCGCCTCGAGACCCTCCAGAACGGTGATGTCGCTGGCACCGTATTCCCTTGGCTCGGACGGCGCCCCCATGTGCTGCTCCGGGCTGGAGGTTCCTGCACCGGGAGAAACTGCATCTCCGCCGGCCGTCTGCGGATTGGTCGCGTTGTCCGGATTCCCCGGGTTGCTGGTAGTCACAGGCGCGTTCTACCCCTCTATTCTTCGTAGATTACTGCTCAATTACCGCGACATAAATAACCGCGGCGCAAAGTACTGCGGCTCTTCGTAGACACTGTGGCCGTCTTCCCCGGCGCGTATGCAGCCGGAAAAACGTCACCCTGCAGTTGGCACACCAAGTGGCACATCAAGAAAGCGCCGTTTCGGGGAGAGCGTGGTGCTAGCCAGTCGCCGGCGTTCAGTTTCCCTACGATTCTACCTTGCCTGGGGGTCAAAACACGTATGGACAGGCCTTCAATGGCCAAATAAGAGGGTCAGGAGCGGATTTGGGTGCTCCTCCTAAGGGGATATACACCCCAGCGCCCTCCAAGCTCCCTATATGGCCGATACTCAGCCGTAGGTATCCCGGGGTCCGCGCCCGCTGACGTGACGGTAGCCCTTGCGCCAGTTCGGGGCCGCCGGACCCAGGACCTTTATCCGGGTGACGACGCCGGCGCCGAGCTCGGCATCGAGGCGGGCCAGCAGACTGGCACTGAG
>JALYYI010000138.1 GCA_030946705.1 Actinomycetota bacterium | reverse complement strand
GCCGTAGACCATGGAATAGCCCAGGGCAATCAATGCGTAAAAGGAGCCCACGAAGAGGCCGTTCCAGATGAGCTGTGTCATAACTTCCTGTCTCTAAGCTGAGGGTCAGCGCGCGGGGGCGCCCGGCACCAGGCCGGGCACCCGCCGTCGTGCCATCAGCTCAGCGCGTCCTTGAGCACGAATTTGCCGCCGTTGACCGCCAGGATCTGGAACCCGCCGTTCGAAAGGGTGTGCTCCGGGGTGAATTTCAGCTGGCCGGAGAAGAGCTTGAAGCCGTCGATCGCCATCAGGGCCTTCTCCACGTCAGCGCCGTTGGTGCTCTTGGCCTGGGTGATGGCTTCCGCCGCGACGCGTACCGCGTCGTAGGACTGCGTGGAGTAGGGCCCGGGATCCGAGTTGAACTTGGCCTTGTAGTCCGAGATCCACTGCTCCGCGCCCTTGATCGTGTCAGGGGTCTGGGTCATGGTGGCCAGCACGCCCTCCGCGTTGGCCGCGCCCGCGATCTTGATCAGGGACGGGTCAACGCTGCCGTCGGCCACCATGATCTTGCCCTGGTAACCGGCCCTCCTGAGCTGGTTGATGATCAGGCCGCCCTCCTGGTAGTAGCCGGTCCAGTAGACCATGTCCGGCTTGGCGCCCATGATGTCGTGCACCACGGAGGAGTAGTCGCTCTCCCCCGCCGTGACGGAAGTGGCCAGCGCAACCTTGACGCCGCCGTCGGACTCGACGTCCTTCTTGGTCTCCCCCGTAATGTCCTTCGAGTAGCTGGTGTTGTCGTCCACCAGGGCCACGGACTTCACGCTGTCCTTCTTCATGTACGCCAGTGCCGCGGCCGCCTGCTGGACGCCGGTGCCGTTGATCAGGAACACGTTGGGCAGCTTCTGGTTCACCAGGTCCTGGGAATTGGCCGCTGGAATGACCATGGGGATGTTGGCCCGGTTGAAGATGGGCAGCGTGGGCAAGGTGGCGCCGGAGCAGTAGCCTCCCACCGAAATGACATCGCCGTTGGAGACGGCCTTGTTGGCAGCAGCCGCCGCCTGGGTCGGGTCGCAGGCGGCGTCCTCGACGTCCAGCTCCAGCTTGCGGCCGTTGAGGATGCCGCCCTTGGCGTTGATCTCATCGACCGCCAGCTGCATCCCGTTCTTCATGTACACGCCGGTGGGGGCGCTGGAGCCGGAGGTGGGGATCACCGCAGCCAGCTTGATGGGTCCCGAATCGGCTGAACTACTGGACCCTGCGTTACCAAGAATTCCGCCGCATCCGGTTGTGGACAGCAGAGCTGCCGCGACCACTCCCGCGAATACGGCTTTGGGGACTCTGAGTTTCATTGTCGGCCTCTCCTTTGACGGTGACAACATGCCGAGGATGTGCCGAACCGGCGCTCCCTCGGATGTAATGTGGGCCGCGTTTGACCCGGGTTTACAACAGTAAAATATGACATATTATAGGAAGGCGGTCAACGGCGGGGAGTGCTTTGCTGGGACACCATTCGGTAACGGTTCATCCGCGGGGTACATGACTCCTGACCCTTAAATCAGTCCCCCGGAGAGGTGATTCGGTGTGCCGAACCGGTGGGCGGTAATGCTGACGGCCTGCTCGCGCAGGAACGGCAGGAGCTCGATCCGTCCCGCGGGGGTGACCGCTTTCCCATAGACGGCGAGATCGGGGCGACCGCCGGTAGCGTCGGCAAACGCCCTAGCCGCGGCCGCAGGATCGGTGCCGATGAGCCGGACGCGTCGGGCACCGAGCCCGCCCGCCTTGGCCAGCCAGGCGTCGTCGTCCTCCACCGTGACGGGCAGGGACAGCTCAGCCAGGACGGCGCGCACCGCGTGCGGCAGTTCCAGGGCGGAGGAAACGGTGAGCCGGGAACCTGCGAGCAGGCCGGCTCCCAGGACGCGGAGCAGGCTCACCAGCGGTGCGCCGTTGGTAAGGCGGACGGTGACCGGGACGGGCAGGTAGCGGAAGACGTTGCGCTCCGCGGAGAGCCCGGAGACGTCCCGCGCCAGACCGAATTCTCCGGCCCAGGCCGCGGCATCGCTTCGCAGGGCCTGTGCCAGAGACTCGGTCTCGCCGGAGCACAGTGCGGGTCCGGAGGACTTTGCCGCCGCGAGCAGCTTCGCCACGGCGCTGTGCTGCACCGGCAGACCGGCGCCGTTTGGCTCGGCGGGCACCCAGTCCCCCAGCCCGATCAGGTAGTTGGGTCCGCCGGCCTTGGTCCCTGCCCCGACGGCGGATTTCTTCCAGCCGCCGAAGGGCTGCCGGCGCACGATGGCGCCGGTGATGCCGCGGTTGATGTAGAGGTTTCCGGCCTGGATGTTCTCCATCCAGTAGCCCAGCTCGGCCGGGTTCAGCGAGTGCAGGCCGGCGGTGAGACCGTAGTCGATCTCGTTCTGGATCACGACGGCCTCCTCCAGGGTCGCGGCGGTCATGATGCCCAGCACGGGTCCGAAGAATTCGGTCCGGTGGAAGTAGGAGCCGCGTTTGACGCCGCTGCGCACGCCGGGGCTCCAGAGCTTGCCGGACTCATCCAGCTGCTCGGGTTTGATCAGCCAGGATTCGCCCTCTCCCAGGGTGGTCAGCGCATCGAGCAGTTTGCCGTTGGCGGGCTCGATGATCGGGCCCATCTGGGTACTGGCATCGGAGGGGTAGCCGACCTTGAGGGAGCTGACGGCGTCGATGAGCTGGTTGCGGAAGCGCGGGGACTTCGCTACCGAACCCACCATGATCACCAGCGAGGCGGCCGAGCATTTCTGCCCGGCATGGCCGAAGGCCGAGTAGGCGACGTCCTTCGCGGCGAGGTCGAAGTCGGCGCTGGGCGTGACGATGATGGCGTTCTTTCCGGAGGTTTCAGCCAGCAGCGGCAGGTCCGGGCGGAAGGAGCGGAACAGCTCGGCGGTTTCGTAACCGCCGGTGAGGATGACCCGGTCCACATCCGGGTGCGCGACCAGCTGGCGGC
>JALYYI010000065.1 GCA_030946705.1 Actinomycetota bacterium | reverse complement strand
GACAAGCCCTACGGCGACCGTCCCGCCCGCGAGGGTGAGCGTAAGCCCTACGGTGACCGCGAGAGCAAGCCGTATGGTGAGCGTAAGCCCTATGGCGACCGTGCCCCGCGCAGCGACAAGCCCTACGGCGACCGTCCCGCCCGCGAGGGTGAGCGTAAGCCTTATGGCGACCGTGCCCCGCGCAGCGACAAGCACTACGGCGACCGTCCCGCCCGCGAGGGTGAGCGTAAGCCCTATGGCGACCGTCCCGCCCGCGAGGAACGCCCGGCCGCTGTGCGCAACCCCGGCGACCTGCGCAGCTCCAACCGTGTGGATCGTGAGCGCTCCCCGCAGATTGACGAGGACGTCACGGGAAGCGAGCTGGACAAGGTGACCAAGGCCCAGCTGCGCACGCTGGAGCCCAAGAGCGGCGAGTGGGTCTCGAAGCACCTGGTGATGGCCGGCCGCCTGCTGGATGAGGACGCGGAGCTGGCGTTCCAGCATGCCCTGGCCGCGAGCCGGCGCGGCGGCCGGCTGGCCGCCGTCCGGGAGGCCGTCGGACTGACGGCTTACGCGGCGGGGCATTATGGTGAGGCGTTGCGGGAATTCCGCACGTACCGCCGGATCAGCGGATCCAACGAGCACCTGCCGGTGATGGCAGACTGCGAACGCGGCCTGGGCCGTCCTGACCGCGCCCTTGATATTGCCCGCTCGGAAGACGTGCAGACGCTGGACACGGCCGGGAAAGTGGAGATGGCCATCGTGACCTCCGGGGCCCGGGCGGACCTGGGGGAGACAGAGGCTGCAGTCGCGGCTTTGGAGATCCCGCAGCTGGACATGAATCGTGCGTTTTCCTTCAGCCCGCGCCTGTTCCGCGCGTATGCGGACGCGCTGCTGGCCGTGGGCCGCACTGCTGAGGCAGAGACGTGGGAGCGCCAAGCGGCCGCGGCCGAGTCGGCTCTGGGCATCGGTGAGGATGCGGATCCGTTCATCTTTGACCTTGCCGCAGAGGATGAGGAGGAGACCAAGCCGAAGAAGCGCTCCACCACAATGTTCAATGAAGATGGCGAGGCCATTACGCCGGAGCCGGCGCCGGTGGCCAAGCGAACCGTGGCGGCCGCTTCGGATTCCGCACGGGGTACCGCTGAACTTGATGACTCGGAGGCGGACTACTTCGAATCCGACGACGCGGAATCTGACGAATTCAGCGCCGACGCCGACGCCGACGCCCCTGCCGCCGTCGGCAGCTCTTTCCCCGGCGAAGCCAACGGCAGCCAGCACGACGGTGCGGACGCAGGTCCCGACGACGACGCGGCCGAAGGTCCCGCCGAAGAAACTGACGAGTCCTCCGCGACCCGGGCCAACGGCGAGGGACACCGGCTGGATGACTGATTCATCCCTCATCTCCGCCTTCGACGCCGTCCTGGCGGACCTTGACGGCGTCGTCTACGCCGGTCCGCACGCGATCCCGGGCGCCGTCGAGGCGCTGCGGCGACTTGCCGGGATCAATGTCGGACTGGGCTACGTGACCAATAACGCCTCCCGGTCGCCGGCCGAGGTGGCCGCGCACCTGCGCGAGCTCGGCGCACCCGCGACGGATGAGCAGGTGGTGAGCTCGGCCCAGGCCGGGGCGCGCGTGCTGGCCGAGCGGTTCCCACCCGGTTCCAGGGTCCTGATCACGGGCAGCGCCGCGCTGGCCCGGGAGGTGGAGCTGGTCGGCATGGTCCCGGTGCGCGCGGCCGAGGACCGTCCCGCCGTCGTCATCCAGGGATTCGAGCCGTCGCTGAGCTGGCGCGAGCTGGCCGAGGCCTCGTACGCCATCCAGAACGGCGCGGCCTGGGTGGCGACGAATGTGGACATGACCATTCCCCAGAGCCGCGGTATTGCGCCCGGGAACGGCGCGATGGTGGCAGCCGTCCAGGCCGCTACCGGCCAGGAGCCGCTGGTCGCCGGCAAGCCGGAGGCGGTCCTCTTCCACACCGCGGCGGACCGGCTGAAATCCGCCCGGCCGCTGGTGGTCGGCGACCGGCTGGATACGGACATCCTGGGCGGCAACAACGCCGGTATGGCCACCGCCGTGGTCCTGACCGGTGTGGATACCCGGGAAACGGTGCTGGCCGCCCGCACGGCGGAGCGGCCGAGCTACCTCCTCGCCGGCCTCGACGAGCTCTATCTGCCCTATCCCGCAGTGGAGCGGAACGGGGGCGGCTTCAGCTGCGGCGGCGCGCACGCGCACATCTCAGGCAACGGCATCACCGTATCCACCACCAGCGATGATCTGAACGGCTGGCGCGCGGCGTGTGCCGCGTGGTGGGAAGCCGTCCCGGACGCCACCACACCCACCTCCCCGGCGCTGGACTGGCGCGGCGGATCACCGGACTGAAGCCGTGGCGAACCAGCACACGCCGGAGCAGCACACGCCCGGCTGGCCGGAGGGCCTACCTTCCACGGCCGACGCCGCCGTGGACGCGATCCTGGCCCGGCTCGCTGAGGTCCGCGGCTCGCAGACGGCCGACCACGACGCCATTTATGCGTCCATTCATGACGAGTTGCTGGCGGAGTTGGATGCGGATCCGCAGGGTCCGGTTCATGGCCGGGCTTCCGGAGCCTAGCGCGTGAGGCGCCTGGATCAGGAGCTGGTGCGCCGTGGACTGGCCCGCTCGCGCACCCAAGCTGCGGGCCTGATTGCCTCCGGGCTTGTCAGCTCGGAGGGGACGGTCCTGGCCAAGGCGGCCCTGCAGATTCCTGCGGACCGGGCGCTGCAGGTGAGCGACGACGGCGCCCCGCAGTACGTTTCGCGGGCCGGCCACAAGCTGGACGGTGCCCTGACGGCATTCCCGCAGGTATCCGTGGCCGGCAAACGTGTGCTGGACGCCGGCGCCTCCACGGGCGGCTTCACGGACGTGCTGCTGCGCCGGGGGGCCCGGCAGGTGGTGGCGGTGGATGTGGGGCACGGACAGCTGGTTGCCCAGCTCCGGGAGGATCCGCGGGTCCAGGTGCACGAGGGCCTGAACATCCGGTACATGTCGCCGCAGGACATCGGCGGTCCCGCGGACCTGACCGTGTGCGACCTGTCGTTTATTTCGCTGGCGCTGGTGGTCGGCCCGCTGGCGGAGGCCACCAGGGACGGTGGAGATCTGCTGCTGATGGTCAAACCGCAATTCGAGGTGGGCCGGGAGCGGCTGGGCCGGACCGGCGTCGTCGGCTCGGAGCAGGAACGGCGGCGGGCGGTCAGCGAGGTGGCGGGGGCCGCGGTCGACGCCGGACTACAGCTGCGCGGTTTGGCGGTCAGTCCGTTGCCGGGTCAGGATGGGAACATTGAGTTCTTCCTTTGGGCCGCGCGGAGTGAGTCGGTTCCCGGGCCTAAGATCGAGGAGCGGGACGAGCTGGTACGCCGGCTGCTGGCCGGCGTGTGGCAGTAGTGGTCCCCGCGGGACCACTACCGTAAGACAAATGAGAGAGCCGACAACGGGTAGCCGACCAGCAGAGAGCAGAGCCACATGAGCAGGCGAGTGTTGATCCTGGCCCACACCGGGCGCCAGGAGTCCATGGCCGCCGCGCTGGAGGTCTGCGCCCAGTTGCACGCTTCGGGGCTGGTCCCGGTGATGTCCAAGGACGAGCTTGCGGATATGTTCGAGGTCCTGGGCGTGATAGACGTCCCCACCGAGATCCTCGACGTGGACGTCTCGCTGGAGGAGATCGAGCTGGTCATGGTGTTGGGCGGTGACGGCACCATCCTGCGCGCTGCGGAGCAGGTCCGCGGCGCGGACGTGCCGCTGCTGGGCGTGAATCTGGGCCACGTTGGTTTCCTGGCGGAGAGCGAACGGGCGGACCTGGCGCAGACCGTGGACTGGGTGGTCCGCCGGGCCTACACGGTCGAGGAACGGATGACGATCGACGTCACGGTCTGGGTGGAGGGCCGCAAGATTGCCCACACCTGGGCGCTGAACGAGGTGGCCATCGAGAAGGGCAACCGGGAGCGGATGATCGAAGTGGTCACCGAAGTGGATGGCCGGCCGCTGAGCTCCTTCGGCTGCGACGGCATCGTCATGGCAACCCCTACCGGCTCCACCGCTTACGCGTTTTCCGCCGGGGGTCCGGTCGTGTGGCCGGACGTTGAGGCGCTGCTGATGGTTCCCATCAGTGCGCACGCCCTTTTTGCCAAGCCGCTGGTGGTTTCACCCGGTTCCAAGCTGGCCGTGGAGGTGCTGACCCGGACCGAGGCCCACGGGGTCATGTGGTGCGATGGCCGCCGCACCGTGGACCTGCCGCCCGGCTCGCGCATCGAAGTGACACGCTCCGACCGGCCCGTGCGGCTGGCCCGTACACATCAGACGCCGTTCTCCGCCCGCCTGGTACGCAAATTCGAGCTTCCCATCCAAGGCTGGCGGGGTCCCGCGAGCCAGGAACCCGCCGCCGGGACGGCGCCCATTCCCGTGGTCCGCAACCCGAAGCCTAAGGCCCCGGTGGCCGCCCCGAGTGCCGGCAGGAGGGCACAGAACACGCCATGATCGAGGAAATCCGCATCCGGGACCTGGGCGTCATCGCGGAGGCAACGCTCACTCTCGGCCCCGGTCTCAGCGTCGTCAGCGGCGAAACCGGGGCCGGCAAGACCATGGTGGTGACCGCCGTCGGCCTGCTGCTGGGCGCCCGCTCCGACGCAGGCGCCGTGCGTACGGGCGCGAAGGCGGCCTCCGCGGAGGCTACCGTCCAGCTGCCCCGTTCGCACCGGGCCGTGGCCCGCGCCCTTGAGGCCGGTGCCGAGGTCGAGGAGTTCGACGGCGGCGCCGAGCTGCTGCTGGCCCGCACAGTGGGCGCGGACGGACGCAGCCGTGCGCACGTGGGCGGCCGGCAGGCACCCGTGGGCGTGCTGGCAGAGCTGGGGGAGCAGCTGGTGGTGGTGCACGGCCAGTCGGACCAGATCCGGCTCAAGAGCGCCGTGGCGCAGCGGCAGGCGCTGGACAAATTCGCCGGCGACGCCGATGCGTCCTTTGACCGGAAAACCGAGCAGTACCGGCAGCTCTTCCGGCGCTGGCAGGACGCGCAGACGGAGCTGGAGGAACTCCGGCACACCAGCCGCGAGCGGCTGCGGGAAGCCGAATCCCTCCGGCTGGCGCTGGAAGAGATCGACGCGGTGGACCCGCAGTCCGGTGAGGACGATGCGCTCAAGACGGAGTCCATCAAGCTCACCAACCTGGAGGAACTGCGGAACGCGGCGCAGCAGGCCCAGCAGACCCTGGTGGCCGGGGATTTCAGCGACGCGGGGGACGCCACCACACTGGTGGATACCGCCAAGCGGGCGCTGGAGGGCGTCGGCGAGCACGACGGCGAGCTGAAGGCCGCTGCCGCCCGGCTGGCCGAGGTGGGCTACCTGCTGGCGGACATCGCCTCCGACCTGGCCAGCTATTCGACCTCCCTGGATTCCGAGAGTCCCGCCCGGCTGGCCGAGGTCGAGGACCGACGCGGTGCGCTGGCGGTGCTGGTGCGCAAGTATGCGCCCTCCGTGGACCAGGTGCTGGAGTGGGCGCAGGCCTCCCGGTTCCGGCTCGATGAGCTGCAGGACGATTCCAGCCGGATTGAATCCCTGGAACGCGAGGTGGCGGATGCAGCGGAGGAGCTGGACAAACTCGCCGCAGCGCTCACCAAGGCGCGGGCGAAGGCTGCGGTCCAGTTGTCCGCACGCGTCAGCACCGAGCTCAAGGCCCTGGCCATGCCGGACGCCCAGCTGGTCATCGGCGTCGAACCCGCATCCCAGCGGGGAATCCACGGGGCGGACGAAGTCTCCTTCCTGCTCAAGCCGCACGCCGGCGCGGCCCCCCGGCCGCTGGGTAAGGGTGCATCCGGCGGTGAGCTGTCCCGTGTGATGCTGGCCATTGAGGTAGTGCTCGCGGCCGTGGACCCGGTCCCGACCTTCGTCTTCGACGAGGTGGATTCCGGCGTCGGAGGGAAGGCCGCCGTGGAGATCGGGCGCCGGCTCGCCATGCTGGCCCGGCACGTCCAGGTGCTGGTGGTCACGCACCTGCCCCAGGTGGCCGCCTTCGCGGACCAGCACATCCGCGTCACCAAAACCTCCGGCGCCGGCTTCACCTCCAGCGACGTCACCCTGCTGGACGACGCCGAACGCGTCCGCGAGCTGGCCCGGATGCTGGCGGGCCAGGAAGACTCCGCGACCGCTCAGGCCCACGCCCAGGAACTCCTGGACGACGCCCGCAGCATCCCCTGACCCCGGCGCTCCGTCAGGACCACCGGCGCGGCCCGCCCGACGGCCCGACGGCCCGGGAAAGGTGATAGGCTCAAACCCCGTGGTGCAGCGATCAAATTCCCGGTTCAGTGGCCAGTCCAAGACGGCCAAACACATCTTCGTCACCGGCGGCGTGGCGTCGTCCCTGGGGAAGGGGCTCACGGCTTCCAGCCTGGGCCATCTGCTCCGGGCGCGCGGCCTGTCCGTGACCATGCAAAAGCTGGATCCCTACCTCAACGTGGATCCCGGCACAATGAATCCCTTCCAGCACGGTGAGGTTTTCGTGACCGACGACGGCGCCGAAACGGACCTGGACATCGGCCACTACGAGCGCTTCCTGGACGAAAACCTCGAGGGCTCGGCCAATGTGACCACCGGCCAGATCTATTCCACGGTGATCGCCAAGGAGCGGCGCGGTGAGTACCTGGGGGACACCGTCCAGGTGATCCCGCACATCACCGACGAGATCAAGCGCCGGATGCGCCTGCCGGCCGACGGCAAGAAGGCCCCGGACGTCATCATCACCGAAATCGGCGGCACCGTTGGCGACATCGAATCCCAGCCGTTCCTGGAGTCGGCACGCCAGGTGCGCCAGGACATCGGCCGGAGCAATGTCTTCTTCCTGCACGTCTCGCTGGTGCCCTACATCGGCCCGTCGCAGGAGCTGAAGACCAAGCCCACCCAGCACTCCGTGGCAGCCCTGCGCTCCATCGGCATCCAGCCTGATGCGATCGTGCTCCGCTCGGACCGGGTGGTCCCGGAAGCCATGCGGGAGAAAATCGGACGCATGTGCGATGTGGACATCGACGCCGTCATTGGCTGCCCGGATGCGCCGAGCATCTATGACATCCCCAAGACGCTGCACTCGCAGGGGCTGGACTCCTACATTGTCCGGGCGCTCGACCTGCCGTTCAAGGATGTCGATTGGACCAAGTGGGACAGGCTGCTCGACGCCGTCCACAACCCCTCGCACAGCGTCGAGATCGCGCTGGTGGGCAAATACATTGACCTCCCGGACGCATACCTGTCCGTCACCGAGGCTCTGCGCGCCGGCGGCTTCGCCAACAACGCCAAGGTCAAGATCCGCTGGGTGCCCTCGGACGAGTGTGCCACCGAGGCCGGCGCCGCCAAGGCGCTCGACGGCGTCGATGCCATCTGTGTGCCCGGCGGCTTCGGCATCCGCGGTCTGGAAGGCAAACTGGGAGCCCTGACCTTCGCCCGCGAAAGCCAGTTGCCCTCACTGGGACTGTGCCTGGGGCTGCAGTGCATGGTGATCGAGTACGCCCGCAACGTGGTGGGCCTGGAGGGCGCGTCCTCCAGCGAATTCGAACCGGACTCCAAGTACCCCGTGATCGCCACCATGGAAGAGCAGCTGGACATCGTCGATGGGAAGGGCGATCTGGGCGGCACCATGCGCCTGGGCCTGTACGAGGCCAAGCTCGATGAGGGTTCCGTCGTCGCCGAAACCTACGGTGCCACCACCGTCAGCGAACGGCACCGGCACCGCTACGAGGTCAACAACAAGTACCGCGAGCAGATTGCCGGCAAGGGTCTGGTGTTCTCCGGCACGTCTCCGGACGGCAAGCTGGTGGAGTACGTCGAACTGCCCCGCGAGATCCACCCGTACTACGTCGCAACGCAGGCGCATCCGGAACTGAGCTCCCGTCCCACCCGTCACCACCCGCTGTTCGCCGGGTTGGTTGCCGCGGCCCTGGACCGCCAGCGGGCCACCCGCCTCCTCGAGGTCTAGGCCATGGCCGGGCCCGCCGACTCACGGTTTCCTGCCGATCCGTCCGTGCCGGCAGCCGCGCCCGTTATTGGCGGGGAGGAGCTGGCCGATCAGGCCAGCCCACGCCCGCTGCTTTCCAGCGAGACGGTATACCAGGGCAGGATCTGGAATGTTGTCAGCGACGCCTTCGCGCTGGAGGACGGCGGCGAGACGCTGACCCGGGACTACATCGACCATCCCGGCGCGGTGGCGGTGCTGGTGATGAACGACGACGGCCAGCTGCTGCTGCTGCGCCAGTACCGGCACCCGGTGAAGATGGCGCTCTGGGAGATCCCGGCTGGGCTGCTGGACGTTTCCGGCGAGGGTTTTGTTGCCGGAGCGGTCCGCGAGCTGGCGGAGGAGGCCGACCTGGTGGCCTCGGAATGGAACGTGCTGGCGGACGTCTTTAACTCGCCCGGCTCATCCAGCGAGGCCATCCGGATCTATCTGGCCCGCGGGCTGAGTATGGTCCCGGCGGACCAGCGCCACGTGCGCACCGACGAGGAAGCAGAAATCCAGTTCCGCTGGGTGGAGCTCGATGATGCCGTGGCGGCAGTCCTGGACGGATCCCTGCACAACCCCTCGGCCGTCGTCGGAATCCTGGCCGTCGCAGCCGCCCGCGACGCAGGCTTTGCCAACCTGCGTCCCGCCGACGCCCCGTGGCCGGCGCATCCCAGCCAGCGGGAGCAGTGAACATTACCGCCGGATCCGGGGCGGACGTCGGGCCCAAGGCGGCCGCCGCACCGGCCGGTCCGCTCGGCCGTGCCGTCGTTGACTACCTGCAGCACGTGGGTGTCGAGCGCGGGTTGGCGGTGAACACCATGGCCGCCTACCGGCGGGACCTCCGGCGCTATCAGCAGTTCCTCGCCGACTCCGGCGTTGCCGGGCCGAGCGACGTCACCCGGCACCACGTCACGGCCTTCGCCCAGGCCCTGGTGGACGGCTCGGACGGCGCCAGCGCACTGGGCATCCGTTCGGCTGCGCGCACCATCGTCGCGGTCCGGGGACTGCACAAATTCTGGGCGCTGGAGGGCATCACTACGGTCGATCCGGCGGCAGATGTGCACCCGCCGATGGCCGGCCGCCGGCTGCCCAAGGCGATCTCCGTGGACGAGGTCACGCGGATCCTCGAAGCCGCGGGAACGGACACCGCCACCGGGCTCAGGGACCGGGCCATGCTGGAATTCCTCTATTCCACCGGCGCCCGCATCAGCGAAGCCGTCGGGCTGGACGTGGACGACGTCACCGTCAGCCTGGAACCGGACAACCCGGCGACCGGGGGCTCCGCTGCGGTCGGGACCGGGACCGGCGTCGGTGGTCAGCAGCGCCCGCCGGACGGGCCCGCCGTCGTCCGGCTGTTCGGCAAGGGCTCCAAAGAGCGCCTGGTCCCGCTGGGCTCGTACGGCGCCCGCTCCGTCCAGGCCTATCTGGTCCGCGGCCGACCGCTGCTGGCCGCCAAGGGCAAGGGCACCCCGGCCCTGTTCCTGAACGCGCGCGGCGGCCGGATCAGCCGGCAGAGCGCCTGGACCATCCTCAAAACGGCGGCCGAGCGCGCCAACATCACCAAGGTCGTTTCCCCGCACACCCTGCGCCACTCGTTCGCCACCCACCTGCTGGAAGGCGGCGCGGACGTGCGGGTGGTGCAGGAATTGCTTGGCCACGCGTCGGTGACCACGACGCAGGTTTACACTCTGGTAACGGCGGATACGCTGCGCGAGGTTTACGCCGCCGCGCACCCGCGGGCGCTGGGCTAGACCAGCGCGGATGGCCCGCGCCGCATCCACGCTCAGGCGGGTGGGCAAAGCGTTCCGGCGGGGTTAGGCTGAAGGGTAGATTTCGGTCCAGGAACGGGAACCATGCTGGCAGAGCGGGACAACGATTTCGTCGCGGAACAATTGACGAATTTCGGTCCCGTCCTGGACTTTTTCCGCCGACGACTGAATTCCAGCCGGGATGCGCTCGGCGCCACGGAAACAGTTTTCCGGCTCTCCGCGCAACAGGCCGGGACGGCCGAATCATCCCGGCTGATGTGGCTGCTCTTCCAGGCCAGGGCTCTGTGGCTCACCGGTTCAACGGGCGCACCGCGGACCGTTTTCCGCAGTTCCGCCGCGCCCCCTGCCGGCTTTTCGGGGCCGCTGGCCCGGTTGCGACCGGAGGACCGTGAACTGCTGATGCTCGCTTATTGGGACCGGCTGGCGCCAGCGGAACTGGCGGGCCTGCTCGGCCGCCATCCGTGGCTGGTTTCGTTCCGGTTGCGCCGCGCGCGGCGAGCCCTGGCCGGGGCCGTATCCGGGTATCCGGGAGTGCGGGGCTTCGTCCGGACCGGGAACGGGCCGGGGGCTGATGCGTTGCGGGCGCTGGACCCTGCCGCTGCTCCTTTCAAAGACGACCCCGCCGCCGACCTCCCGGCGCTGGCCCGGCGGACCCTGAAGAGAATAGCCGACGACGGTGCCGTCTTCAGCGACAGCGGCGGGACCGCCCTTAAGCCGGCCACCCGGACCGGGAGGCGAGGGCCGGTGGTGGCCGGCACCATCGGCCTGGTGGCCGTCCTTGCTCTGGCCGCCGCCGTCGTCAACGGGCTGTGGCTCTCCGGAGGCAAGGACTCGCCGGAGCCGGCCTCCGCGGCGTCGGCCGGCCCCGCGGCCAAGGCCCCGGCGGCACATGCCCGGGTGCGGGGATCGGCGGGTCCGGCACGGCCGGAACCCGTCGGGCCCGCGGAGCGCAGCTGCGCGATCCGGAACGTTTCGGCGGTCGCGGGGACGCAGCTGTTCAGCAGCCGCGATCTGACGTCCCATCCGGAATATTTCACCCTGTTTGCCTGTGCCGGCGGATGGATGGCCTTCGCCGTCAGTCTGGAAGGTGAGCCGCATTTGCCGGCCCCGGGACCGGAGATCACGTTTTTCCTGGCCAAACTTGACGCCGACGGCCAGTACATCTTCGATTCCCGGCAGCCCTACTCGGTCATGGCCGGATGGCAGAGCGTCGGCGCCTGGGCCGGAGAGCTGGGACGGGGGTTATCGGCGCCGGAACTGATGGACCGGCAGTTTGACATCAAGGGCGGCCCGGTGCCGCTGCGCGGACAGCTGGTGGGCGACGGGCTCTAAGCTGGGGGGATGAGCGCTGCTGCCGTCACCCTTTGCTTCCTCCTCCGGGACACGCCCGCGGGAGCGGAGGTCCTGCTGGGAACCAAGAAGACGGGCTTCGGTGCCGGAAAGGTGGTGGGCGTCGGCGGCCATCTGGAGGCAGGCGAAACCGCGGAGGAAGCCATCTGCCGCGAGGTTGCCGAGGAAATCAGCGTCGATATTGGTGCCGGCGACCTGGTGCCGGCGGGAACGGTCGAATTTGTCTTCCCGGCCCGGCCGGAATGGGACATGTACACCACCGTTTTCCTGGCCCGGAGGTGGTCCGGGGAACCGGTGGAGAGTGACGAGATAGCCCCCGAGTGGCATCCGGTCCGCCTGCTGCCGCGGGAGCGGATGTGGGCGGATGCGGAACACTGGCTGCCGGCGATGCTGGCGGGCGGGCGGCTGGCCGTTCGGGTGGTGCTCAACGAGGACAATGAGACGGTCGCGGAAAGCGTCACCGGGCGCTGGAGCGGCTGAACACCACTACCCGCGCCCGGCTGCGCCCGAACTAGGGCACGTGCCGTTCGTCCACGCCGTCGTACAGGCTCAGCGGCCGGATCAGCGAATTCGACTCCAGCTGCTCCATGATGTGCGCCGTCCAGCCGGTGATCCGGCTGGCAACGAACAGCGGGGTGAACGTGGCGGTGTCGAAGCCCATCAGGTGGTACGTGGGCCCGGCCGGGTAGTCCAGGTTGGGCTTGATGTTCTTGGCCTGGCCCATCCCGGCTTCCAGCGCGTCGTAGAGTTCGCCCAGGTCCGGCCGGTTGTAGTGCCGGAGCATCGCATCCAGCGCGGCCTTCATGGTGGGAACCCGGGAATCGCCGTTCTTGTAGACCCGGTGGCCGAAGCCCATGATCTTCTTCTTATTGGCCAGGGCATCCGACAGCCAGGCCTGCGCGTGGCCGGAGAGGTCCTGCCCGCCGGCGCCCGCCATGATTTCCTCGAAGGTGTGCATCACGGCCTCGTTGGCGCCGCCGTGCAGCGGCCCCTTGAGCGCGCCGATGGCCCCGGTGACCGCCGAATGCAGGTCCGCCAGCGTTGAGGTGATCACCCGCGCAGTGAAGGTGGAGGCGTTGAAGGAGTGCTCGGCATAGAGCACCATGGAGGTGTTGAAGGCCGCAACCACCTCCGGTGCGGCTTCCTCGCCGAAGGTCATGTAGAGGAAATTCGCCGAATAGCCCAGATCCTCGCGCGGCGCCACGGGTTCCACCGGTTTGCCGTCCGCGTGCCGGCGCCGCTGGTCGTAGGCGACGACGGCGGGCATCGCGGCAAAGAGGTCAATGGACTTCTTCATGTTCGCCTCGCGCGAACTGTCCTCCGCCAGCGGATGCGAGCCGCCAATGACTGAGGCAGCGGTGCGGCAGACATCCATCGGGTGCGCCGTCAGCGGCAGCAGGTCGACGGCGGCCTTGACGTTGGGCTGCAGCGTCCGTCCGGCGCGCTCCGTCCTTTCGAACGAAGCCAGCTCATCCGCCGTCGGAAGCTCGCCGTTCCAGAGCAGGAAGGCCACCTCCTCGAAGGAGCACCTGGCGGCCAGTTCCTGGACCGGGTAGCCGCGGTACAGCAGCGAATTGGTATCCGGGTTCACCTTGGAGATCCGCGTGGTATCCACCACAACGCCGGCCAGGCCCTTGCGGACGGGGGCCTCGCTGGTGCTGGCGATGTCTGGTGTTGCTGTCATGGCTGCTCCTGGCTTCCGGGAACTGTGAAATTGAAAACAGCTGTATCGAAGCGATTGTACGACTCGTAGTCCAAGAGTTCATACAACCGCGATCTGGTCTGCATCTGGTGTACCGCCGGTTGCTGAGTGCCAGCTGAAAGGATCGTGTCAAGCGTACGCTCCGCAGCCCCCATTGCGCTGCGCAGCAGCGTCACGGGATAAATGACCATGTTGACGCCGATGGATTCCAGCTGCGCGGCGGTGAAGAGTTCACTCTTGCCGAACTCCGTCATGTTGGCCAGGATAGGCACATCCACGGCCTGGCGGATCGCCTCGAATTCGCCCAGGTCCCGCATCGCCTCGGGAAAAATCGCGTCCGCCCCGGCATCCACCAGGGCCTTGGCGCGGTCGATTGCGGCCTGCAGGCCGTCCACCGCGCGGATGTCCGTTCGGGCCATCAGCAGGAAATTCTCGTCCCGGCGGGCATCGGCGGCGGCGCGCAGCCGCTTGGCCGCGGTGTCAAGGTCGACGACGGCCTTGCCATCCAGGTGCCCGCAGCGCTTGGGATTGATCTGGTCCTCAATGTGGCAGCCGGCCAGTCCTGCGTCCTCGAATTCCTGGACCGTGCGGGCCACGTTCATCGGCTCGCCGAAGCCCGTATCCGCGTCCACGATCGCGGGCAGATCCGTCATCCGGGCAATCTGCCTGGCCCGTCCGGCCACCTCGGTCAGCGTGGTCAGGCCGATGTCCGGCAGGCCCAGGTCGGCGGAAAGGACCGCGCCGGAGATGTAGACGCCATCGAACCCCTTGTCCTGGATCAGCGTGGCGGAGAGCGGGTTGAACGCGCCGGGGAACTGCAGCAGCCGGCCGGAGGCCAGGGCCCGGCGGAAGTTGAGCCGCTTCTGCGCGGCGGTGGTCTTGGCGTACAGCATCAGAACAGTCCCTTCGGGGCAGCGGCGAGGTTGATGACTCCGGCGGCGGCCTGGATGGTCAGCCCGTCCAATTCGCCGGTGCCGAGCTCGGGCAACCGCTGGACGGTCGCCAGGAAGCGGTCGATTTCGGCCTCCTCCACCAGCCGGTGGCCATCCTCGCCGGCGGCCAGGACGCGGAGCTTGTTGATGTACTGCGTCCGGGCGAACGGCCGCGCACCCAGCGGGTGGGCGTCCGCCACGGCGATCTCATCGGTGATGGTGGTCCCGTCCGCCAGACTGATTTCCACGCGGCCGCCGAAGGCCTTCTCCCGCGGGTCCAGCGAGTGGTACCGGCGGGTCCATTCCGGATCCTCCTGCGTACTGACCTTGTGCCACAGCTGAACGGTGTCCGGCCGGCCGGCCCGTTCCGGGGCGTAGGAGGCAACATGGTGCCAGGCGCCGTCCTGCAGGGCCACGGTGAAGATGTACGGGATGGAGTGGTCCAGGGTTTCCCGCGAGGCGGTGGGGTCGTACTTCTGCGGGTCGTTGGCCCCGGAGCCGATCACAAAATGCGTGTGGTGGCTGGTATGGATCACAATGCTCTCCACCTTGGCGGGATCCGCCAGCTCCGGGTGCTCGCCATGCAGTTTCCGGGCCAGATCTATCCAGGCCTGCGCCTGGTATTCAGCGGAATGCTCCTTGGTGTAGGTGTCAAGGATGGCGCGCTTGGCCTCACCCTCATCCGGCAGCGGCACCTCGTAGGAGGCATCCGGGCCGTCCAGCATCCAGGCGATCACGCCGTCTTCGCCCTCATAGATCGGCGTGGGGGAGGTCTGCCCGCGCATCGCACGGTCCACCGCCTCCACCGCCATCTTGCCGGCGAAGGCGGGGGCATGCGCTTTCCAGGAGGAAATCTCGCCCTTACGGGACTGGCGCGTCGCCGTCGTCGTATGCAGGGCCTGACCAATGGCCTGGAAGATGGTGTCGACGTCGAGCCCCAGCAGGGTGCCGATGCCGGCGGCCGCGGAGGGACCCAGATGGGCCACGTGGTCGATCTTGTGCTTGTGCAGGCAAATGGCCTTGACCAGATCCACCTGGATTTCATAGCCCGTGGCGATGCCTCGAAGCAGGTCCGCGCCCGTGCTGCCCACATGCTGGGCCACCGCCAGGATCGGCGGAATGTTGTCCCCGGGGTGCGAGTACTCGGCGGCGAGGAAGGTGTCGTGATAGTCCAGCTCGCGGACCGCCACGCCATTGGCCCAGGCCGCCCATTCGGGGGAGACGCGTTCCGGGATGCCGTAGATGCCCGCACCCCTGGCGCTGTAGCCTCCGGCGCTGGATCCGTCCAAGTTGGGCCGTACCGCATGCGCCAGGGCCTGGGCGCGGGCGGCGACAATCGGCGCCCGGTTCAGCGAGGCCACAGCCACCGCGGCATTGTCGATAATGCGGTTGATCACCATGTCGGTGACCTCCGGCGTAAGCGCCACCGGATCGGCGGCGACCTGGGCGATCTTGTAGGCCAGCTGGTCCTTCCGGGCCAGGTTTTCCTCGCTCTTGTAAACGCGGACGTGATGTTGGAGCACCATCGGCTTCCTCTCAGTGAAGTCAGTTAGTGGGTCGTCAGGAGGTGTTCAAGACTCTTGTGCAGATGGACGGAGGTCGCCGCGGCGGCCAGCGTGGCATTGCCGGCGGCGATCGCCTGGGCAATGGTGGCGTGTTCCTGCGCGGCGGCTGTGAGCCGCTCCGGATTGTCCTTGGCCAGCCGCCGGACGCGGACCAGATGGAGGCGGAGGTTCTTCAGGGCCTGCGCCAGATAGCCGTTCCCCACCGCGTCGTCGATGGCCGTATCCAGGCGCCCGACCAGCTCGTAATACTCGTGCCGGCCCGGATCCTCCGCGCTGAGCAACCCGACCGCGCCGGTGAGCTCGGCATGGAGCCGGTCGAAAACGTCCCGGTTCCCGCGCTCCGCAGCCAGGGCGGCGGCCCGGCATTCCAGGGCCTCGCGGAGCTCAAAGAGTTCACGGACGTGGTCAAGGGATATATCGGTCACGACGACGCCGCGTCCGGCGTGGGCGGCCGCCAGGCCTTCCGCGGTGAGCCGGGCCAGCGCCTCCCGCACCGGGGTGCGCGAGACTCCCAGCCGCTCCGACTGCTCGACCTCGCCCAGCACCGAACCCGGCGGCAGCCGCCAATCGACAATGTCGCTGCGGAGGGCGGCATAGGCGCGGTCGCTTGCGCGCATTCTGCCTCCTAAAACTCGGGAACGGTTTAGTTCCAGTGTATACACAACTGGAAAGACGGGACGGTATTTTTGGGGATTCGTGCCACCGACCCCGATCTGTGTATACACAGGCGACCTGTGATCGACCAAGCGAACTCTGCGAGCGCGCGGAGACCCGGGGCGTCCCTCCATCAGCTCTGCCCGGCCGCGGGCGGTCTCCTTGGACCACCGGAACCGCTGGCTGGCCTTGGTCGATCACCGGAGCCGCTAACGCCGCCAGCTGTACTCGTTTTCCGGCCTGCCCGGTGTCCCGTAGCGGGCGCTGCGACGCACCGACTGCTGGTCCGTCAGGTACTCCAGGTAGCGCCGGGCCGTGACCCGGGACATGCCCAGCTGCTCCATGACCTCGGTCGCGGAGACCGGCCCCGCGTGTGACGTCAGCAGGGTGACGACGGCGGCCAGGGTACCCTCTGAGAGGCCCTTGGGCAGGGCGACTTCAACGGGGGTCCGGAGGCTGGCGAAGGCCAGATCGACTCCGCTCTGCGACGCCGAGGATTCCTGCATCTCCAGCTGGAGCCGGAACTGCCGGTAGTTGGCCAGTTTTTCGGCAAAAGTGGCATAGGTAAACGGTTTGATAAGGTACTGCACAATACCGGCGGAAATGGCGCCCCGGACAATGTGCAGTTCGCGCACCGCCGTGATGGCGATGATGTCCACGGCATAGCCTGCGGCCCGAATCCGCCGGCTGACATCGAGCCCGTGCAGGTCCGGCAGGTTCATATCCAGCAGGATCAGATCGATCGGTTCATCCGCGGCGGAGGCTTCCGCGAGGCAACGCATGGTCTGCTGGCCGTTATGCGCCACGGCGGCCAGGGCAAAACCCTCCAGTCGCTGCACATAGATCGAGTGTGCATCCGCAGAAATGGGTTCATCGTCCACGACCAGCACGCGGATCGGACTCTGGCTAGCGGCCACCGGCAGCCCCCGGTCGCTCGGGCGCCGCTGCGACCGGCAGCGTGACCGTGAAGACGGCACCGGTCCGCCGGCCGATGTCAAGGCTCCCGCCCAACCTCTGCACCGCCTGCTGCACGAGGGCAAGGCCGATTCCGCGGCCACCGCCATCGGAGAGCTTGGTGGTGAAGCCCTTCTTCAGCACATTGTCCGCCGCGGTCGCGTCCACGCCGGCGCCGCTGTCCGACACTTCCAGGACCAGGCCCGCCGCGCCGGCCGCGATGCCGACCTCCACCCAGCGTGGTTCGGCGCCGTCCGCGGCGGCATCCATCGCGTTGTCAATCAGGTTCCCCAGGATGGTCACCGCTTCGTGCGCGCCGATCCCGGCAAGGTCGGCATCGGGTTCGACGTCCACGCGCAGCTCGATCCCGCGCTCATTTGCCTGCGAAATCTTGCCCATCAGCAGGGCGCTGACCACCGGTTCGTCCACCGATGCCAGCACTTCATCGGCCAGTCTCTGGCTCAGCTGAAGGTCCTGGGTGGCGAATTCCAGCGCCTGCCCGGTGCGCCCCAGCTCCAGCAGCGAGACCAGCGTGTGGATTCGGTTGGCGTGCTCGTGGGTCTGCGCCCGGAGGGCGTCGGTCAGGGTGCGGGTGGAACGCAGCTCATCGCCAAGCGCCTGGATCACGGTATGGTCTTGCAGCGTGGCGACGGTGCCCATGTTCGGCTGTCGCGCCTTCCGGAATCTGGTCCGCTCCGGGCCAGCGCCGGGGCCAGCGCCGGGGCCGGGAGAGCGGGCCGGCTCCTGGCTGACCACCAGCAGGCGGGATCCGGTGAGGTGGATTTCGTCCCTGGCCGTGCGACCGCTGCGCAACAGGTCCTCCAGGCTCTTGGGCAGTTCGAGCGAGCCCAGTTTCGGAGCGGGCGCCCCTTCGGCCGGGGCTTGGATGCCCAGCAGTTCCGCCGCCTGGTCATTGCACATCACCAGCTCGCCATGGCGGTCCACCAGCACCAGCCCGTCGCGGACCGAGTGCAGCACGGACTCGTAATAGGCAAAAAGCTGCCCCAGCCGTTCCGGCCCCCAGCCCAGCGTGACCCGGCGCAGGTAGCGGCCCAGCAGCCAGGCCGCCGTGGAACCTCCCAGCAGCAGGGCAAGGGCAATACCGACGACGGCGGGCAGCCTCGCGCTGAGCGCGACCTCCACATTCGTGACCGTCACTCCCGCTGCCACCAGCGCCTTGACGTTCCCGGCGTCGTCCTTCACCGGGACGATCGCACGGACGGAGGGCCCCAGCGTGCCCGCGGTGATTTCCGTGTAAGTCCGACCGGCCAGGGCCTGGTCGATCGAGCCGATATACGGCTTGCCGATCTCTGCAGGGTTCGGATGGGTCCAGCGGGTGCGGTCCGGCGCCATGATGGTGACGAAGTCAACCCCCGCTCCCTCCATCACCTTTTGGGCATAGGGCTGAAGCGCAGCCGTCGGGTTGGACGCCGCGGCGGCCGTCAGCACCAGCGGATTGTCCGCGATTATGGTCGCGATCGAGGCCATTCTGTCCTTGGCCTGGCTGAAAGAACGGTCGCGCGCGTCCAGGAAGAGCGCCGTCGTCACGATCACCGTGGCCACCAGGATGAAGAGCAGATTCCCCACGAAAAGCCGCCTGGCAATACTCCAGTTCCGCAGCGACACGGCCGGACTCCTTCCTGAAGTGTTGGTGACCAATATGAACGCAAGGGTGATGGTTATCACAATGCGCGGCATGCTGGTCAAAGCGCGGCAGGTGACCGTGCGGATCAACCCATATGAATCAAGACTAGCTAATAAGGAGTGCCCGATGACCTCTCAGCGAGGAGAGTCAGCTGCACCTGTCGTCCGCCGCCGCAAGGGGCTCGACAAATCGCATTGGTTGTACATCGCCGTCGTCGTGGCGGTCATTCTCGGCGTCGCCGTCGGGCTTGCCTTCCCCGGCAAGAACGGCTTCGCCGCCCAGCTGAAGCCTCTGGGCGACGGCTTCATCGCGCTGATCAGGATGATGATCGCCCCCATTATCTTCTGCACCATCGTGCTGGGTATCGGCTCAATTTCGAAAGCCGCCACCGTGGGCAAGGTTGGTGGCCTGGCGCTGGCATACTTCATGGTGATGTCCACCTTCGCCCTGGCCATAGGTCTGGTGGTCGGCAACATTGTTCATCCCGGTGCCGGACTCAACCTCAAGGATGCCGTCTACAAGGCACCGGCGGAAAGCACTTCGTCAACGGACTTTGTCCTGGGCATCATCCCGACGTCGCTGTTCTCCTCCCTCACCACGGCGAACATCCTGCAGACCCTGCTGGTCGCGCTGCTCGCCGGCTTTGCGCTGCAGAAAATGGGCAAGACCGGCAAGGCAATCCTGACAGGGGTTGGCCACCTCCAGGCCCTGGTCTTCCGGATCCTGATCATGGTCATGTGGCTGGCTCCGGTGGGAGCGTTCGGTGCCATCGCCGCCGTCGTCGGGCTGACCGGCTGGCAGGCGGTGCTGAGCCTGCTGTCCCTGATGGGAGCGTTCTACCTGACCTGCATCATCTTCATCGTCGTCATCCTGGGCGGTGTGCTCCGGCTGACCACCGGCGTCAATATCTTCAAGCTGATGCGGTATCTGGGCCGCGAGTACCTGCTGATCGTCTCCACATCATCCTCCGAGGTTGCGCTGCCGCGGCTGATCGCCAAGATGGAACACCTGGGCATTTCCAAGCCGGTGGTCGGCGTCACCGTTCCCACCGGTTACTCCTTCAACCTGGACGGCACCGCCATCTACCTCACCATGGCCGCGCTGTTCGTGGCCTCCGCGCTGGGCAAGCCGTTGGATCTGCCTTCCCAGATCGGCTTGCTGCTCTTCATGATCCTGGCCTCCAAGGGTGCCGCCGGCGTCAGCGGGGCGGGCCTGGCCACTCTGGCCGGCGGACTCGCCTCGCACCGGCCTGACCTCGTGGGAGGCGTGGGCTTCATCGTCGGCATCGACCGGTTCATGTCCGAGGCCCGCGCGCTGACCAATTTCACGGGCAATGCCGTGGCCACCGTGATCATGGGCACGTGGGTGAAGGAAATCGACCGGGCCCGTGTGGACCGGGTGCTGGACCGGCTGGAACCGTTCGATGAATCCACCATGCTGGCCCACGGTGACGAGGCACCGGTTGAAGTTGCGGATCGACACGAGCCGACCGGCACCCGGACTGGCAGCCGTCCCGCAGCCGCCGAACTCAGTTCCGGTTCCAGCGCCGACGACGAGCGGGAAAAAGTGACCGTCTGACCCCCATCACCCCGTTGAGGTGGCAGCTCGCGCCGATGTTTTCGAAAAACATGGGCGCGAGCTGTCACCTCAACCTGTTTGCGGGGGGCCCGGTGACGGCACATCGAAGTGCGCCACGACGGTGCGCCGGGACTGCCCGCCGTCGTCGTAATCAACCGTGGAGACCCGGACACCGTACAGCGCGGACAGCTCCCGGGCCGTCAGCAGCTGCGCCGCCGTGCCAGCCTGGACGCGGTCCCGGCCCATCAGCACCACCGAATCCGCCAGGTACAGGGCGTGGTCCGGGTGGTGCGTGCTGAGCAGCATGGACAGGCCATCCGCCAGCAGCTCACGCAGCAGTGTCAGCACCCGGGTCTGGTTCTTCAGGTCCAGCCCCGTGGCCGGCTCGTCCAGGACCAGGATGGGGCAGCCGGCGGCGATGGCCCGGGCAATCAGCACCAGCTGCTGCTCGCCGCCGCTGAGCGTGGGGAAGAGACGGTCCGCCAGCGCGCCGACGCCAACCCGTTCCATCGCCCGGGCCGCCGCCGCGGTGTCGGAGGGACCGGGAGAGCGGAAAAGCCCTATCTTCCGGGCGCGCCCCATCAGGACCATGTCCAGCGCCCGGTATGCAAACGCGCTGCCGTGCGCCTGCGGCACGTACCCCACCGTGTCCAGCCGCCGCACCTGGCCCTCCTGCGGCGTCAGCAGGCCGGCGGCACAGCGGACCAGCGTCGTCTTGCCGGCGCCGTTGGGCCCCAGCACCGCGGTGGCGGTCCCGGCGGGGACCGTGAAACTCAGTCCGCGGAACACCCAGCTCTGGCGGGAGTAACCAAAGCCGGCGCCGGCCAGCTCAAGCACTGTCCCAGATCCTTTCCCGGTTGCGCCGCAGCAGCAGGAAGAAAACCGGGGCGCCGATCAGTGCGGTGAGGACCCCCAGCGGGATCTCCCCGGCCGTCGCGGTCCGGGCGATGGTGTCCACCGCAATGATGTACGCCCCGCCCATCAGGAAGGACACCGGCAGCAGCACGCCGTGGTCCGGTCCCACCCACATCCGGGCCAGGTGCGGAATGACCAGCCCCACCCAGCTGACCGCACCGCTGACCGCCACCGCACCGGCCACAATCAGGGCCACGCAGACCAGCACCACCCAGCGCAGCGTCCGCGGCCGCAGCCCCAGCGCCGCGGCATCCTCGTCCCCGAGCGAGAGCACATTGATGCGCCACCGCAGCGCCAGAAGCACCACCGTGCCCACCAGCACCGGTCCCGCGGCCACCAGCACCTGAGCGTAGGTCGCCGATGCCACACTGCCCAGCAGCCAGAAGACTATGGCCGGCAGCGTGGTGAACGGGTCGGCAATGTAGGTCACCAGGGCAACCAGGGCCGAAAAAAAGGACCCGGTCACCACCCCGCCGAGCACAATCATCAGCATCGGAGTACCGCCCTTGCCCGAGGTGATCAGGACCAGCAGTCCCAGCGCGCCCAGGCCGAAGAAGAAGGACGACCCGACCAGCAGTGCGGAGCCCACGCCCAGCAGCAGGGCCAGCGCGCCGCCAAAGGACGCTCCCGCAGAGACGCCGATGATGTCCGGGCTGACCAGCGGATTGCGGAATATGGCCTGCAGCGCCGCCCCGCCGATCGCCAGCCCGCCGCCGACCAGCAGTGCCAGCAGCACCCGGGGGAGACGGACAAGAAGAACCACGTTCTGTTCCGCACCGCTTACCGGCGCCGGGACGTGTACCAGGCGCGAGGCCAGGGTCTGCACCACATCCCAAAACGGAACGTTGTAGCGTCCCATCGCCAGCGCCATCAAACCCACAATGACCAGGACGACGGCGGTCCCGGCCACTGCGCGTGTGGCGCGCCGGGCCGGCCTCCGGCCGGAGGGCTGACGCCGGTTCAGCGGGCCGGAGGGTTCGCCCGCCCCCAGTCTGCCGGGCGGATCCCCGCCGCTCGGCACCCCGGAGCGCGCCTCATGGAGCATCGAATTGCCCGTAGCCGGCCGAGCGGCCGTTCATATCGGTCCAGAGGATCTTGTCAACCTGTGCCGTGCTGGGCTGGCGCGCATAGAGGAAGTCGTAGTAAGCGGCCAACTTGCCTCGAACCTGGGATTTCCGCTGCGGGAAGCTGATGTCCGCGAGCCAATGCCACATCAGCGGGGATTCCTGCCCGGGCGGATCCCAACGGTAGCCTCCCAGCGGCACCTTGTAGACCCGCCGCGCACGCACCGCGGCGATGGTCTGCCAGACTGGGTTGGAGTAGATGTCATTGGGCATCGCGCCGTCAAAGTTTCCCAGCAGGATGACCTCCGGATCCCAGGCCAGCACCTGCTCCACGTCCACACCCACCATCCCGGAGCCCTTGACGCCCTGCTGGCCCGAGGCGGGATTAGTGCCGCCCACCAGCTTGATGTAAAAGTCGTTATAGCTGTTGGTTCCGGCCACCTTGAGGCCGCCGGTGAAGCGGTTGAAATATAGGATGCGGGGCCCGGCCTGGGTGCGTCCGGTGGCTGCCGTTTGTACTTCCTTGAGCTCGGCATCGCTGCGGGACTTGATCTGTGTGGCCCGGTCAGGCTTGCCGAGCATCGCGGCGAACAGTGAAGTCCACGCGTCAACGTCCTGCTGCGTCCCGGTATTGTTCAGGCCAATAACCTTCAGCCCGGCATTCTCCAGCGGGGCGGTGAGCTGGGAATCGGCCCACTGCACGACGACGTCCGGGTCCAGGGCCCGGACGCTTTCCACGTTGGGGGTGAAATCCTGGGTCGCTATGTCATGCGGGATCTGCAGCGTCGCCGGATACAGCTGGCCCATGATGCCGTCCCGCATCGCGATCCAGGACGCGTTGTGCATTCCGGCGAGATGGTCCGCGCTCTGGTCGACGGCCACCAGCAGGGATGCCGCGGGCATCGGTATGGTCACCACGCGGGTGACGGGCCTGTTGAACGTGACGGTCTTGCCGCGCTGGTCCTTCACGCTGATCGGATCCGCGGCCGCCCCCGTTGCCGGCTGGGTGCCGGCGGATGAACCGGGCTGGCCGCATCCGGACAGCAGGACCGCGCCGCCGCCAAGGATGATGCCTCGCAACACCGAGCGCCGGGCAATCTCACGGGGATCCAACGCCAACCTCCTGTACGAGGGAAACGATCGTCTTGCACGCTGGGCGTGCAGGCCTCCAGCATCCACCCGGGTACCAACGCTGTCAACGAAGCGCATCCCAGACCGGCTGGCGGTGGGACCGTCCCGAAGTGTCCGCGGGTGGTTCCTTGTGGGGTGCCGGGCGTGATGCTAGCGTCAGGTAACACCCATAGGGAACGAGGCCAGAACATGGTTATCGATGGCGCCCAATTGTTTGTCCGTTATGCCTACCCGCCCAACTCCCGGGGCAGTTGCGGGCCGCCTGACAGTGATGCCCTGCTTCATTACGGGCAGTCCGGTGTCACCGACCCGGGACTGCGAGAGCTGGCAAAAGGCTTCGCCGGCGCCTGGCCGTACCTGGAACTCATCGCCGCGGCCACGGGCATCCGCGATCCGCTGGACCACCGCGTCGTCGAGGCCTACTGGGTGGGCAATGCGCTGCTGGATACCATCGGCGTCACCAACGTTGGCAACTCCATGGAGGAGCGGTTCCGTGCCCGCACCGGACGGCAGTTCCCGCATCTGGTCGAGGGTGTGCTGGCCGGGGGCGTCCCGCACCACAGTTTCCACGTTTTTGAGGTCTACCCGTGGCTGGGACTGTTGCGGGATGACCGCCGCTACGCCACGGCACTGAATGTGCTGGACAAATGCCGCATCAGATGGGGCGACGTCCTGGCCATCACGGGCGACGAGGCGGTGGTGCGTTCCCGTCCCCTGGTGTGGGACGGCAGGGTCCTCTCGCTCGGCGAGGCCCAGCTGGAAACGGCCAAATTTGCGGTGGCAGGCTCAGGTTTCGTGGCAGGCCTGGCGGTGGGGGATGTGGTGTCCCTGCATTGGGACTGGGTGTGCGACCGCATTACCCCAGCACAGCTGCACCAGCTCCAGCTCTTCACCAGCCGGCACCTGAGGATCGCCAACAGCGGGGTCGAACACCGCGGCACGGCGGTTGCACTGGAACACTACAGCTAGCCTCCGTCCCAGCTAGGAGCCGTCGGCATCCATCGGCCGTCCCATCAGTTCAAGCCCGCTCATCGCCTTTTCCGCCCCCGCAGCATCGACGCGCTCCAGCGCGAATCCCATATGGATGATGACCCACGTTCCCGGCTCAAGCGGTCCCTCGTCCAGCAATCCGATGTTGATCTTCCGCCGCACACCGGCCACATCCACCAGGGCCAGCTGATCGCCGTAGCCCTCCACCAGCTCCACCACTTGACCCGGAATTCCTAGGCACATCTTGGGTATCTCCTTAGCATCGTTGGTGGGCCGCCTGGATGTGATCATTCACGAGGTCCACGACCTCGGCCATTGCGGCCGGTACGGCCGCCTCCACCGCCCCGGAGAGACCAATGCCCTCCTCGGTGTCCGCCGGAACGCAGCCCACCAGATACGTCAGCGGAAGCCCACCGCCCAGGGCCTGCAAGCGTCCCAGTACCACCATCGGATCCATCCCGTGCGGATCCAGCGCCTGGGCCGCCGCCGGCGGGACATGCGCAACGGCGACGTCTTCGGGGCCGATCCGCAGCACGCGGATGCTTCCGGGCCGGCTGCCCGCGCCGGAGACCGCCGGCGGGACCGCGTCCACCAGCACCAGCAGTTCGATCCCGTCCAGCAGATCATAGGCCAAATGCATTCCCCGGATGCCGTAGTCCGTCACGCGGACACCGGGCCGTTGGCTGCCCGGGTCAACCGCCAGCCGCCGGGCCACCTCCGGCCCGAATCCGTCGTCGCCCAGGAAAATATTGCCCACTCCGGCCACCAGCACCCGCGGCGCCAGGGCCCCGGGTGCGCCGCCCGGGGATTCATGCGGACCGGGATGGTTGCTCACATCTGGCGGATCTTCAGATAGCGCTGGATGTCCGGTATTGACCGCAGCCCGATGATGACCGCGGCTATGGCCCCGCACAGCAGCAGGACGAAGGTGAGCTTTCCAAGGGCTCTCATGACTGGGTTTCCTTCCGGTCGTCCGGGCCTGCCGCTGACGCGATCGGCTCCAGTTCCTCGGGCGCGAAGTACAAAAAGCGCCCGTACCATTCCTGCAGGTCCGCCGCCGGATCCACGTCAAGAACGACGGCGACATGGGTGCTTCCGTCGACGTCGAAATGCACGCCGGTGACGCGTCCCGCCTGTCCCGCGGAAAAAAGATCCTGCGCATCGGCCCGCCGCCGGGGATGCACGATCACGCGGCTTCCCCGGGCCACCGGGACGCCGTCGATCATCACCGCATCCGCGTCCGGCTGGACGCTGGAGTCCGACGCCGGGTCCCACCACGGCAATTCCGTGGTGTCCGCGCCGGGCGGCACCGGAGTGCTCCCGCTGCCGCCGGCAACTCCGTCCATGGCGTGCGGGTTGCGCAGCACCCCATGCAGCTGCTGCAGCTCCCCGGCGGACATCGCCTCGCAACGATCGATGACGGCGGCGGCGCGCGGGTCCGTGGCGCGCGCCTCTGCCTTTTCCTCTTCGGTGAGCGTCAGCACCCGCAGGGTGAGGATCTCATCGATTTCCGTCGAGTCGTAGAGGGCCACCGAGCTCTCCGGCGCCACCGCGGGGTGGTCGTAGAGAATGATGGGGGAGAGCAGCAGAATGTCGCGCTGGCCCTCCGGACCGGCCAGAACCGGCCAGCACCGGTGGTGGGCGCAGACGGCCGCGGCGGTCTGTGCCTCGGCCGGCGGCTCCAGCAGCGAGACGAAGTCCGCGTCCTGCACGCTGAGCAGCAGATGGGTGCCAATAAAGGAGCAGGCGATGGACTCCTGTTTGCCAAGGCCGTCCCCGGCGGCCACGTTTTCCGCGGCCACGCGCAGGCGGAGCAGCGGATCCGGCTGCGCTCCGTCCACCGGCAGTCCGTCCGCCACGGCGGCATTCAGCCTGACCACACCCCGCAGCGCCCGGCGTCGGCGCACCAGCCGTCCGGCCACGGTGGCCGAAGCGTCCGTCAGCAGCTCAACGTCCTCACCCGCCGGAATCTGCACGGAAAGGCTCAGCCCCTCCGCCAGCTCCGCCATCGCGAACGGGCCCAGCACCACCTCGTGCTCAGTCGCCTCGTCCCAGCTCAGCCAGCGCGAACTGCCGACCCTGAGCTCGGCTACGGGAGTGAACCCCCCGCCGTCGGCCCGTTCCACGGTCCGCGTCAGCAGCTGGAGGAAGCGCAGGTGCACCTCCAGGCGCGCCTGCGGTCCCGCGCGGAGCAAGCAGTCCGTGAACATCACCGGGTCCTCGCCCGCACCGGTCCCGGCGGCTCCCTGCGGGCCCAGGATGCCGAACTGCCAGCGGGCCTGGTTTTTCTGCGAGGAGGCCCGATAAGGATAGAGCAGGTAGCCCTCGTACAGCACGACGTCCGCGATGGCCCTTGCCAGGCTGAGGCTTGTGCTCATGGGACCGGTTCACCCGCCTTGGCCAGCAGGCCCCCGATCGCTTCCTCCCACGAGGTCAGGCCGAGCACCGATTTGTAGTGCGCCAGCGCGTGCAGCACATCGAGGTCCAGCCTGATCCAGCCGGCATTGGGGAAGAACGCATCCATCAGCTCCCGCCAGACGGCCACCGGCAGCTGGTAGGTCGCCTCCCGGTCCCAGGGAACCTGTTCGACCCCGAACCCGGTGCTTCCCCTGGTGAAAACCGTGCCGGAAAAGAGCAGCTCAATCGGGATGGCCTTCTCCCGCAGGGCGTGCAGGTATTTGGCCCCTGCAACGTCGAAATCGAAGGTGCACGGGAGCGGCAGGTCCACCTCGGTATGCCCGGTAAATCCCTGCACCATCGTGCTGCACTGCATCCAGAGGAAGGGTTTCAGCGTGACAGGCCAGCGCTCGCGGGCGCCGAAGAGGTCCAGCAGCCCCGCCGCTTCCTCAGTGCCATAGCCGCGGCGCTGCGGCTGGATGCGCACCTGGCAGCGCAGCGCAATGGCATGGACAGCGGCCCCGGTGGATTCGGTGATCCGGAGCCGGGCGGTCAGTTGCGGGGCCGCGGCGTAGGGTTCCGGAAGAATGTCGACGACGGTGAAGGCCAGATCGGTCATGGGGCCCCCCTCCCTTCGCTCCGGCCGGCGCCGGTTGCCGCCGGCGGAACCGGCGGTGCCGCTGGGGCGGGCCTGCTCCGACTGGCCACCTTGTCGAAGAACACTGCCAGCTGCTCGCGCGCCTGCTGGCCGCCGTCGAACCCCCGCCACACCCGCCGCAGCTGACCCACCAGCTCGTAGCAGGCGTCGATCGGGACCAGATGGCAGTCCGCCTGGGCCCGTTCCGGCCCGGGAGCCCGGATCAGCAGCGCCTCGGTGTCCGGCGCCGCGATGGCCAACGCCGGGTTTCCGGACTGCACCGCATCCCACGCCCCGAGCGGGAGCTCGGACTCCGTGGCACCGGCCGGCCCCGGGTAGAACGCAAAGGTCCGCCCCTGCTTGGAATTATGGAAGAAAAAGGCCAGACCGACCGGGATTTCCAGTTCATCCCATTGCCCCGGACCGAGCTGGAATGCCGGGAACGAGTGGTACCGTTCCGGCACCGACCGGTAGCGCAAATGGGCCGCGCTGTCGGTGAAGAGCAGGTAGCACGGCCGGCAGGTGCACATCAGGGTGCGGCTCTCCACATCCACCACATGCTGGTGCGCCGCGGAGATCGGTTCCGCGCACATCTCGCAGCGCTCGCCGTCCGCGGGAGCCGGCCGGCTGCTGGCGATCCGGCGCAGGACGGAGAGGGCGGAACCGCCGCGGGGCAACGCCGTCGTCATGGTGCCCCCAGCCCCGCACAGGCCCGCATCAGGCTGGCCCCGTTCCCGCCGGCACGGCCACGGACATCACGCCGGAACGGACCAGCAGCGGCAGCGGGTCCAGATGCAGACCCTTATCCTCCAGGCACGCACCGGCCTGCCGCACGTCAAAGTGGCTGCGGCAGAGCGGGCAGCGCAGCAGTCCTCCACCGACCGGCGCGGCCAGGGCACGCTGCAAGGTGGCCCCGGCCATGGACCCCGTACAGCGTGGGCAGCAGTCGCGGAACGCGTACACGTCCTGCCCCGTCCGGCATGCCAGCAGCGCGTGGCCACCCACCAGGAAACCCGCCACTTCGCCGGCCTGCAGATCGGCAATCCCGGGAACCGCCTCCCACGAACCCTCGGACTGCTCCGGGAACTGGTCCAGGCGCAGGCGAAGTGATGCCACCGGGATCAGGGCCGGCGAGCCGGCTGCCTTCTCCTCTTCCACCTGGATCGAGGTGACCTCCGGCGCGGCGGCCTGGATGGCGTCTTCCACGGCGAACTTGAGCGTGACAGACGACGACGGGCAGCCCTGGCAGCTGCCCAGCAGCCGCAGGCGCACCACACCTTCCTCGCTGATCCCCAGCAGTTCGACGTCGCCGCCGTGGGATCCCAGGTACGGCCGTACACTGTCCAGCGCGCCGGCGATCCGCGTGGCCACATCCCGGGGGTGGATCCCGTGGACCAGCAGCAGGCTGGACACCAGATCGTCGGCCAGCAGCTCGTCCAGGGTGCCGTCCGGCTCCGGCCCGCGGCTGGTCAGGATCGCAAGGATCCTTTCCAGCCCGGCGCCGTACAGGTCCGTGATCTGGCGCACCAGTTCCTCGGCGCGCTCGCGGGCGACGGCACCGCCGGAGCCGAGGGCATCCAGCAGTGTGCCGATCCGCTCGCCCGCGGCCCGCAGCTGCGCCTCCCCCTCCGCGGCCGGCTGGGTGGCCTCCCCGCTCATGGCCGGCTACTCTCCGGTCAGCGACTGCGTAGGGGAGTGCAGCTTCTCCAGGGTCTTGCCTTCGCCGAGGTACATGTGGACGCCGCAGGGCAGACAGGGGTCGAAGCTGCGTACGGTACGCATGATGTCGATGCCCTTGAAATGTTCGCGGTCGTTCTCCTCGAAAATCGGCTGGCCCTGAACCGCATCCTCGTACGGCCCCGGCGTTCCGGAGGCATCGCGCGGGCTGGCGTTCCACGGTGTCGGCGGATACGGATGGTAATTGGCGATCTTGCCGTCCCGGATGACCATGTGGTGGGAGAGCACTCCGCGGACCGCCTCGGTGAAGCCGCAGCTGACCGCCTCATCAGGAACCTCGAAGGTTTCCCACGTCTTCGTGTGCCCTGCGCGGATCTCCTCCAGCGCCTTTTCCGCAAAATGCAGGGCCGCCGCGGCAGCGTAGGCCTGGAAGTAGGTCCGCGCGCGGTTGCGTTCGAGCGTGTTGCTCCATTGCGGAATCTTCCACTCCAGGGAGACCGGTCCCCTCAGCGCGGTCTTGGGCAGGTTGATCTGGACGCTGTGCCCCGTGGATTGGATGTAGCCGACGTCCACCAGGCCGGCCAAAGCCGTCGACCACAGCCGGGCCAGCGGCCCGCCTCCGGTGTCCAGGGCCAGATTGTCCGTGCCGTCAAACCAGCGCGGCGACATGACCCAGCTGTATTTGTTGTCCAAGTCGCGCTTCTGCGGCTGCGGATTGGTGTGCTGGTTCCACGGATGCCGCCGGTCCACCGGGTTCCCCAGCGGATCATTGGTGACGAACATTTCCTGGTCATTCCAGTCCTCGTAGTAGGAGGAACCGAGCATGATCCGGATGCCCAGGTTGATCCGGACCAGGTCCGTGGTCACCAGTTTCCCGTCCACCACGACGCCGGGAGTAACGAACATCTTCCGGCCCCACTCCGTCATGTCCTTGTACGCGAAGTTGCAGTAGTCCGGGTCCTGGAAGGAACCCCAGCAGCCCAGCAGCGTGCGACGCAGCCCCACCTGCTCGTAGCCGGGCAGCGCCTCGTAGAAGAAGTCGAAGAGGTCATCATGCATGGGCACGACCTTCTTCATGAATTCGACATATCGCATCAGCCGGGTGATGTAGTCCGTCATCAGCTGGATGGTGGCCACGGTTCCGACGCCGCCGGGATACAACGTGGAGGGGTGCACATGGCGGCCCTCCATCAAGCAGAACATTTCCCGCGTCAGCCGGCTGACCTGCAGGGCCTCCCGGTAGAACTCACCGGTGAACGGATTCAGCGAGCGCATGATGTCCGCAATGGTGCGGTAACCATGCTCGGCCTCGTGCGGGGCCCGGGTGTTTTCCGCCTTGGCCAGCACGGACGGGTTGGTTTCGGAGACCATCTTCTCGCAGTAATCAACGCCCACCAGGTTCTCCTGGAAGATGTTGTGGTCGAACATGTACTCGGCCGCCTCGCCCAGGTTCACAATCCATTCACCCAGCGCCGGGGGCTTCACCCCGTAGGCCATGTTCTGCGCATAGCAGGAGCAGGTGGCATGGTTGTCGCCGCAGATCCCGCAGATACGGCTGGTGATGAAGTGCGCGTCGCGCGGATCCTTGCCGCGCATGAAGATGGAGTAGCCGCGGAAGATCGAGGACGTGCTGTGGCATTCCACCACCTGGTTGTTGTTGAAGTCGATCTTGGTGTAGATGCCCAGGCTGCCAACAATGCGGGTGATGGGGTCCCATGCCATCTCCACCAGGCCGTCGCTGCCGGTTCCGTCCTTGGCGGGCATTGGAATCGTTGAAGTCATTGCTTCACCTCTTTCAAAGTTGGCGTTGCTACCAGGTGCGGGTTGCACCCGTGAGCAGTTGTCGGCCCGGCTTGCGCCAACCTGGTTCCTTGTCCAGCGTGTGCATGGTTATTTTGCGCAGCGCGCGGATGGTGGCCCCATAGGGCCCGACGGCGTTAGTGCTCAGTTTTCCTCCAGGCGGTTCATCCATGAACGGCATGAATTTGTCCGGGAATCCCGGCATGGTGCAGCCGATGCAGATCCCGCCCACGTTGGGGCAGCCGCCGATGCCGTTCATCCAGCCGCGCTTGGGAACGTTGCACTTGACCACCGGTCCCCAGCAGCCCAGCTTCACGATGCACTTGGGTGAGCCGTATTCGGTGGCAAAATCGCCCTGCTCGTAGTAGCCGGCACGGTCGCAGCCCTCATGGACCGTCTTGCCGAACAACCACGTGGGCCGCAGCGCCTCATCCAGCGGAATCATCGGTGCCTGCCCGGTGGCCTGATAGAGCAGGTAGGTCATGGTTTCCGAGAGGTTGTCCGGTTGGATCGGGCACCCCGGCACGCAGACAATCGGGATGCCCGCCTTGGATTTCCAGTCATAGCCGAGGTAGTCCGGCACCCCCATGGCCCCGGTGGGGTTCCCGGCCATCGCGTGGATGCCGCCGTAGGTGGCGCAGGTACCGGCCGCAATGATGGCCGTGGCCTTGGGGGCGAGGCGGTCCAGCCACTCGCTGGTGGTGATGGGCTGTCCGGTCTCCACATTGTTGCCGAATCCGCACCAGTAGCCGCCTTCCGCGTGCAGCTTCTCGTTCGGGATGGATCCCTCGACCACCAGCACAAACGGTTCCAGCTCGCCGCGGTCGGCTTTGCGGAACCACTCAAGGAAGTCGTCCGCGCCCTCCTGCGGCCCGCACTCAAAATCAATCAGCGGCCAGTGCATGGCGATCCTCGGCAGACCGGGCAGGGCTCCGAGGGCGATTTCTTCGACGCTGGGCTGCGTTGCCGCCGTCAGGGCGACAGAGTCTCCATCACAACTGAGTCCCGCATTGATCCAAAGGACGTGGATGAGAGTATCTTCGGCCTGCATCGCTGCAGCAGTAGGCATCGTTGCCTCCTTCGCGAGCCGTCCCGGGGGAGCGGTCTCAGTATGTGAATATCAGGGCATCAGCGATGAAATCCGATGCTCTCGCGGTGCGGCGCCGAGCACCGCAGGAGTGCCGGCCTGGTTCCTGATCCAGTCGAACCAGCCGTCCAAACCCTCGCCAGTGGTGGCTGAGACAATCAGCATTTCGACGCCGGGATTGAGCTGCTGTGCCTGGCGGAGGCACCCGTCGACGTCGAAGTCAACATAGGGGAGCAGATCCGATTTATTGATAATCACCAGATCCGCTGCCATGAACATGTGCGGATATTTCAGAGGTTTATCATCGCCTTCCGTGACAGAAATGATTACTATTTTCGCGCTCTCACCGAGGTCGAACAGTGCCGGACAGACCAGGTTCCCCACGTTTTCGATAAATACAGTGGAGCCTGCCTCCGGATTAAGGGCATCCAGTCCGTGCCGCAGCATCTCGGCATCAAGGTGGCAGCCTGCCCCGGTGTTGATCTGGATCACCGGACGGCCGGTGGCGCGGATACGCTCGGCATCCACGGAGGTCTCCTGGTCGCCTTCGATCACGCCGATGTTCAGCGTGCTCCCTTGCTCCTGGATGGTGCGCACGAGCAGGGTGGTCTTGCCGGAGCCGGGCGAACTCATCACATTGAACGCCCGGATCCCGCGGCCCTCCAGCCAGCCACGGTTCCGCGCGGCGAGCAGGTCATTTTTGGCCAGCAGGTTCTGCTCCAGGGAAATCGTGGTGCGCTCGCCGTCGTCGTGCGTCTGGTGCGCGTGGCCGCCGTCGTCGTGCCTGTGGGGGTGATCGTGCGGATGCTCGTGATCGTGTACGTGTGATTGCGGCTGGCCGGCCTGGGATCCCTCGAGATTCGAGATCCGGACTCCGGCGGCGTCGCTGCAACCGCACGTGGTACACATTTGTCAGGCCACTTCCACGGAGGTGAGCATAAGTTCACGGCCACTGATGATTTCGACGTCGGCGCTGCCGCACGGGCACAGCGGGATCAGGTCCGCCATGGTGGCATCCTGACCGCAGCTGCGGCATCGGGTTACGCCCTGGGACTCGTCGATCAGCAACTGTGCCCCGGCGAGCGGAGTGCCGTCGCAAATGAGCTCGAAGCAGAACCGCATAGCATCCGGCAGGACCCCGGACAGGCGCCCCACCCGCACATGAACGCCCATGACCGCCTGCGTGCCGGTGGTGTCCAGGACCGCATCGACAAGGCTTTGGGTAATGGAGAGTTCGTGCATGGGCTTTGCCACCTCGTGACTTTAATGTAGGCGCCCCAGTAGCAAACTTCAAGAGCCCGACACTTTCGCGAGCATCTTGACATGAGTCGTTTCGGAGCCGAGCAGGGTCCTGGGGGTAACCCCGCCTGCGTCACGGCCGCGGCCTCTGCGGGTCCGTGACGGCGGTGCTGGCCGGGGATTCCTGTTGCTGGGGCGAACCGTTCCATTTGTCTTCGATTCGCCCGAACTTCCAGATCGCCACTGCGGCCAGCCAGGCGAGGATGAAGACCGCGACGATCGCGTAGCCCACCGAGTTCAGATCCAGCTGACCGATGGCCGCCAGCGGGCCCGTCCGTATTCCGGCGCCCTGCACCGCGATGGAGATAAGCTCAATGGAGCCGATAGCCAAGGCGACGGCGACCGAGAGCGCTGTAATGACCAGGTTGTAGTAGATCTTCCGGACGGGTCGGGAAAACGCCCAGCCGTAGGCGAAATTCATGAAGCAACCGTCGATCGAATCCAGCAGGCTCATTCCTGCGGCGAACAGCACCGGCAGCGTCAGGATGGCGTACCAGGGCAGCGAAAAGGCCGCGGCGCCGCCGGCGAGGATCAGCAGACTGACCTCCGTCGCGGTGTCAAAGCCGAGGCCGAAGAGGAGCCCGACGGCGTACATCTGCCAGGGCCGGGTGACGATCCGCGTAGCACCCCCAAAAATCCGGTTGATCACCCCGCGGTTGTCTAACTGCTCCTCGAGCGCGGCCTCGTCGTAGCAGCCGCGGCGCAACCGGCGGAACACCTTGACGATTCCTATCAGCAGCACCAGGTTCACGATGCCGATGATGTACAGGAAAACACCGGAAATCCCGGCCCCCACCAGGCCCACGACCGCGTGCAGCGTGGAGGATGAGGCATCCAACTGGTCGGCAAGAGTGCGCACTCCGGCGGCCAGCAGGACACACAGACCGAAGACGATGCTGGAGTGGCCCAGGGAGAACCAGAATCCGACGGATAACGGTCTTTTGCCGTCGTTCATCAGCTTCCGTGTGGTGTTGTCTATCGCCGCGATGTGGTCCGCATCAAACGCGTGCCGCAGACCCAGGGTGTACGCCGTCAGGCCGAGTCCCACACCGAAAACCCCCGCCGAGCTGCCCGGCAGGACACCGGGCGCTGCAACCGCCGCCAGGACGCCCCAACCCACGGCATGAAGGAGCAGAACGAACCCCGCCATGCCTCCAATCGAAGCCCATTCACGTGCTGTCAGCGCTTTCCTGACTCTGCCAAGCCGGGACAATGTCACCGTGGTCGCTGAGTTCATAAGCTTGCCCTGGTTTCCGCCGCTGGTGCCGAATAACCGGTGATGCTGAAGTAGCTGAAGTCTACGCCGGAGGCTCCAACCGGCATAGGGCCGGAACAACGGCGGCCGCCGGCCCATTGCACCGGACATGAAGGCAATCACCTACAGCACGTACGGAAAACCCCGACGTTCTGGAACTTACTGACCAGCCGATGCCCATGGTCGGCCCCGGTATGGTGCTGATCAAGGTCAAGAGTGCCTCGGTGAATCCCGTCGACTGGAAGATCATGGGCCGGCCACCTGGACGGCATAATGGACATCCAATTCCCCGTCACGGTCGGCTGCAGGACTGCCGCTCACCGGACTCACCGCCTACAAGGTCCTTACCCGGTTGGGCCTGACGGCGGGGGCGACTGTGCTTATTCACGGGGGATCCGGCGGCGTGGGCTCAGTTGTCGCCGATCTGGTAGGCGGAGTGCTGGACGTAACCCTCGTGGTCCTCAAGGACGGTGGCCGGCAGGCGTCCATCGCCGACGCGGAGGTCACCAAGCAGGGGGGAACGTGGATGTGGGTCCGCCCGTCAGAGGACGATCTGAAGGCGCTCGCCGACCTGGCCGAGGCCGGCAAACTGACAGTGGAGATCGCCAAGGCCTTCCCGCTGGAACAGGCCGCCGATGCTTATCGTCTCAGCATGCAGGGCCACACGCGCGGCAATATCGTCGTGAACGTCGGCTAGCCGACGGTCAGTCCGCGCTGGCGATCCTGAGCTCGGCTAACCGGCTGTGGACGCCCCGGGTCCGGGCGGCGCGGCTGTGTTCGCGCCGGCGCAGCTCTTTGGGGTCCGCACCGTCGGTTTCCGCCTTCGATCCGCCTGGTGAACCGTTGCCCGGCGGTGTCATCGTCGTGCCGGGTGGTGTCAGGGTGGTTCCGGGCAGTGGTGGTGCGGTGGAGCGGTAGGTGTGGCCGGTCGGGGTCCGGGTTTCGACGGTGTGCCGGGGTCCGGGGCGTGGTCGGGAGGACCAGCCGGGGGCTTCCTTAGCCTGGTTGCAGCGTTCGCAGAGCCCC
>JALYYI010000060.1 GCA_030946705.1 Actinomycetota bacterium | reverse complement strand
CCGCAGCGCTGGGCGGCTTCCTGGCCGAGGCAGCCGCCGCGGACGTCATCATCGACGGGATCCTGGGAACCGGTGCCCGGGGCGGACTGCGGGAGCCCGCCGCCGCGGTTGTCCGGCAGCTGAAATCCCTCCACGGCCCCGCCGTCGTCGCCTGTGATCTGCCCAGCGGTGTGAACGCCGACACCGGGGAAGTCTCCGCGCCGGTGCTGCGGGCGGACCTCACCGTGACGTTCGGCGCCGCCAAAGCGGGCCTGCTGGCCCCGCCCGGTGAAGGATATGCCGGGGACATTTCCGTGATCGACATCGGCCTGGCGGACCATCTTCGGGCGGCCGGACTGCGCCGGCTGGAGTCGTGCGACCTGGCGGCGCTGCTGCCCGCGCCGGAGCGCGGCAGCCAGAAATACAGCCGCGGTGTGCTTGGCATCGTGGCCGGCTCCAGCATGTATCCGGGCGCCGCCCAGCTCAGCTGCGCCGGCGCGCTGGCGTGCGGCGTCGGGATGGTCCGCTACCTGGGACCGGGACCGGTTGCTGCGCTGATCCACAGCCAAAGCCCGGAGGTCGTCTGCAGCGAGGGATCGGTCGCGGAGAGCCGGGTGCAGGCATGGCTGGTGGGGCCGGGGCTGGGCGGGGAGGACCAGCTGCAGCGGGCCCGCGACGCGTTCGCCTCCGGACTGCCCGTGGTCGCCGATGCCGGCGCCCTGCCGGTGCTGCCGGAGTCCGTTGATCCGCACGTCATCCTGACCCCGCACGCCGGCGAGCTGGGTTCGCTGCTGAACGCCCGCGGCGGCTCGGTGAGCAGGGAGGTGATCGAAGCCGATGCCCTGGCCTACGCCCGCCGGGCGGCCAAAATGACCGGCGCTACGGTCCTGCTCAAGGGCGCGACCACCGTCGTCGCCTCCCCCAGCGGGACGGTTTTCAGCCAGTCGGAAGGCACGCCGTGGCTGGCAACCGCCGGCAGCGGGGACACTTTGGCGGGCATCCTGGGGGCGCTCGCGGCGGCACTTGCGGACGACGTCGAACGCTTCCGGGCGCTGGGAATCGCCGATGAGGACCGCTGGGCCGCGCTGGCCGCCGCCGGGGCCAGCCTGCATGGCCGCGCAGGGGCGCTGGCCAGCGGCGGCGGTCCGCTCAGGGCGCAGGACGTCGGCGCCGCCGTACCCGCCGTGTGGCGTCATTTGCTGGCCCCGAACGGAGCCCATCCGTGAATTGCCGCAGACGCGCTGTAACTTAGAACTGAAACAGTTCGTAGCCTGACGATCAGTTGTCTGAGCCGATCAGTTGTTTGACTTATAGGAGTGCGTGTGGAAGTTTGGCCCGGATCCGCTTATCCGCTGGGAGCCACGTTTGATGGCAACGGCACCAATTTCGCGATCTTCTCCGAGGTGGCCGAGGCCATCCAGTTGTGCCTGTTCGACGACGAGGGCGAGCAGCTGTGCGTGGATGTCCGTGAGGTGGACGGCTTCGTCTGGCACTGCTACCTTCCGCAGGTGCAGCCCGGCCAGAAGTACGGCTACCGGGTCCATGGACCCTACGACCCGGCGAAGGGGCAGCGCTGCAATCCCAACAAGCTGCTGCTGGACCCTTACGCCAAGGCCGTCGCCGGGGCGATCGACTGGGAACCGGCACTGTTCTCCTACGAGATGGGCGAGCCTGACACGAGGAACGACGTGGATTCGGCCCCGCACATGATGCTGGGCGTGGTGGTGAACCCGTTTTTCGACTGGGACGGTGACCGCCTGCCCCGCACGCCGTACCACCGCTCGGTCATCTACGAGGCGCACGTCAAGGGCCTGACCAAAATGCACCCGGAGGTACCCGAAGACCAGCGCGGGACCTACGCCGGAGTGGCACACCCGGCCGTGATTGAGCACCTGAAGAAGCTCGGCGTCACCGCCATTGAGCTGATGCCCGTGCACCAGTTTGTCCAGGACCACACATTGCGGGATAAGGGACTGTCCAACTACTGGGGTTACAACACCATCGGCTTCTTCGCCCCGCACAATGGCTACGGCGCCACCGGGGACGTGGGACAGCAGGTGCAGGAGTTCAAGGCGATGGTCCGTGCACTGCACCGGGCGGACATCGAGGTCATCCTGGATGTGGTGTACAACCACACGGCGGAGGGCAACCACCTGGGCCCCACGCTATCTTTCCGGGGCATCGACAATGCCGCGTACTACCGGCTCGTGGACGACGACGAACAGCACTACATGGACTACACCGGCACCGGGAATTCCCTGAACGTGCGCAATCCGCACGCGCTCCAGCTTCTGATGGATTCGCTGCGCTACTGGGTCACCGAGATGCACGTGGACGGCTTCCGCTTCGACCTCGCCTCCACGCTGGCCCGCGAATTCTACGACGTGGACAAACTGTCCACCTTTTTTGAACTGATCCAGCAGGATCCGGTGGTATCGCAGGTCAAACTGATCGCGGAACCGTGGGATGTGGGGCCGGGCGGCTACCAGGTGGGCAATTTCCCGCCGCAGTGGACGGAATGGAACGGTAAGTACCGGGACACGGTCCGGGACTTCTGGCGGGGTGAGCCGGCGACCCTGGGTGAATTCGCCTCCCGGCTGACCGGTTCCTCCGACCTGTACGAGCATTCCGGGCGCCGGCCGGTGGCCTCGATCAACTTCGTCACGGCCCACGACGGCTTCACCGTCTCCGACCTGGTCTCCTACAACGAAAAACACAACGAGGCCAACGGCGAGGACAACAACGACGGCGAATCGCACAACAGGTCCTGGAACTGCGGGGTGGAGGGGCCCACCGATGACCCCAAAGTCCTCTCCCTGCGCGCGCGCCAGCAGCGCAACTTCCTGGCCACGCTGCTGCTCTCCCAGGGCGTGCCCATGATCCTGCACGGCGATGAGCTGGGCCGCAGCCAGCAGGGCAACAACAACGGCTACTGCCAGGATTCGGAGCTGACCTGGATCCACTGGGACGCCATGGACGCGCCGCTGGTGGAGTTCACCGCCGCGCTCAGCCGGCTCCGGCACGAGCACCCCACCTTCCGCCGCAGCCGCTTCTTTGCCGGCCGCCCGGTCCGCCGCGGCGTGGGAGAGAAACTGCCGGACATCGTCTGGCTGAATGCGGACGGCAAGGAAATGTTGCCCGAGGACTGGGGGAGCGGTTTCGGCCGCACCATCGGCGTCTTCCTCAACGGCGACGGCATCGCCGGGGTGGACTCCCGCGGCGCACGGATCAGCGACGTGAACTTCCTGCTCTACTTCAATGCCCACGATGACACCGTGGACTTCACGCTGCCGCCTGCGGAGTTCGCCCCTAAGTGGGACGTGGTGATCGATACGGCCGGAGAATATGCGCACTCGCAGACCCTGGAAGCTGGCGCCCGTCTGGGCGTTTCCGCCAAGTCGCTGGTGGTACTGCGGGCGCACTCCGGTCCGGTGGAGGAACCGGACCATTCGGTGGCCGCTTCGCTGGCCGTGCTGGCCGGCGCTGACACGGAGCCGGAGAAGGAACCGGAGACCGGCACGGAACCGGAGTCCCGCCCGGAGCCGGAGACCGGCACGGAGCCGGAGTCCCGCCCGGAGCCGGAGGCGGAACCGGCCTCGTAGCCGCCGCAGTCGCCGCAGGATCCCACCGAGCGAAGGAAACTTGCCCATGAAAATGCCTGCATCCACCTATCGGCTCCAGATCCGCCCCGGGTTCACCCTGGCCGACGCGGCTGCCAGGGTGGACTATCTCCGCGCCCTGGGTGCCGACTGGATCTACCTCTCGCCGCTGCTCAAGGCCGAGGACGGCTCGCAGCACGGCTACGACGTCGTGGACCCGTCTCTGCTTGACCCGGCACGGGGCGGCGAAGCGGAGCTGGCCGCGCTGGCGGACAAGGCCCATGCCGCGGGAATGGGCATCCTGCTGGACATCGTGCCGAACCATATGGGGGTGGCTACGCCGGCGGACAACCCCTGGTGGTGGTCGCTGCTGAAGGAGGGCCGCCGCTCCCGCTATGCGGAGGCTTTCGACGTCGACTGGGAAGCCGGAGACGGGAAGATCCGGCTGCCGGTGCTCGGCTCCGAGGCGGATCTGGAGAAGGTGGAGGTGGTGGTCTCGGCCGCGTCCGCCGAGCTGCACTACTTCGAGCACCGCTTTCCGCTGGCGGAGGGGACCTACGACGACGGCGGGGGCGCAACTTCCGGCGGCTGGGCCCGGGAGGTGCACGCCCGCCAGAATTATGAGCTCATGGACTGGCGCCGGGCCGACCACGAGCTGAACTACAGGCGGTTCTTCGCGGTCAACACGCTCGCGGGGATCCGCGTGGAGGTGCCCTGGGTCTTCGACGAATCCCACGCCCAGATCCTGCGGTGGGTCAGGCAGGGCTGGGTGGACGGACTGCGGGTGGATCACCCGGACGGACTCGCGGACCCGGCCGGCTATCTGGAGCGGCTCAAGGCGGCCAGCAGAGACGCCCTGGTGCTGGTGGAAAAGATCCTCGAGCCCGGAGAGGTGATGCCCGGGGGCTTCCGGTGTGAGGGGACCACCGGCTATGACGCGCTGGCCCAGCTGGACCGGCTGTTCGTGGACCCCGCCGGAGAGGAACCGCTGACAGCCATCGACACCGGGCTGCGCGGCACCGAATGCGACTATGCCGAGCTCATCCATGGCACCAAACGGGCGGTGGCGGACGGGATGCTCAATTCCGAGGTCCGGCGGCTGGCCCGGCTGATTCCGCCCGGCACACCGATGGAAACCGCCGGGGCCCGGTCCGGTGCGGAAAACGGGACGCCGGGGCCGCCGCTTGAGCAGGCTCAATCCGTGGCCGTGGACACCATCGCGGAGCTGATCAGCAACTTTGATGTCTACCGGACCTACCTACCCTTTGGCCGGCAACACCTCGACCGGGCGGCCGAGGGCGCCCGACGCCGTCGGCCGGACCTCGCGCCGGCCGTGGAGGCGCTGCTGCCGCTGCTGTCCTTCGCCGGCAACGAGCCGGATGCGGCGGAGGAGGACACCGAATCCGGCGGCCAGCTTCCGGTGCGGTTCCAGCAGACCTCCGGGATGGTCATGGCCAAGGGGGTGGAGGACTGCGCGTTCTACCGCTACACCAGGCTGACGTCGCTGACCGAGGTGGGCGCGGACCCGGCCATCTGGTCCCGCTCGCCGCAAGAATTCCACGACTTCATGGCCGAGCGCCAGGCACGCGTGCCGCACACCATGAACGCGCTGACCACCCACGACACGAAACGCAGCGAGGACGCCCGGGCGCGGATTTCGGTGCTGTCCGAATTCAGCGGCGAATGGGCGGAGCTGCTGGGGCGACTGCGCCGGCTGGCGCCGCTGCCCGACGGCCCGCTGGAGAATCTGCTCTGGCAGTCGATCGTCGGCGCGTGGCCGGCCAGCCGGGAACGACTGCAGGGCTACGCCCTGAAGGCCGCCCGCGAGGCGGGCACCTCGACCACCTGGACGGACCCGGATGAGCCATTTGAACGATCGCTGGCGGAGCTGGTGGACGCGGTGTTCGACAACCCGGAGGTCGGCGGCCTGATCGGCTCCTTCGTGGCGCGGCTGCAGCCGTACTGGACCTCGAACGCCCTGGGCGCCAAATTGCTCCAACTCACCATTCCCGGGATTCCGGACGTCTACCAGGGCAGCGAGCTGTGGGAGCAGTCGCTGACGGATCCGGACAACCGGCGGGAGGTGGACTTCAGCCTCCGGGAGCGGTTGCTGGCGCAACTGGGCCATTCGTTGCCCCCAGCCGGAAGCCAGCAGGCCAAACTGTTGGTCACGGCGACGGTCCTTCGCCTGCGGCGCGACCAGCCCGGGCTCTTCACCGGATACACCCCGTTCACCGCCGGGGGGCCGGCGGCTGACCATCTGGTCGCCTTCGACCGCGGCGGCGCCGTTTCGCTGGCCACCCGGCTGCCGCGCGGGCTGGAGGCCGGCGGCGGCTGGCGGGAGACCGCCGTCGAACTTCCGCTGCCGGCCACGGACCGGCTCACCGGACGAAGCTTCCCGGCCGGGACCACCCCCGTCCGGGAGATTCTGGCCAGCTACCCGGTGGCCCTGCTGGTCCTGCAGAAGGAGCTGCCATGAGCAAGCCGCCGGAGGGCCGCTTTGATGTGTGGGCCCCGGAAGCCGGCTCCGTCACGCTGCTGGCGGATGGCAAGCAGCTGCCGATGGCCCGACGTGCCGACGGCTGGTGGCATCCGACGGCCGTGCCGGAGGTGGCCGAGGTGGACTACGGCTATCTGCTGGACGGGCAGGATCCAGCTCTTCCGGACCCGCGTTCCCGGCGCCAGCCCGACGGTGTCCACCAGCTCTCGCGCACCTTTGACGCCGGTGCGCACGCGTGGGGGGACGGCAGCTGGACGGGACGGCCGCTGGCCGGCGGCGTGATCTATGAGCTGCATCTGGGCACGTTTACGCCGGAAGGGACTCTCGATGCGGCCATCGGGAAGCTGGATTATCTGGTCCAGCTGGGGGTGGACTTTATCGAACTGCTGCCGGTCAATGCCTTCAACGGCCCGCACAATTGGGGCTACGACGGCGTGCTCTGGTACGCCGTGCAGGAGGAGTACGGCGGCCCCGCGGCCTACCAGCGCTTCGTGGATGCGGCGCACCATAGTGGCCTGGGCGTTATCCAGGACGTCGTGTACAACCACCTTGGGCCCAGCGGGAACTATCTCCCCCGTTTCGGACCGTATCTGGCGCCCGGCGCGGCCAACACCTGGGGCGACGGGCTGAACCTGGACGGTCCGGGTTCGGACCAGGTGCGGGCATACATCCTTGAGAACGCCATGATGTGGTTCCGCGACTACCACGTGGACGGGCTGCGGCTCGATGCCGTGCATGCGCTCCGGGACACCAGGGCGGTGCGCATTCTCGAGGAGTTCGCGCTCCGCACGGACGCCCTGGCCGTGCAGCTGGGCAGACCGCTGTTCCTGGTGGCCGAATCGGACCTGAATGATCCCCGGCTGATCTATCCGCGCGCAGCACACGGCTACGGGCTGGCGGGGCAATGGAGTGACGACTTCCACCACGCGGTGCATGTGAACATCACCGGTGAGACCGAGGGCTACTACGCGGACTTCGGCTCGATCGGTTCGCTCGCCAAGGTGCTCCGGGGCGGGTTCTTCCACGACGAGTCCTATTCCAGTTTCCGCGGCCGGCACCACGGCCGGCCGATCGATCCCCTCGCCGCGGCCACCTGGCAGCTCGTGGTCTGCATCCAGAATCACGACCAGGTCGGTAACCGGGCCACCGGCGACAGGCTGGGTGCGAAGGTGGGGTACGACCTGCTGGCCGTGGCCGCGGTATTGAATCTGACCTGCCCGTTCACTCCGATGCTGTTCATGGGGGAGGAATTCGGCGCCAGCACGCCCTGGCAGTTTTTCACCTCTCATCCGGAGCCCGAGCTTGGCAGGGCCACCGCGGAGGGGCGGATCCGGGAGTTCGAACGGATGGGCTGGGACCCAAGCGTGGTCCCGGACCCGCAGGATCCCGCAACATTCACCCGGTCCAAGCTGGACTGGGCCGAGGCCGGCGACGGGGATCATGCCCGATTGCTGGGGCTGTACCGGGAGCTGGCCCGGCTGCGGCGGGCGACGGCGGCCCTCACCGATCCTGACTTCGGCACCACGAGGGTGGACTTCAGTGAGGACGGACGCTGGCTGGTGATGCACCGCGGTAGCGGGGCGGACTACGTCATTGTTGCGGTCAACCTGGGGGATAAGGCCCGCGTGGTGCCCCTGGGCCCGGAGGTGCCCGCGGCGGGCGCAACTCCGGGCGCAATGCCGGGGGTGGACGCAGGGACCGAGGCGGCGGCAGGGTTCCTGCGCGCCCGAGTGGTCGTGCTCAGCACGGAACGGTTCAGCACCGGGACGGTTCGGCTGACGGAGGCCGGCATCGAACTGCCCCCCTTCACCGCCGCCGTCGTCCGGTAACGCTCGCAGGTTTCCCGCTGCCTCGCGCCGGGGTCGGGGGAGAGCTGCGCGGTCGCTGTAAACCGGTCGGCCCGCTCGCAGGTTTCCCGCTACTTCGCGCCGGGATCGGGGGAGCTCACGGCCTTAGGTGGGTCGCGGAGGGCCACCCGGACGCTCTTCCCGCCGCCGCGGTGATGGCA